>OMZU01000042.1 GCA_900315605.1 uncultured Eubacteriales bacterium | reverse complement strand
ATAATTCAGGTGTGCGGATTGCGCAGTGAGATTTTTCGTCAGCTTGCTCAAATAATCAGTTCGCATACTGACGTATGGGGGCTGATTTTTGGGCAAGCTCACGGAATAATATCCAAGCAAGGCGTGCGCCTTGAATTGTGCGGTGTTGCCTTTATAATCAATTTTTGAAAGGGTTTGTGTTAAGCATGATTTGCAGTATTTGTCCCAGAAAATGCAGCGCAATGCGCACCGAGCTCGCCGGCGAGGGCTATTGCCGAATGGGGATCTTGCCGGTCGTCGCACGGGTCGCGCCCCACTTTGGCGAGGAGCCTTGCATAAGCGGCGAAAAGGGCAGCGGAACTGTGTTTTTTTCCGGCTGCACGCTAAGCTGCGTCTATTGTCAAAACTATGAGATCTCGGCGGAAAACAAGGGCAGAGCGATCACTCCCGAGGAGCTTGCCGACTGCTACAAGCAGCTTGAGGAGCAGGGAGTCCACAACATCAACCTTGTGACAGCCGATCATTTTGCCCCTGCCGTGGTCAAAAGTCTGGATATATACAAGCCCTCTGTCCCTGTGGTCTACAATTGCGGAGGCTACGTTTCGCCAACGATCCTTACCATGCTCGACGGATACGTTGACGTTTATCTCCCCGACTTTAAATACAGCAGCAACGCCTTGGCTGAAAAATATTCAAACGCGCCGGGCTACACCGACGTTGCCCTTGCAGCGATCAGAGAGATGATCTTTCAGGTCGGCGAACCTGCGTATGACGACAGCGGAATGATAAAGCGCGGCGTGATAGTGCGCCATCTTGTCCTGCCCTCTCACACCAAAAACAGCATTGAGGTGATCGACATTTTGCGCAGGAATTTCAGCAACCAGATCCTTGTAAGCCTGATGTGCCAATACGTTCCCTGCGGCAGAGCAGCGCAGTTCCCCAAAATCAACCGCAAGCTGACAAAGCGTGAGTACGAAAAAGTAAAGCGCGAGCTGCTGCAAAGCGGACTTGACGGCTTTACCCAAGACCTTTCCTCCGCCACAAAAAACTGGATACCAAAATTTTACTCCGATTTTTTTTACGTCGAGCAGAAGTGACGGTAATGATTCAAACCCCGGATACCCGAAAATGCCTTCATAGAGGAATCACGTTTTTTTACGCCGAGTTTTTTACGCCGAGCAGAAAAGTCGGAATTGAATCAAACCCCGGATACCCGAAAATGCCTTCATAAAGGAATCACGTTTTTTTACGCCGAGTTTTTTACGCCGAGCAGAAAGGGCGGTATAAATTCAAACCTCGGTTGCCCGAAAATGCCTTCACAGAAAAATTCCGTTTTTTACTCCGAGCAGATGGGGCGGTATAAACTCAAACCTCGGTTGCCCGAAAATGCCTTCATAGAGAAATTCCGTTTTTTTACTCCGAGCAGATGGGACGGTATAAATTCAAACCTCGGTTGCCCGAAAATGCTTTCATAGGGAAATTCCGTTTAGCAATACGATTTTTCCAGCCGAGCAGATAGGTCAATGTAAAAAATGTTAATTCTATGCAAGAAATAAAGGCGGTTTTTTATTTCTTTTTTGAAAAAAATAACAACTTCGTTTTCAGTTTGTTGATTTTAAAAATAATTGTAACAATTTAGTGACAACTTGAGTACAACTTGCCCAAAAAACGGTTACAATTTTCAGATTTCGTTGACTTTACTACAAATTTGTAGTATCATTTTCTACAGGAGAATTGTTACATTACATATGCGTAACCACAACATCTGGTTCGCTTTAACAAAAATGTAATATATATTGTGTTTTATTAATTAATAGGGGCATTTTGGACTTGTTATTTTCTGTCCTCACCCGTTGATTTTACAGTATAATAATTGATTTTCAAGGGTGAGCAAGGGTGCCTTCGTCACTTTTTGATTAGGAAAAAAGCATGGGAGTGTGCAACTTGGAAAAATTCGTAGTAACGGGCGGCAAGCCGCTCTTCGGCGAAGTGAATATCAGCGGCGCAAAAAACGCGGCTGTAGCTATTATACCGGCAGTGATTCTTTGCGACGAACCCTGCCAAATCGAGAATATTCCCAACATCAGCGATGTTTCGCTCATCAGCAAAATTTTGCAGCAGATGGGAGCCAAGGTTAGGAGGATCAACAAATCCTCGCTCTATATCGACCCCACCAGCCTGTACACATGCAGCGCAGTTACCGATCTTGTTCGGGGTATGCGTGCGTCATACTATCTTCTCGGCGCGCTGCTGGGCAAATACGGCAAGGCAAAGGTTGCCCTTCCGGGCGGCTGCAACTTTGGCGTTCGTCCGATCGACCAGCATCTCAAGGGATTTGAGGCATTGGGCGCGGACACCAAGCTTGTTGACGGCGCGATCATCGAGGCAGAATGTGAGCAGCTTGAGGGCAACCATGTTTATCTTGACGTTGTGTCTGTCGGCGCGACCATGAACATTATGCTTGCGGCTTGCAGAGCCAAGGGTCAGACCGTTATCGAGAACGCGGCAAGAGAGCCGCATATCGTTGACCTCGCCAACTTCCTCAACTCAATGGGAGCAGACATCAGGGGCGCAGGCACAGACGTTATCAAGATCCGCGGTGTTTCCTACATGCACGGGATCACCTATTCGATCATCCCCGACCAAATCGAGGCGGGAACCTATATGTGCGCTGCGGCAGCAACACGCGGCTGCATCACTATCACAAACATCACGCCAAAGCATCTTGAATCCATCACGGCAAAATTCCGCGAAATGGGTGTTAAGATCACAGAATACGACGAGGCGTTGACTATTGACGCGACCCAAAAGCCGCTCAAACGCTGCAACATCAAGACCATGCCGCATCCCGGCTTCCCCACCGACTGCCAGCCGCAGTTCACAGCTCTGCTTATGAGCATTCCGGGCACCAGCATTGTCAACGAAAACGTTTGGGATAACCGCTATCAGTACATCAGCGAGCTTATCCGCATGGGCGCGCATATTTCGGTTGAGGGCAGACTTGCGATCATCGAGGGCGGCACTCCGCTCACCGCTGCTCCTGTCAAGGCGACCGACCTGAGAGCCGGCGCAGCAATGATTATTGCAGCCCTGCAAATCAACGGCGTTACCGAGATTTCGAGCATCCAGTATATTGAGAGAGGCTACGAGGACGTTGTTGAAAAATTCAGAGCCCTCGGCGCGGACATCAAAAAGGTTTATTATTCCGGCGACAACGAAGAAGAACTCGGAGCATAAAGCTTTATAAAATCATATTTACGATCAAGAGCCCAATATGCAAACGCATATTAGGCTCTTTTTTTCAGTGTGGAGTTTGGAGTGTGGAGTGTGGAGTTTTGGTCGGGAAAAAAAATCCATTCAAAAAAAGCGTTTGTTCCCGACTGTATTACTATGGCTATAGTTTTAGTTTTCCTTAACAAGTCGTAGGGGCGACCAATGGTCGCCCCTACATAATGTTTTTACAGAAAACAAGATTAAACAATTATTAATACAACCGGGAACAAACGCTTTTTTTAATAAAATGTTTCTTCCCAACCGAAACTCCACACTCCACACTCCAAACTCCACACTAATAAAAAGTCTCGCGTTGTTGTCTACAGCTTTGTATCTTTCCCAATCCCGATATTATAGACCGCTCTCACGGAATAAATTACCAACACAAACTGCGCGAGCATAACGACAAGAGACAACAAAAAATTGTCGTTGGCGTTAAAGGAATAGATGTCTCGCCAGCCGCCGTTTTCTTCTCCGATTACGACTACCATTATAAAATATACCGCGCTGTACACCAGCAGGGGCACATATGCAAAATGCGCCGCGGCAACGCTAAGTCGTCGTCCCTTTTCAAACATACACAGAGATATCAAGGACATCAGCGGCGCGCCCAAATGGACGTGAAAAAAGGTTTCGCCGAAGATGAACGAAAAGCTGTGTTTCGGCGCAAGATAAAACAGGCATGTCAGCATGGTGACTGTCAGGCAAACTGTTCCGGAATATTTTAGGATCAACGCAGCCGCAGGCAGCAGCTCTGCTTTGCCCTTAAGGATTTTTACATCAAATATCGCCACGACCACAGAGGCGATCGCTGCAAAGATATTTGAATCATTTGTAAAAAACCAAAATATCTCCGATTTGTTTTTTATCAGCAGGTTATCCGTAAAAAAATATGAAATGATGACCCCGGTCGTTATGACTGCGATCAAAAGATTTATTACAAGCGAGATCGCCGCTTTTGTTTTGACAGACACAAAATCACCCCTTGCGCGTATCATACCGATATTTAATCAGGTTTTGCTGATCAAAGAGCAAAAAAACGGCAGGGCTAACCCTGCCGCTGTAGAAATTCTTTTAGGAATCCTATGAAATAAGGCGATTAGCCCTGCTCGGGTGCGCCAACAGGACAAACCTCTGCGCAAGAACCGCAGTCTACGCATGTATCAGCATCTATAACGTACTTGCCGTCGCCCTCTGAAATTGCTGAGCAAGGACACTCGTCGGCACACGCGCCGCACATGATGCACTCGTCATTGATTACATATGCCATATGTACACCTCCTTTTATATCTAATCCACCCTTATTGTAGCACATTTTTTTATAAATGCAAGTGTTTTCTCAAAAAAAACTTTAGTAATTTTATTCAAGTCCGTTAAGCTCTTCAAGCTCCTTTTTGTTCACCTTGATGTAGCCGTCCTTCAAAAGCTTGCACTGCCTTACCTTAAAGCTCTTTGGCGCAACATCCGCAGGCGTATTGTCGAGCTTGACCTTCAGCGTTCCGGCTATCAGATTGTTTTCCACGACAAGCCCCTTGCCCTCGGGTGTGTTCACGATCGCGCCCACCTTTGGCGTGCGTTTCAAAAGATCGGTGTATGCCGCCTGCTCGTATTTGAGGCAGCACATAAGTCTGCCGCAGGTTCCGGAAATTTTTACGGGAGAAAGCGAGAGTCCCTGCTCCTTTGCCATCTTAATCGACACCGGCTGAAATTCACCCAAAAAACCCGAGCAGCAGAAGGGTCTGCCGCAAACGCCGAGACCGCCGAGCATTTTTGCCTCGTCTCGCACTCCGATTTGTCTGAGCTCGATCCTGGTGCGGAAAACAGACGCCAGATCCTTTACCAAAGCGCGGAAATCGACCCTGCCGTCGGCGGTAAAGTAGAAGATGATCTTGCTGTTGTCAAAGGTGTATTCAACGTTGACAAGCTTCATTTCCAGCTTGTGGTTTGCGATTTTTTGTTCGCAAATACGCGCCGCTTCCTTTTCCTTTAGCTTGTTTTCGGCTTGCTTTCTGAGATCCTCCTCGGTCGCGATACGGATAAGCGGCTTGAGCTCGTGCTCCAGCTTGTCGTCGCTGATCTCCTTGTTTTCCATGGCGACCTCGCCGCATTCCAGTCCGCGCGCGGTCTCAACGATCACCATATCGCCCACGCTTAGCTTGTTGTCGAGCGGGTCAAAATAATAGATTTTTCCAACCTCTTTGAATCTAACTCCGATTACCTCTGCCATGAAATCCTCCTGTATTCTCCGCACAACCATGTGGCGAAAAGGTTTATGTTAATGTTGGTTTTTGTCTTTGTCTGAGCGTCGCGCGTCAGCGAAATCAGCTCAAGCAGCACGCCCCTTGGAAGCGTTGCCGCGATCTTGGTTCCCAGCGCGTGGTTTTGAACCGCTTTTGCGCCGGAAAGCACAGCCAGTCCGTCGCGCAAAAGCAAGGCGACCGCGCCGAGTATTTCGCCCGAGCGTTCCTTGTCAAATATCGCCCTGAGCGCGAGCAAAAGGTCATATTCACGCGGCGAGAGTATTCCGTTGACTATCTCTTCCGCGCGATCGAGCACGTCGCCCTCCGGCGGTGCTTCCGAGCCCAGCCTGAGCAGGGTGCAGCGCGAAAGTATAGTGGGCAGCAGCCTGCGTGAGTTTTGACAAAGCAGGATAAAGCTAACGTCCTGCGGCGGCTCCTCAAGCACCTTTAGAAAGGCGTTTTGCGCCACAGTCGTCATACATTCGTCGGCGTGCTCAAAAATATATATCTTGCAGTCCGCCTCGTTGGGGCGAATATAAACGTCGCTGATTACCTCGCGGATCTGTTCGATCGCGTAGGTTTTTGATTTGTTGGTCGTTTTGAGATAGGTAATATCTGCGTGAGCCCTGTTGAACGCCTTTTGGCACTGAGGACATTCTCCGCAGGGCTTGTTTTCGCTTTGACAAACGGCAAACATAGACAACGCCCTTGCCGCCTCGTCAGCGGCTTTGTCGTCGTGAGATTCAAGCACAACGGCATGAGGAAGCCTTTTGCCGCTTGCAAGAGCCGAGAGCGCGTCTGCGGTTCTTTTGTCAAATTCAAAGCCGTTCAGGTTCAACGCTCCTCGCCTCCTTTGGCTATAGCTTGATGATATTTGTCACGATATCGCCCTTGTCGGTGATGTCGATATAGGCGCAGGTCGCGCCGTAGCCGCTGCAATGACCGGGATTGAGAAGATACAAGCCGTCGATATAATCGGAAACGGCGTAATGAGTGTGACCGTAAACCGCAATGTCGGCTTGCTTTTCGCGCGCAGCGTATTCAAGATTTTGAAGCCCGTATTTTACGTTGTACATATGACCGTGGCAAATCAAAAAACGCTTGCCGCCGATCGGCCGAACCTCCTCAAGCGGAAGCTGCGAGCCAAAGTCGCAGTTGCCCTTGACGGCGATGACCGCCTTGTTCCTGACGGTGCGTTCAATATAGTCAAGCTCGTCGCGGCTGTCTCCGCAGTGGATTATCACCTCAGCCGTGGGCTGGGATTCCAAAGCCTTTTTTGTTGTGTGCAAATCTCCGTGAGTGTCGGAAATCACCAAAATCCTCACAAAATCACCCTAGCCTTTCCGCTCTCCCCGGCTTTATGCGGATTTTTGTTCTTATTTTTGAACAGGCGCATAGTATATACCGAGGTGGTTTTATGTCTGAAAAAAATGTCAACAAGCTGTTCGGCGAGCTTTCAAAGCAGCTTGGGATGTCGGGCGAGCAGATAAAAAACGCTGCCGCCGACGGAAACGTAAGCAGTATCCTCAGCAAGGCAGATCCGAACGACAGACGACAAGCCGAGGAGATCCTGAGCGACCCGGAAAAAACGAGGCAAATTTTAAATTCGCCGCAGGCTCAGGCACTTATAAAAATTTTGAATCAAAAGAAGCAGTCCGATTAAATACAAAATCCAAGTCAAGGCGACGCCGCCAAACGCAACGAAAAGTAGGTTTTCGGTACAAAATCGATTTTCGCGGCAAAACGCGGTGCTGCCTTGGCAACTATCGTTATAAGCAGGTGAAAAAATGTCAGAGCTTGAAGATAAAATAAATCAGATCCTGAGCGATCCCGAGGCACTCAAGCAGGTGCAAAACCTTGGAGAGCAGCTTGGGCTGTCGCAGTCTCCGCCCGAGCCGCCAAAGCTTCCGCCCTCAAGCGTTCCGGTCAGCGACGATATGCTGGGCACGATCACGCGCCTTGCTCCGCTGATGCAGTCGTTCAAAAGCGACGACGACACAACGCGCCTGCTCAACGCCCTAAAGCCGTTTTTGAGCGAGGACAAACGCCAAAAGCTCGACCGCGCCGAAAAGCTTATCAAGCTTGTGCGCATGATACCCATGCTCAGAGAAAGCGGCATCCTCTCGGGCTTTTGACTTATTAAGTATTAGATCAAAACGGAGGTGAGCAAGTTGCCCGGCTTTGAAGAAGAAGCATTTTTGCGCGCTCAGCAAATGCACCGCAGAGGAGGCTCCGAACGCCGCACAGAAAGGCAAAACGAAGCTGAGCCTCGTCAGCAAAAGACCGCCGGTCAGAAAAGTGCGTCAAAGCCCGCTGCGCCGCCTGCAAAAACCGCAGGCTCGGCAAATCGCACGGCGTTTGAGGGGATTTTTCGCGACAAGGACAAGAGCCTGATAATCCTGCTTATCATCCTGCTTATGGACGAGAAAAACGACCCGTCGCTTTTGCTCTCGCTGATGTACCTTTTGCTGTAGGCACCGGAGGCTTATCTGATCTGTCCGTTGCCCCTGATGATAAACTTGCTGCTTGTCAGCTCGTTAAGTCCCATTGGACCTCTGGCGTGGAGCTTTTGGGTGGAAATTCCGATCTCCGCTCCCAAGCCGAACTCGCCGCCGTCGGTAAAGCGCGTTGAGGAATTTACATAAACCGCCGCCGAATCGACCGACTCGGTAAAGATGTTCGCGCTTTCGTAGTCGCTTGTCACAATACATTCGCTGTGACCGGTGCTGTATTTTGCAAGGTGGTCAAGCGCGTCGTCAAGGCTGTCAACGACCTTGACCGCCAAAATATAGTCAAGAAATTCAATTGCGTAATCGTTTTCGGTTGCCGGAACAACGCAGTCGCCCAGGATCTCGGCGGTGCGCTCGCAGCCGCGGATCTCAACGTTCTTTTTGTCAAGCTCAGCCTTGATTTTGGGCAGAGCCTCCTTTGCGATGTCGGCATGAACCAATACTGTTTCTATAGCATTGCAAACCGAGGGGCGCGAGGTTTTGGCGTTAAAAATAATATTCGCCGCCATGTCGATATCCGCGCTCTTGTCAACATAAACGTGGCAGTTGCCCACGCCGGTCTCGATAACCGGGACCTTTGCGTTCTCAACAACGCTCTTGATAAGTCCGGCTCCGCCGCGCGGAATAAGCACGTCAAGATACTCTGTGAGCTGCATAAGCTCGGTCGCGCTCTGACGGCTGGTATCGGTTATCAGCGAAACGCAGCCCTGAGGAAAGCCTGCTTCCTCAAGCGCGGCGCACATGACCTCGGTCACTGCGGTGTTGGAATTGATAGCTTCCTTGCCGCCGCGAAGGATGACCGCGCTGCCTGCCTTTAGGCAAAGAGCTGCGGCGTCCGAGGTAACGTTGGGACGAGCCTCATAGATAATTCCGATAACGCCCATAGGAACAGTGACCTTTTCGATTTTTAAGCCGTTTTTGAGAGTTCTGCCCTCAAGCACCCTGCCTACAGGGTCGCTCAAAGCGGCAACCTGCTCAACGCCGTCTGCCATGCCGTTGATCCTGCCCTCGTCCAGTCTGAGTCTGTCGAGCAAGGAATCGGTCAGTCCTGCTGCCTTTCCGTTTTCTATATCAATATTGTTAGCCTCAATGATTTTTGCAGAATTTGCCCTGAGCGCGCGCGCGATCGCCGCCAAAGCTTCGTCCTTTTTTGCTCCTGCGGTCATAAGAAAGCGAGCCGCTTCCTTTGCCTTTGCGCCCATGGTTTCAAGCTGAGTCATAATTTTTCCTCCTTATTGCTGAGCGAGGAACACCGTTCCTCCGCTTTTTCCTTCTATAACGTCATAAATGGATTTCGGCTCGGTGCCGTTGATAACATGAACCTCAATACCGCGCTTTGTGGCATAGTCGGCAGCCTGTAGCTTTGTTATCATTCCGCCCGTGCCGCGGTTTGAGCCTGTGCCGGCAGCCATGTCCATGATCGCCTTGTTGATCTTGGGCACAACGTCAAGCTTTTGCGCGCAGGGATTTGTGCGCGGGTTTGAATCGTACAAGCCGTCAATGTCGGTCAAAATAACCAGTCTGTCGGCGCGGACAAGTCCCGAAACGATCGCCGAGAGCATATCGTTATCGCCGATCTTGTTGCCTTCGAGCTCGTCGATAGCAACCGTGTCGTTTTCGTTTATTATCGGGATTATGCTCATTTTCAACAGCTCGTCGATCGTATTGATAACGTTGCTGCGTTTTTCCTCGGTTTCGACCTCGTAACGCGTCAGCAAAAGCTGCGCCACATTATGGTTATATTCGCCGAAAAGCTTGTCATACATAAACATTAGCTCACACTGTCCGATCGCGGCGAGAGCCTGTTTTTTTCTGTTTTCGTGCGGTCGCTCGGCAAGTCCGGTCTTTCCCATTCCTACGCCGATAGCACCGGAGGAAACCAAGAGGATCTCCTCTCCGCTGTTTTGCAGATCGCTGAGGACCTTGCAAAGCTTTTCAACTCGTCTGTAGTTTATTTTTCCGTTGTCATAGGTCAGCGTTGAAGTTCCGACCTTGACAACCGTGCGCTTTCCACTCATTAAAACACCTTTTTTCAATATTACATCAATACATCATATTATTATAGCACACTATTGGACAATTGACAATGGACAATCTTTTTCAATTGACAATGGACAATTGACAATTGACAATTTCGGTCGGGCAGAAAAACAAATTGAAAAAATTCGTTCGTTCCCGACTGGATTACTATTGATATATTTTTTGCTACTTTCGCCATTATATCGTAGGGGCGCACCCGCGTGTGCGCCCTCGGAATCAGCGGCTATATAGGCAGGGCGCATACATGGGTGCGCCCCTACAGTTAATTATTATATAAAATAAAATTTAGCCATTAGTTATACAATCGGGCACTAACGTATTTATTGTATAAATCGTTTCTGCTCGACATTAATTGTCAATTGTCCATTGTCAATTGTCAATTGTATCAGCATACAACGTTCGTCGGTTTTCCCGACAAAAAATTCCTGATATTATCGGCGACGATCCCCATAAGCCTGCGGCGCGTTTCGACCGGAGCCCAGGCGATATGCGGAGTTATGATGCAGTTGGGCGCGGTCATAAGGATACAGTCCTCCTCCATAGGCTCAACGGCGAGGGTGTCGATGCAGGCTCCGCCGAGGTGACCGGAACTCAGCGCGTCGAACAAATCGCGCTCGACCATAACTCCGCCTCTGGCGGTGTTGACAAAGAGCGCGCCCTTTTTCATCTTCAAAAAGGCTTCGCTGTTAAAGATCCCCTGAGAATCGGCGTTGAGCGGACAGTGAACGCTCACGATATCGCTTCGCTCAAGCAGCTCGTCAAAGCCGACCTCCTCAACGCCGGGAGCATTTTTCGGCGTGCGGCTGTAGGCAAGTACCTTCATGCCAAACGCCGCCGCAATACCTGCGACCGCCTTGCCGATATTGCCGAGCCCTACGATCCCGAGTGTTTTTCCGGCAAGCTCTGTGAGCGGATATACAAACGGCGAAAAGGTCTTGCTGCGCTTCCAAAGTCCGTCCTGAACAAACTTGTTGTAGCGCGCGGTATTGTTCGTGTGCTCCAAAATCAGCGCGAAGGTGTGCTGAGCCACCGCGCTTGTTGAGTAAGAGCCGGCGTTACAGACGGTTATTCCCCTTTTTGCGCAGAGCTCGATATCAATATTGTTGTAGCCCGTAGCAAACAGCCCGATATATTTCAGGTTTTTTGCAAGCGCGAGGGTGGTTTTGTCCAAAAGAGTTTTGTTGCAGACAACTATATCCGCGTCGGCAATAGCCTCGGCGACCTCGGTGTATTTCAGCAGACCGAACTGCTTTACCTCGCCGAACTCCTTGAGGCAGTCGGCGTTTACAATATCGTCCAAAACCGTCTGAGCGTCGGTTAGAACAAGCTTCATAAATCATCACTCCGTTTTGCTGTGTTATGCGGTGTTGCCTATAATTATAATACAAAACATCAACGCTTGCAAACGGTCTTGAAAAAAATCTCCGTTTGCTTTATAATGAGTACAAAACAAGAAGATAAGGATTTACGGAGATAAAAACAATATGCATAATAATTACCTTTTTGACCTTGACGGCACCTTGCTCCCCATGCCCGACACAAAGTCGTTTGTCGAGCTGTATCTTCAATCTTTGTGCAAGGCTCTCACTCCGGTCTTGAAAATCCGGCCCGAGCTTTTGGTAAGCTCGGTTTGGAACGGAACTCACGCGATGCTTTCAAACGACGGAACCAGACTGAATCAAGATGTTTTTTGGGAAACGGCGTCAAAAACCGCCGGCATTGATTTGCTTGAATTTTCCGAGCATTTTGACAGCTACTACCAAAATGAGTTTGCCGCCGCGCGACTCGCCACGGGAGTTAATCCCCTCGCGCTCAAAAGCGTTGAAAAAATCAAGCAAAACGGCGGCAGGGTGATCGTTGCGACAAATCCGGTTTTTCCGTCGGTCGCAACCTATGAGCGGATCCGCTGGGCAGGACTTGACCCGGAGGATTTTGAATACATCACGGTTTATGACAATTCGGCGTTTTGCAAGCCCAGCCTGAGCTATTACGAGGAGATCTGCTCAAAATGCGATATAAAGCCCGGGGAGAGCATTATGATAGGCAATGACGTTGACGAGGATATGTGCGCCGCAAAAATAGGCTTTGACGCATTCCTTATCACCGACTGCCTGATAAACAAAAACAGCGCGGATATTTCGGCATACTCAAACGGCAGCTTCGGAGATTTTTACAACGCGCTTGAGGCAGGAAAAATATAATCTCAGCCTGCTTCTTAGAAAAAACAAATTTTGGCGGCAACACACAAAAAGCTCGTGTGTTGCCGCCTTTATATTTTTGCCTTGCAGGATAGATTTTTTACGCGGAGCCTGAAAACCGCAACCGAGCCAAGGGCTTTTTCGGAAAACTCCCAAGCGCGCTCGCTTTCGGACTGCTTCATCAGGCAGTTAAGTCCTTTGATTTTCTCGTCCATGCTGTTTACAACCGACAAAACGCCGGTTCCGATGACGCTCTGATATTTTGCCGAATAAGAGCAAGCCTTGTCGCCGCGCAGGATCAGGTGATCTCCGTCGATCTCAAAGCCCACCTCCGGCTCGGCTTGGGCAAGCTCGTATTTGCGTCCGGCTTTTGCTCCGTGAAAATAGAATACATATTTACCGTTTTCGCACACAAAGCCGTAATTGACCGGCACAATATAGATCTCGCCTTTGTCATAAAAGCCGATCCTTATGATCGTTTGCCTCGAAAGAAAATCTTCGATCACGGCTTTGTTGGTGATCTCTCTGTCCTTTCTTCGCATTTATCTGCCCTCCTTTGATTCTATCGGCGCGTCGGAATAATTCGGGAGCGAGGTCAAGGTCAAAACGTCCTCCTGCGCTCCTCTGACCTCGCCGCGCATCATCATATCGTTGCAGTAACGGTAAAGCTGATTTGAGGATTTTGCGGCATTTTCCCAAATCTCCCTTTGGGTATCGTTAAGCGGCTCGGGAACTATCCCTTCCTCTTGGATAAGTTTGTCGCAGACGTAATCGGTGAATTTCAGCGCACCGTAAATGTTCATGTGATCCTCGTTATAGAAATCATGTTTATCGTTGATACCGATTTTTTTTACATCATTCTCAAAGGTGTAGTAGCTGTAGCCGAAATCCCTTACAAGAGACGCCATTTTCTGTGAACGCTTTACGCGGTCAAGAGTTTTTTCCGTCACAAAATGCGGCGCACGAATGAAGATCACGTTCAGGTCGCGCTTTTTGCAGTAATCAAGCAAATCAAGCAGCTCTTTTTCAAGGTCGGGGTTAAGGTCGAGCTCCTCGGTAAAGCTGCTCAGGCTGTCGTTCAGACAGGGCTTTGAGGAATTGTAAATGTCCGTGGTGGTGCGAAAGCCCTTTAGGTAGTTGTAGCCGCGAGCCTGCAACGCAATGTCGCTTGCCGCAAGGTGAAAGCGTTCGGGGTATTCCGTCCAGGTGCCGTGGTACTTCATCAGCGGAAAGAAATACTCCGCGCGCTCGTCGGCAGGAACCTTTTTTTGAATAAACTCAAGCTTGTTCACGCTCAGCGGAAGATTGTCAAAAAACTTGTGGATATGCGCCTGGTTGCTCTCGTTGTCCGACGCTCCGTACAAAAAAGCGTTGGCTTCAATAATAATGCACTCCGGGTGCTGTGTTCTAACGACCTCCTTGACGGCGGTTTTTACGCCCTGAGCGGTGATCGATTCCGAAGCGAGAAGATAGCTTGTGAGCTTGCAGCGGTCGTAGGCTCTTCCGGGGATAAAGCTTGTATAGATATCGCTCGCGCCGATCAGAACTGCGTCAAGCGAGTCGCGATCCTCCTGATAAAAGCCCTCGATCCTCAGGCTGTTGTGGTCGGTATTGCGCAAAAAATACCTCTGCAAAACCAAGCAGGTCGCGATTATTGCCAGAAAAAAGCAGAGCGTTCTTATGGTGCGCCTGAAATATAGTTTTTTCTTATTATCCTTCATATTATCACCTTTTTAGAATTGCATATAAACAAAGTCGGCAGCGTTATAGCCCGAGCCGTAGATTCCGTAGATAACAACAGCGATCACGCCGAGATAAAGAAGTACAAACCTGAGCGCAAGCGGCTTTTGATCGAGCATTACGCGGATCGTGGTGTCGGGGTGGCGTTCCTGGATCACGCTTGCGACAAAAATTATTGCCATGCCAATGAGCAGCACAACAAAGTCCTGGGGGATCAAGCCCAGCTCATTGATTTCGGATATTCCCTGCTGCATATTCTGTCCGGTAAAGAACAGACCGATCGTCTGCATACCGCCCGAAAACGTGGGAGCGACGTCGAAAACATAGCCGACAAGCACAACGATAAAAGTGCGCAAAAGCTGAAAAAGCACAAAGAACGGATTTTTTCGGTTGATGTGCAGCTTGTCTGTGATCCCGTCAAAAACCGGCTGCAAAAGGATGCTGAGCATGATTATCAAGCCGTTCCACAAGCCGAAGGCAACATACTTCCAGCTTGCGCCGTGCCAAACTCCGACCACCAAAAATACGATCAGCGAGGCTACGCTGGTGGGCAAAACCTTTGAAACGTGCGCGCCCGCGGCGGTTTTTCCAAAGCGGGTGCCCTTGATTTTTTTGCCGGCGTTAAGAAAAACGTTTGACATTGCAATGGGATAGAAAAGATAATTCTTGAGCCAGCCGCCGAGCGAGATATGCCATCTGCGCCAATATTCGTTGATCGACTTTGAAAAATACGGACGCTTGAAGTTGTCGATCATGTCGATGCCGAAAATCTGCGCCACACCGCGCGAGATATCGATTCCGCCCGAAAAATCCGCATAAAGCTGGAGAGCGTAGAGGAGGATAGTAAAGGTGAGCGTTGTTCCGCCGTATTTTCCGTAGTCGGCAGTCACCGTGCTTATGGCGATAACAGCTCTGTCGGCGATGATAAGCTTTTTGAAAAAGCCCCACAAAATCAGCTCCATGCCGTATTTCATTCGGGTAAAATTAAAATCGTGCGGCTCAAAAAGCTGGTTGGCAAGCTGGTCGTAAATGCTGATAGGTCCCTGAACGATCTGCGGAAAGAACGATACAAAAAGCAGCAGCTTGAAGGGATTGTGCTGCGCTTCGGTTTTCTCGCGGTAAACGTCAACGATATAGCCCATTGACTGGAAGGTGTAGAAGGAGATTCCCAGCGGCAAAAACAGTTGGAGCGTCGGCGCGGAAAAGGCGATCCCAAAGCCGCCCAGGATATCGTTGAGACTGCCGGCGAAGAAGTTGTAATATTTTAGAAAGGCAAGTATGCCGAAATTTATCACAAGCGCAAGAGCCATTATCAAACGCTTTTGGGTCTTTATTTTGTTTTTATATTTCTTTTTGTATTCCCTGTCCCATTCCTTTTTCTTTTCCTTGAGCAGCTTTTTTGACCTGAGTGAAACGCGCTCTATCCAAAGCGCAGTCAAAAATGTGCTCAGGGTGGTGAACACAATAAAATAAGCGAATTTGTATCCGGCAACAGCATAAAAAAACATGCTTGCCGCCAGCAGAACAGTCCACTTATGCTTTTTTGCCGGGAACAAAAAATAAACGAGCATTGTTGCCAAGACAAAAAATATAAAATTCAGCGAGGTATAGGAAATATTAAAAATCAAAATAACAGCCCCCTATTGAGAGTCAAAACGCCGTTGTGCAGTATAATTCGCCGCGCAATGACAAAGATATACCTATTATAGCATATTATTTATCTAAATGATATATGCTTTTAAACTTTTTTGAAAATGATTCGGACAACACCGCCCAACTCTCAGAATTGCCCTTGCTGTTTTTCAACGCGGCAAGCCGAACGGAGTATATTTTGTTTAGCGATATTTTTCCTTTAGGACTGTAGGGGCGCACAGAAGAAAAATGAATAAAGAATAATGAATAACTCAACTAAACTATACCCTATAAAACGGACACGTCAAATTGAGGGAAAGCAGAGGACGTCCC
>OMZU01000004.1 GCA_900315605.1 uncultured Eubacteriales bacterium | reverse complement strand
AAAGCCTGCCTTTCGGCTGCTTCACGCCAAATCTACACTGTCATTTTAAAGTTGTTCATCTTAGCGTACGCAAAATAAGTTTTTGCACAGTCTGAATTATAAGATATTACATATTGCCCATTATCTCGTCTATAAGTGGCTTTACTCTTTCTTCAAAAGAAAGCGGACTGTATCCAAGCTCTGCGGTTATTTTTTCGTGCGGATAAGCTCTGTCCTCAGCAAGACGATCAAGCTGTTCTTTGTAGTTGATTCTTTTGAAAGACAAAACATAAGCTGTATTAACCAAAAATTTAGCAAACCCAAATGGAATATTAACAAATTTTGTATTTTTCCCGGAAAGCCTCGCAATTATCTTGAACATCTCAAGAAGGGTCATGCATTTGTCACCGGAAATAATATAATCGTCGCTTTGAAGCTCATCATATTTATCAAGAACTGCATAGTACATTTCAGCCAAATCAAGACGGGAAACCGGTTGGATCGTCGCACTTCCGTGTTTGACAACAGGGAAAAACTTGTATTTATTAATCCAGACGATAAAACGGCTAATATTACTGTCGTTCCTGGTTCCGAAAATCATTGTTGGTCTGAGGAATACACATTTTACGCCTTTGTTTGATAAGGATTTCCGAATTTCGGGTTCGTCAATATGTAAAGTTGATGTCGGATAGTTATTTGAATAAACAATTGTGCTTGAAACAAAAACTGCTTTTTTTACCGACGGAGAACGTAAAATCGCTGCGGCAACATGCTTGTTGTGAACTTTGGCGGCAATGTTAAATACAAGCTCACATCCATCCATAGCTTTCGCCATAAAATCAACGTCAGTTATGTCTCCGGTGACAAATTCAAGGTCAAGCGGTGAATTCTTAAATTGTTCAAGATTTGTCGTACTTCTGACAACAACTCTTATTTTACCGCTGTATTTTTCACGGCAAAGAACATCATAAAAAGCACTGCCGCTTGTTCCTGTTAAACCAGTAATAAGTATCATTTCCTTGATTACCTCCAGCATCTTTATATATCTAATACTTACTAAGTATAAATAAAAACAGTAATGATATTGCTTAAAGTTACGTATAACGGTGTTGTCTTAACTCATTAGTTTTTTAAGAAAATTTTTAAAATACTCCGGCAGATCCGATTCAAATTCCATATATTTTCCTGATGACGGATGTACAAAGCCGATTTTCCGAGCGTGAAGGCACTGCCCCTCAAAGCCTGTCTTTTCTTTTTTCACTCCGTAAACCGAGTCACCGGCAACGGGATGACCTATATAAGCCATATGAACTCTGATTTGGTGAGTTCTTCCGGTTTCGAGCTTACATTTTATATAGGTGTAGCTCTTGAACCGTTCGAGCACTTCCCAGTGCGTAACGGCGTTTTTGCTGTTTTTTTGAGTAACGCACATTTTCTTTCTGTCGTTGGGGTTTCTTCCGATCGGCGCGTCAACTGTTCCGCTGTCGTCTTTAAGATTGCCGAAAACAACAGCCTCATATTCTCTTGTAAAGGAGTGCTCCTTGATTTGTTCTGCAAGCAGTGCATGAGAAAAATCGTTTTTTGCAACAATCAGCAGACCGCTTGTGTCCTTGTCTATCCTATGAACGATACCCGGACGCATTACGCCGTTGATCCCGGAAAGGCTGTCCTTGCAATGATAAAGCAGCGCGTTTACAAGCGTTCCCTCATAATTGCCGGCAGCCGGGTGTACAACCATTCCCTTTGGCTTGTTTACCACCAAAAGATAATCGTCCTCATAAACGATATCAAGCGGAATGTTTTCAGCCTTTGCTTCATATTCAACAGGATCGGGAACGCTTACGGTTATAATATCGCCCTGCATGAGCTTGTGCTTTTTGTTCACTGCTTTGCCGTTTACCAGCACATTTTCAGCTTCGATCAGGCTGGCCGCCGCGCTTCGCGAAAGCCCGAGCTCTGTTTGCGAAAGATATTTGTCGATCCTGATTTCGTTATCAGCGCAGATTAGCTCATGCCTTGTCATTTTTTAAATCCTTTTTGTTGCTTTTTAGGTACCCTGTGAAAAAAATAACGTAAACCGCAAGCAGCACAACGCCGATCGTTATAGCGTAATCCGCAAAATTGCAAACAGGCGAAAAAAACGAGAGGCTAAGATAATCTATTACGTAACCATACAATATTCTGTCTATAAGATTTCCGATCCCGCCGCCGATTATCAACCCTGCGGCAATATAGAAAAGCTTGCCGCCCGGTCGCTTTATGAACATAAAGATTATGATTGCAGCAATCAAAACCGAAGTCAACACAACAAAAAACCAGCGCATATCGTTGAACATACCGAACGCAACGCCGCGATTTTCAACGTAGGTCAGCTTGAACAGGTTGTCGATCACCGAAACAGAACCTAACGGCTTTAAATTGTTTACAACAAAGTATTTGATTATCTGATCTGCGGCAACAATGACTGCGCCGATTAACAGAGCAATGAACGGCATAGTTCCTCCAATTTGTCATTTGCTTGTTTTTTGGTTATCGTTTTATCAAAAAAGTAAAATAATCAAAAAGAGCACCTCCAAAACCATCTGCTGTTCAGAGGTGCTCTTTATATTTGATTAAAATTATTTTAAATTTTCACAGCAACGTGCGCAGAGAGTCGGATGTTCGCTGTTTTCTCCGACAGTTTTGCTGATAGTCCAGCAACGCTCGCACTTTTTTCCCTCAGCTTTTTCAACGCTGATTTCGAGCTCTCCGTCGCCCTCAACGATTTCAACCTCGGAAACAATGAATGCTGCGGCAAGCTCTTCCTCAGCCTTTTTGAGGAACTCGAGAGTTTCGCCTCCGGCTTTGAGGATGATCTTGGCTTCAAGCGAGCTTTTGATCGTCTTTTCCTTAATCATTGGCTCAAGAGATTTTTTAACGTCGTCTCTCAGCTCATGGATCCTGTCCCAGAAGCTCATGAAATCCGAGCTTGTTGAAAGATCGATCTTCTCAGGCATTTCGTTGAAGATAATATGATCGGCTCTGTCGCTTTCCGAATGAGGCATAAATTTCCAGATTTCGTCCGAAGTATATGCAAGGATCGGTGCGATCATTCTTGTCATTGCGTTAAGAATGATATAAATAGATGTCTGAGCCGCTTTTCTTGACTTGCTGTCAGCCTTTTCGGTGTACAGTCTGTCCTTCAAAACATCAAGATAGAAGTTTGACATATCAACAACGCAGAAGTTGTGAATGCTGTGATACACAATGTGGAATTCATATTTGTCGTAGGATTCCTTAACCTTGTCGATAAGCTCGTTAAGCTTTGTGATAGCCCACTTGTCGATCGAGAAAAGCTCGTCGGGTTTTACCATATCGGTATCCGGGTCAAAGTCAGAAAGGTTGCCGAGAATATATCTTGCTGTGTTTCTGATTTTTCTGTATGCCTCGGAAAGCTGTTTTAGGATATCCTTTGAAATTCTGATATCAGCATGATAATCGGAAGAAGCGACCCAAAGTCTGAGCACGTCGGCTCCGTACTGGTCGATAACCTCCTGAGGATCGATTCCGTTTCCGAGTGATTTATGCATTACTCTGCCGTTGCCGTCAACGACCCAACCGTGGGTCAAAACAGCCTTATAAGGAGCTGAGCCCATTGTGGCAACCGAGGTGAGCAGCGAGGACTGGAACCAGCCTCTGTACTGATCCGCACCCTCAAGATAAAGGTCTGCGGGCCAATTTAGGTAAGGACGGTTTTTGAGCACTGCGGCGTGAGAAGAGCCGCTGTCAAACCAAACGTCCATAATATCTTTTTCTTTGCTGAATTTCTGACAACCGCATTTTTTGCACGAGGTGCCCTTGGGAAGGATCTCCTCAGCCTCGTGGGTAAACCATGCGTCTGAGCCTTCCTTGCCGAACAGATCGGCAACTGCGAGCATAGCTTCTTTGTCGATAAGCGGTTCGCCGCAATCCTCGCAATAGAAAATCGGGATCGGAACGCCCCATTTTCTCTGACGCGAAATACACCAGTCTTTTCTTTCTCTAACCATAGAGGTGATTCTGTCTTTGCCCCAGCCGGGTATCCACTCTACGGTGTTTATTGCTTCGACAGCTGCGTCTTTAAAATCGTCAACCGAGCAGAACCACTGGTCTGTAGCGCGGAAAATAACCGGCTGCTTACATCTCCAGCAGTGCGGATACTGGTGAATGATCTTTTTGAGCGCGAAAAGCTTTCCTGTCTTTTCAAGATAAAGTGCGATCGGCTTGTTTGATTCCTCTGTTTTAAGTCCGGCAAACTGACCGGCTTCTTCTGTGAGAACGCCGTTTTCGTCAACCGGAACAACGATCGGGATCTCGGGATAGTTGCGGCAAACGTTGTAGTCGTCAACGCCGTGACCGGGAGCGGTATGAACACAGCCGGTTCCGCTTTCAAGAGTTACATGGTCGCCGACTATAACAAGCGACTCTCTGTCCATAAACGGGTGAGCTGTTTTCATATATTCAAGCTCTGAGCCCTTGAGAGTGCCTACGATCTCATAATCGCTGAGCTCGGCAGCCTCCATAGCTGTTTTGTAAAGCTCCTCAGCCATTACAAAGAACTCGTCGCCGCACTTTATTACAGCGTATTCAAACGATGGACCTACGCAAATCGCAACATTTGCAGGCAGGGTCCAAGTTGTTGTTGTCCAAATTACAAAAGAGGTTTTCGCAGGATCAACGCCCATTGCGGAAAGCTTGCCGAGATCATCTGTTACGTTGAATTTTACATAGATCGAATGGCAGGGATCCTCAGCATATTCGATTTCAGCCTCAGCAAGAGCGGTTTTACACTCAGGGCACCAATAAACCGGTTTAAGACCTTTATAAATATAGCCCTTACAAGCCATTTCGGAAAAGATTCTGATTTGCTCCGCCTCAAAATCATGCGTAAGCGTGATATATGGGTTATCCCATTCTGCAATGCAGCCAAGACGCTTGAACTGATTTCTCTGGTCGTCAATATAGCCCTCTACAAATTCCTTGCACATTTTTCTGAGCTCAATCGCGGAAATATCCGCAGAGCTGCCTACGCCGGCTTTTTTTCTGGCTTTAAGCTCGGTTGGAAGTCCGTGAGTATCCCAGCCCGGAACATACGGAGCCTTGAAGCCCGACATATTTTTGTATCTGACAATAAAATCCTTCAAAATCTTGTTAAGCGCGGTACCAAGATGAATATTGCCGTTTGCATAAGGAGGACCGTCGTGGAGCACAAAAAGAGGCTTGCCCTCGTTGATCTCCATAAGTTTATCGTAAATCCTCTCATCTTCCCAGTTGCCGAGAGTCACAGGCTCGCTTTTGGGCAGACCTGCGCGCATAGGAAAGTCGGTTTTTGGAAGATTAAGCGTTGAATTATAATCCTGAGACATTTTTATTCTCTCCAATTTGTATTTCTAATTATTTTTTCGGAGTGATCCGACACGATTATTCGGCAGAAACGTCGTAATTATCGCCGAATTTAAGCGCACCTCTCTTTGGAGCCGGCTTAAAGCCCTTTTTGTTCATAGAAGAAAGGATCTCGTCAACCTCAGCTGAGTTGTCTGAAGCCTGAACCTGCTGAGGCTCCTGCTCCGGAACGATTTCCTGCTGAGCTGCGGCAACGTGCTCAACAAGCGCGTCGGCAGCCTGAACAGGCTCTGCAATCGGCTCTGTCGGATATTTTTCATCGAGCTCCTTAGCCTTTGCCTCAAGGTCAACAGCTGTGGGAAGCTCATCAATAGATTTGATATGATTTCTGTAAAGCTCAATAAGCTCGTTTCTGAGTGCGACTGCGTCAGCCTGAAGCGAAAGATAGTTTTCTTTCTCGTATGTAGTCATTTTGTTGGCGTCTGTAACAAGAGACTGAGCCTTTGTTTCTGCCTCTCTGATGATCTTTGCAGCCTTTTCCTTTGCTTCCTTTATGCAGGCGTCCGAAACCTTTTGAGAAGCCAAAAGAGCGTTTCTAACAGTTTCCTCGTCCGCCCTGTACTGCTCAACCCTTGTTGCGAGCACGTCGATTTTATGAACTAAATTTGTTTTTTCCTTTTTGAGCTGCTCAAACGACGCAATTACTTCATCAACAAAGGAATCTACGTCATCGGCGTTGTATCCGCCGCCGAGACCTGCCTTTCTGAAACTGACGTTCTTGATATCATCAATAGTTAGCATTTTAATACTCCTTATCTGAAATGTGTTATCATTATTCTGATTTTATGCTTTTTGGTCTCTCCCAAAACAGCCTTTAGTATATACTTGCCCTTGCCCCTGATTCGCAGCACGTCGCCCTCGGAAACGATTTTGCTAATATTCTGGGTGGTTACATAATTATGTCCCACGTTACCCTGAATAATAAGCTGCTTTGCCTTTTCACGCGAAAGACCGGCGACTGCCGCGACCAAATTATCAAGCCTTAACGAAGAAACCGAAAAGCACAGCTCTTCAACTCCCCTGCCCTGCGGCAGCTTTGACAAATCAGCGTCAGACACACTAACGCCAACTCTGCCTATCTTAAAGATTTGAGAAGCGACATAGTCCTTGATTTCCGATTTTACAAATACTATGCATCTGCCGTCCTCAACGAGAATATCTCCGACCGCCTCGCGCTCTATTCCCAACGACATAAGCGCGCCCAAAAAATCTCTGTGAGTGAGCTTATCGCAGTGTCTGTATTTGAATTCAAGCGCGTCAACGGGAAATTCATTTTGATCGGGTGAATCAAAGAAGAGCCCCAAAACTCTTCTTTCGCTGTTTTCGCAGCCGCCGAAGAACATGTATTCCTCAAAGTGTACGGAATCAAGATATTTTTGCGCTGCCGCCTGCTGCTCCTCGTTCATAAACGAAAAGAAATAAGGCTTGCGCCTGACCTGACAAAGCCGCGCTCCGTCGTCAAGCTTTTGAAAAAATAATTTGTCGTTATCAGAAGTATACACCGCTGTTTTCTAATTCGTCAAGAAGGTCGTCTCCTGTGAGATCAACGTTAGACGGAATGATAATATATGTGTTTGTGGCAACTCTCTTGATCTTGCCGTTGTTTGCATAAGCTACGCCGCTGAGGAAATCCAGGATCCTTCTTGCCATATCCTTGTTGGTATCCTCCAAATTGAGAACTACGGTGTGAGTTTTCATAAGCTCGTCCGCAATTGAGCGTGTTTCTTCTCCAAAGCGTTCGGGTTTGAAAATACCGACCTGCAGCTTTGCGGTTGCATTAATATTTACAACCTTGTTTCTTGTGCCAACGCCGGAGTCTCTGTCCCTGTCTCTTTCTCTTTCGCGCACGGGGATCTCATCAAAATCATCATCGCGGTCGTCAGAGTATCCGTACTCGTCATACTCGTACTCGTCGTCGGGAGCATCCCACATGCGTTTAAACTTGTCAACAAATCCTGCCATTTATATTTCCTCCTATAATTATGTGTAATTTCTTGCTCCAAATAGAGCTGAGCCGATTCTAACCATATTTGCGCCTTCCAAAATCGCTTCGTAGTAATCGCCCGACATACCCATTGAAAGAATATGCATACATATATTATCTAATTTTTTTTGCGATATGTCAATAAATAAGTTGTGCATTTTATGAAAATAATTTAAAATTTTATTTTTATCTTCACAAATTGGTGGAATTGTCATTAATCCTTCCACTTTTACGCCATCAATTTGTGAAATTTGACAGAGCAATTCTTCAAGATTTTCTTCCGCAACTCCGGATTTGTTCTCTTCTTTGCCGATATTGACCTCAATAAGTATGTTTGTAGTCTTTCCGAGCGGCAAAGAACGTGCTGCGATCTCCTTTGCAAGCTTTAGACTGTCCACCGACTGGATCAAGTCGACCTTGTCAACGATCTGTCTAACCTTGTTGCTCTGAAGATGACCGATAAATTGCAGGGAGCAGTGCTCAAGGTCGTAGCTGTCGTATTTTGAAAGCAGCTCCTGAACTCTGTTTTCGCCGATATGGTCAAGTCCGAGCGAGATAGCATGGTTGATCGTTTCTGCGTCAACGGTTTTGGTAGCCGCAAGAAAGGTTATATCGCTTCTTGTTCTGCCCGACTTGAGTGCAGCCTCGGCTATCCTCTCGTTAATAAGCTTGTAGTTGTATTCGACGTCAGCTAATGACCTTGCCGTCATAAAGATCATCTCCCTTAATTATTACCTTGTCGTAAAGTGAAACCGTTTCTCCGTTAAAGAGCACTCCGCGCTCCGGCGACGGATCGCAAAGCACAGTGTCTCTGTCGGAGTAGAGGATCGAGATCTGCTTGAACTGAACCTCGCTTCCATAGAGCACATAAACGCCCTGAACCTTCTTTTCTTCCTTGTGAGCGTTGTCGTTCTCGTCGTATGTGACCTTGGTCACAAAATCGTCGTGGATCGCCCTTTTGCTGATCCTCAGTCCGGAATATGTACCCAGCCCGATTTCGATCGGTCCCTGTCTGACCTCGATCAAATCGTCGTTCATATAGTCGCATTTGAATATCACAAGGGCGTTGCCGTCCTTATCGGGCTGATCGATCCTGTAGATATAAGCCGGTATAGCTTCGGTCGATGCCTCGGGGAATACGATCGAAACGTTGTCGTCCCAGATTTTGAGGTTAGACGCAGCGTCCGGACTGACCTCGCAGGCGACATACCAGTTGAAGTTGCTGACGATCTTTCCTGCCGTGCTCGGCGGGACGTCGCCTTTTTGAATGTTTCTGAGATCGTCAAGCCGCATTTTTTTGATATCTGCGTAATTATAACTGCTTTCGTAGCCATCACAATAATTTGTAAAATAGCCTGCGTTTTCTGTGGTGATCGTTCCGATGCTTTCCGAGGTTTTCCTCAACTCTTGGATCGTCTGCTCAAGCTCGCTGATCCTCGCGTTAAAGTTAGAGTCCTTTCCGGTATACAAAAGCCTTTGGTTGATTGAAGAAAGCAGTGCGTCGGAATAGTCTGTTACAGCGTTTGTATCGCTGTTGTTTACTCCTTCGATCATTGAAATCAGATTGTTATTTATATTGTTGTCAATAACATCAAGTCCGATCGCACCTGTTCGGTTAGTGTTTTGAACAGTCTCAAGAGCTTCAAGCTGTTTTTGAAGCATATCCGAAATTGTTTGAGACACGGCGTCGCTCTCGTTAGAATATACCTTGGCGATTTCTCCGCCTGCCATAACCTCGTCTCCGTCGGCGCAGGAATAGGAGAGCACTCCGGATGAATTGTTCTTTATGATTTTTTCGTCTCTTATAACAAATCCGTCGGTATAGATTTTTTCGGTAATGGTTGTTTGTACTGCATTTTCGGTCGGATACATATCAAAATTCGCGCTTATCAAAAGATAGGCAACATATACGAGTGCCAAAACCGTGAGTGCAGTGACAAGTATTCGTTTGAAAAGAAGTTTATCCATAAATGATTCCTTACAGTCTCTTGTTTATTATCTCAACAGCTTGTGCCAAGAGTTTTTCAAAGCTTTCTGATTCGTCGGGATAAAGCATGTTTGCTTCTGCGTCTCTTTTAAACCAGGTTATTTGCCTTTTGGCATATCTTCTGGTTTCCATTTTTAGTTTTTCAACACATTCTTCAAGTGTTTTTTCATTTTTAAAATACGGCTCAAGCTCCTTGTAGCCAATAGCTTTTACCGAAGTGAAGCTCAGCTCGCTTTGAAGTACTCTTTGTGCCTCTTCCAAAAGACCTTGCTCAAGCATAATGTCAACTCTTTGGTTGATCCGGTCGTAAAGCTTTTGTCTGTCACGATAATTAAGACAAATCTTGATTGGGTCAAACGGGTTTTGCTCCAAGCGAGACCGGTCGATCTGCTCTGTGATCGTCATGCCCGTGGTTTTATAGAATTCAATGGCACGGATCACGCGCTTTGGGTTTCTTTCGGTTTTAAGCCGCTCATAAGACGGCTCGTCAAACTCCTTTAACATAAAAAGAAGCTTGTCTATACCCTCTGCTTCATAGATTTTTCGCAGCTCGTCGCACAGAGCTTCGTCTCTTTGCTCGTCGCTGAATTTGATATTGTTGAGCAGAGAATCAACATAAAGACCTGTTCCTCCGCAGATTATCGCAAGCTTTCCTCTGTCGCTGATTTCGTAGATCAAACGTGATGCGTCCTCTGCAAACATGGCGACCGAATAGGTTTCCGAGGGGTCAAGAAAGCCCATCAAATGGTGGGGTATTCCCTGCTTTTCTTCCTCGGTAGGCTTTGCGGTCGCTATCGTCATTCCCTTGTAGATTTGCATTGAATCTGCGGAAATGATCTCTCCGTCAAAAAGCTTTGCCAACTCAACCGAGAGCCGCGTTTTTCCCGAGGCGGTGGGTCCCGTAACGGACACGAGCTTTATTTTGTTTTTCACAAAATCACACCCTGCCAAACTGTCTTTCTATCTCTGATTTTTTCATTACAATACACACAGGTCTGCCGTGCGGACAATATTTGATATCAGGATTTGCCTCAAGCTTTTTTACAATTTCTATCAGCTCCTGAGGACTGCTTTTGTTTCCTGCCTTGATTGCCGAGCGGCAGGCGACGTTATGATAAAACCAATCCATTTTCTCGGTAAAAATATCGTTCTTGCCCTTTGCAAGATAGTCCGACATTTCAATAATACTGTCCTCGGCGTCAGATGCGTCAAGATACTGCGGTACGCTTCTGACAATAACCGAGCTGTTGCCGAAGTCCTCGACCTCAAAGCAGCATTTGGCAAACATTTCAAGGTTTTCAACAGCCGCAGTGTATTCGTTTTTGCCGAGCTTTACGGTTATCGGTTGCAGCAAAACCTGAGAAAATGCCCCGGCTTTTTCACTTTTTAGCTTTTCGTAAATCATTCTTTCGTGAGCTGCGTGCTTGTCGATCAAAAGAATTTCATTGTGGTTTTTTTCTGCGATGATATATGTATCAAAGGCTTCACCGATAAATCTGATATATACTTCGTTGTTTGGTTTTGATTCGATTTTCACCGTATCTGTTTGTTTTTCTTCGATAAATTCAGGTTTGTCGGCAGCAGAAAGGTTATTTGTTTTATTTACATCAAATTCCGGAACGTCATCGCTTTTGACCTGTTCCGATGCTTTTATTTCAAAATCTTTGGGTTCTTCTGTTTTAGGCTCATTATTTTCAACCGGTATTGCCTCAAAAGAATTTGCGGCTCTATCGGTTTTGCTCTCAGTCGAATTATTGAACAAATCCAACGGATCCATTGAATCGGAAAAACCTGTTGCCGGCTTTGGCTCGGCTTTTTTTGGGGTTGATTCAAATTCAATCCCCTCAAAGGGATTAAAATCGTTATTTACCTTGCGCTGCTCTGCAATCGGTTTTGCCTGAAACTTTCCGCCCATGATCGCTTCTGCGTTTCTAAAGGGATTGAATTTTTTGATATCGTTAAAGGCTGTTTCCTTTTTAAATACAGCTTCTTTTCTTCCGTCAAATTTAAGTAGCGCGGATTTTACGGCATGGAATACCGCGTCAAAAACAGGACGTTCGTTAATAAACCGAACCTCGATTTTTGAGGGATGAACATTTACGTCGATCATCTCATAAGGTAGCTCAAGATTGAGCACACAGGAAGGAAATTTTCCGGTCATGATCGAATGTTTAAAGGCTTCTTCAAGCGCGACCATTCCCGTTCGGGTCCTGACATATCTTCCGTTGATAAAGAAATTCTGCATGTTTCGGTTGGCTCGCGAATTGACAGGCTTTGAAACAAATCCGCTGACCTTGATAGAATCAAGCTGATATTCAACAGGAATCAGCGAGGAAGCAAATTCCTTTCCGAAAACCGAATAAATCGCCGAAATCAGCTTGCCGTCTCCAAAGGTTTTTAAAACCTGCTTGCCGTCCCGAATATATGTGAATGCGATCTCAGGGTGAGAAAGCGCGGTTTTGTCGATTATATTTGAAACTGCGTTTCCCTCGGCAACGTCTTTTTTCAGGAATTTTGCGCGTGCCGGTATATTGTAGAATAAATCTCTGATAACAAAGGTTGTTCCGTCGGGACAGCCTGCGTCGTCAAGACTGATTTCCTCGCCGCCCTCAATAATATAAGATGTTCCTATGTTTTCATTTTTGTTTTTTGTAATCAACTGTAGCTTTGAAACTGCGCTGATCGAAGCCAATGCCTCTCCCCTGAATCCCAGGGTAGAAATGCAGTCAAGGTCATTTTCCAGCTTGACCTTGCTTGTTGCGTGACGTAAAAAAGCGATCTTTACGTCGTCTCTCATAATTCCGCAGCCGTCGTCGGCGACGCGCATAAAGGTGGTTCCGCCGTTTTTGATTTCAACTGTGATATGCTTTGCGCCGGCGTCGATCGAGTTTTCGACAAGCTCTTTAATTACAGATGACGGTCTTTCAACGACCTCGCCTGCTGCAATAAGCTCTGCAACATGCTTGTCAAGAACATTAATTACCCCCATTTGCGTCACCGCCCTTCTGTACTGAGGATCTATAACAACTTCGCCGCAAGCTTTGCGGCTTGCCAATTAACCAAATAATTTATATCATGCTCTTTAATTCATAAAGCAAATTCATCGCTTCGATCGGAGTAAGAGTATTAAGATCAGCCGCCTTGATTTTTTCGATCACAGGGCTGTTTTGTTCGGCAAAAAGCAGGGGGATCTGTTCGTCGTTTTCATTTTTGTCAACAACAACGGTTTCTCCTCTTCCGCTTTCAAGCTCAGCTAGAATTTCCTTTGCTCTGGTGATGATCGACTGAGGAACTCCTGCGAGCTTGGCGACCTCGATACCGTAGCTGTCGTCAGCTCCGCCGGGTATTATCCTGCGCAAAAAGGTTATATCGTCGCCGCGCTTTTTTACAGCAACGCTGTAGTTTTTTACTCCGTCCAAAAGCTGTTCCATTACGGTCAACTCATGGTAATGTGTTGCAAAGAGTGTTTTTGCTCCGAGCTTCTTTTTGTCTGCGCAAAACTCCAGCACCGCCCTTGCTATGCTCATTCCGTCAAAGGTTGAGGTTCCTCTGCCGATCTCGTCAAGGATCAGCAAGCTTTTGGAGGTGGCGGATTTTACAATATTGGCTACCTCGCTCATTTCTACCATAAAGGTCGATTGTCCCGAGGCAAGGTCGTCGGAAGCACCGACTCTGGTGAAAATACTGTCAACAATACCGATCTGTGCTGAAGAAGCAGGAACAAAGCTGCCGATTTGCGCCATAAGCACAATCAATGCGGTTTGGCGCATATAGGTTGACTTTCCTGCCATATTAGGTCCGGTGATAATTGCAACGCTGTCGGTTTTTGAGTCAAGATTAACGTCGTTCGGAACAAACGGAGCGTCTTTTAAGAGCACCTCAACAACAGGATGTCTTGAATCCTTTATGTGTATAGCTGTTGACTGATTGACCTCCGGGCGAACATATCTGTTGTCGCAGGCAACGTTTGCAAGCGAGGTTATAACATCCAAAGCCGCGACTGCCTTTGCGGTCTTTTGGATCCTGTTAAGTGAATCGGAAATTTTGAGTCTTATAGCGTTAAAAAGCTCATATTCCATGCCAAAGGCTTTGTCCTTGGCTCCGAGGATCTGCGACTCAATATCTTTTAGATCACTTGTTATGTAACGCTCGCAATTTGTGAGCGTCTGCTTGCGGATATAGGATTCGGGCACAAGGTCTTTGTATGAATTTGTTACCTCGATATAATAACCGAACACCCTGTTGTAGCCGACTCTGAGCTTGGGGATCCCGGTTTTTTCGCGCTGCTCCGTCTCGATTTGAGTAAGGATGACGTTTGAATCCTTCATGATTTTTGTTACGGAATCCAAAGCCTGGTTATATCCGGGCTTTATCATTCCTCCCTCGCGCACCGTAAACGGCGGCTCGTCCATGATCGCCGAATCAATAAGGTCGTGAATATCCTCGAGCTTATCAATATATTTGTTGATGTTTGAAAGATATCGTGAATTGCACTTTTCCGTCAGTTCAAAAAGCTGAGGCAGCGGAGCAACAGCCGAGCAAAGCGCGCGCAGATCTCGGGCGTTTGCCGAGCCGTAGACTATTTTTGTCATAAGCCGCTCGATATCAAATATCCCGTTAAGAGCCTCGGTGATGTCAAGCCTGAGCACAGTATCATTGACCAGCTCTTCAACCGCGCTCTGGCGGTTATAAATCGATGAAATATTCATCAGAGGATGTTCAAGCCACGAGCGTATAAGTCTTTTGCCCATTGCGGTTTTGGTTTTGTCAATTACCCAGAGCAGCGAACCGCGCTTTTCTTTTGAGAGCATGGTTTGAGTAAGCTCAAGGTTTCTTTGAGTATTGTAATCAAGGCGCATGTACTGGCTCTCGGAATACACATTTATGTGGTTGATTCTTTCCAGACCTGTTTTTTGGGTTTCGAGAAGATAATTCAAAAGTGCTCCGACAGCTGTAACTGTTACCGGCATATTTGATATGTTATCATATTCCGTGCCAAAATGCTTTTTTACGGTGTTTTCGCATAACGAGAGATCAAATCTGTAATCCTCCAACAGCTCAACGCCTGCGGAAAGCTTGGTTTTTATAAAAGACGGCAGCTCCTTGAGCTTGATAATATCTCCGCCTATCAAAATCTCACTGGGATTATAGCTTGAAAGCTGATTTGTCAATAAACTGAACGAATCTTTGCCGGAAATTTCGGTAGCATATAATTCTCCTGTAGAAATATCGCAGAAGCAAAGCCCGATTTTTTTGTTGATAGAGAACATACAGCAAATATAATTGTTCTTGCTTTCATCAAGTATACTCTGCTCCATGACAGTACCCGGGGTGATAACTCTGACTATATCGCGCTTTACAAGACCCTTGGCTGTTGCAGGATTTTCGATTTGCTCACATATCGCAACCTTGTAGCCCTTTTCGACAAGCTTTGCGATATATCCCTCACAGCTGTGAAAGGGCACTCCGCACATAGGAGCACGCTTTTCCTGACCGCAGTCTCTGCCGGTCAGAGTAAGCTCCAGTTCGCGCGAAGCGATTTCTGCGTCCTCATAGAACATTTCATAGAAATCTCCAAGCCGAAAAAACAGGATGCAATCCTTATTTTGTTCTTTTATTTCAAAATACTGCTTCATCATCGGGGACAGATTTGCCATTGTTTCACCTCCGCGCCTTTATAATTTAGAGTAGTACCGCACAATTCATATTTACGCTGAAAGTTATGCGGTGATTCTTAGATCAGTGGCAGCCTCCGCAGCTTGCGCAGCTGCCTGAGCAGGATGAATAATCAGCGGTTTCGGGGTCTGCGCCCTCGGATGACTGCTGAACGATTGCAAGCACCCTGTTTGCAACAGCGTCATAATCAGCCTTTGCAGCGTTGTAGGCGATCATGTTTTCGTTAGACATGATTTTTGAATAAACCTCTCTCATTTCGGCGTTAAGCTTGCTGAGCTTATCGGGGTCGCTGTCTTTCTTTGAGGATTCGCCGTTGATTGACATTCTTTTTAGATTGAATTCACCGATAAGGGTTTGAAGCTCCTTGTCGGCGTCTGCCTTTGTTTGAACCTCGTGAAGCTTTTTGTAGGTTTCCTCCTGCTGCAAAGCCTTTCCCAAATCTCTTGCCATTGTGATGATATCCATAAAATTACCTCCGATTTATTATTCCAACTCGCCCTTTAATATCCAGTTGCGGGCTTTAGTGATTTTAACATTCTGAAAAGTGCCGATAAGCTCCTTTAGAGCATTCAGCTCTACAATTATATTTCCGCTTGTACGTCCGTTTAATTCATTGTTTTTGCCGGTTTCGCCCTCTATCAAGACTTTTTCGGTTTTGCCGACCATTGAAGAACAGCGTTTGGCAGCGATTTCCTCCTGAACGTCAAGCAGTTCTCTGAACCATTTTGATTTTTCCTCTGCGGGGATCGGGTCGTCCATTTTTGCGGCGGGCGTGCCCTCGCGCGGAGAGAAAATAAAGGTGAACAGCGAGGTGAACTCAACCTCCCTGATAAGCGAAAGCGTTTCCTTAAAATCCTCGTAGGTTTCGCCGGGAAAGCCCACTATAATATCGCTGGTAAGCGAGACATCGGGGATCTTTTCCTTTGCGTAGCTTATGATTTCAAGGTACTTTTTTCTGTCATAATGACGATTCATCGCCTTTAATATCCTGTCGGAGCCGCTCTGAAACGGAAGATGAAGGTGTCGGCTGATGTGCGCGCCTTCGGCGATCGTGTCGATCAGCTCCTTTGAGCAGTCCTTGGGGTGAGAGGTCATAAATCTAAGCCAATAGTCCCCGTCGATTTGATCGATTTTTTTAAGAAGCTGCGAAAAATCAGTTTTATTTTCAAGCGTTTTTCCGTAGGAATTAACATTTTGACCCAGAAGCGTGATATCCTTGTAGCCGCTGTTTATCATTTCTTTGGCTTCCGAAAGAATTATATCGGTTTCTCTGCTGCGCTCTCTGCCCCTTACGTAGGGCACGATGCAGTATGTACAAAAATTATTGCAGCCATACATGATCGGAAGCCAGCCCTTGAAAACTCCGTCGCGCCTGACCGGGATCCCCTCATAAAGCTTGTTGTCGTCGTTGCCTCTTTCAAAAACACGCCTTCCGTTTACAAGCGAGCTGTACATAAGCTCCGGAAAATGGTGAAGCGAATGTGTTCCGAACACCAAGCCGACAAAGGGAAAGCTTTTGTATATCCTTTGGGCAATGTGCTCCTGCTCCATCATACAGCCGCAAAGGGCGATAAGGATCTGCGGATGCTTGCGCTTTAGATTTTTGAGCGCGCCCACATTGCCGAAAACCCTGTCCTCGGCGTGCTCTCTGACAGCGCAGGTGTTAAAGAGAATAAAATCAGCGTCATCCGGAGCGTCTGCGAACTCAAAGCCCGAAACGCTGAGCATACCCTTGATTTTTTCGCTGTCCGCAACATTTTGCTGACAACCGTAGGTACGGATAAACGCAACGGGCTTTTCTCCCCTTTTGCGAATCTCCATAAGCTCTGCAATCAGCTTCATATATTCAAACTGCGATTCAGACAATTTATCAGCATGAATAAACGTATCTGCCAAACAAACGCCTCCCAGATCATTTTACTAACCATTATATTATAACACAACATATATTGCATTTCAATGATTTTTTACAATATTTTGGGATTATCGGTATTTGTAAACTCTTTTACATTTAACGTGAACAATTCTGCCTAGTATGAACGGTACAGCTCTCCGTAGCCTGACGGTACTTCTCCGACGATAACTGACTGTGCAAGCTCAAAATCCGTTGAAAAGCTGACCGAGCCGCTGTGATCCATTGAGGTTGTGATAATTTCGGTAAAAACTGTCAGCCTGATGTGATGTATTGTTTGATTTATCCCCGCGCTTTCAAAGCTGCTTTCTATTTTACAGTTAAAATTGCCTGTGATGGTGAAATTCACGCTGATTTCGGGACCTGCATTTGACAAAAGCGTTAAATCAGTGAATGCGCCCAGAGGTATTTTGACCTCACATTCTCTGAGTTTTTCAAGCTCTTTTTGAGCTGCGCCGGTGATCTCAGCTTTTAGTTTGTTTATCAATACGGAGTCAGTTTCAATTGCCGTTACCGTGCCTTTTTCGGAATAAACTACTTTTGCAAGACGATCATAGCTATAGCTGTTGTTTCTCAGTGTTTCTTCCACCGCCTTGCAAACTGCTTTGTTAGATACCGAAACTGCCTGATTTTGAACGAAAATAGGCTTGTACTCGGCAACCTGTCCTTCAAAGAATAAAACGGTCGTGATAAGCGCGGCGATAATACACACACCAAGAAGCTTGAGCATAGAAAATCTGCGTTTATATCTTTTGTAATACAGCAAAAAAACACCCCTCGTATATCTTATACGAGAGGTGCAGTTTTGTGATTTTCAAAATTGTGTCGGAAATTACTCTTTTTCCTCTGTGGGCTTGCAATCCTCACAGTCACAGTCGTCACATTCGCCGAATTCATCGTCGAAAAGATCGGAGAAGTCAAACTCAAGAAGCTCACCGCAGTTTGGACACTCGATTTCTCCTTCAAGAAGAACATCCTCCGAAACGTTCAGCTTTTGACCGCAGGCTCCGCAGGTAACCTCATAAAATGGGTTGTCCTCGTCGTCAAAGTCATCATGACATCCGCAGTCACATTCATCATCGTCATAGTCGTCGAAATCATAGTCAAAAACCTCTTCCTCAACCTCGGCAAGATCGTGGTCGATTTCATCAACCTGTGCGCTGAGGTCGTCGTAGAGATCCTCCATGTCGTCAACCGAATAAGCCATATCCTCAAGAAGATTGAGGATTTCGTTAATAACCTTGACCTCGGGCTTGCTATTGTCAAGAGAAAGTCCCTCGGCAAGACCCTTGATATAAGCGAGTTTTTCTGTAATATTCATAATTGATTACTCTCCCAAAGCTTAGGCTCTGCCCATATATTCGCCGGTTCTTGTATCGATCTGGATAACCTCGCCCTCGTCAATAAAGAGAGGAACCTTGATTTCCGCACCGGTCTCAAGTGTAGCCGGCTTTGTAGCGTTTGTTGCTGTGTCGCCCTTGAAGCCCGGATCAGTCTTGGTAACCTGAAGCTCAACAAAGTTAGGCGGCTCAACGCCGAATACGTTGCCCTTGTAGGAAAGAATCTTGCAGATCATGTTCTCTTTAACAAACTTGAAGCTGTCGCCGAGAACACTTTTGTTGATCGGGATCTGCTCCCATGTTTCTGTATCCATGAAATAATACAAATCACCGTCAGAATAGCTGTATTCCATATCCTTTCTCTCGATAAACGCTGTGGGATATTTATCGTTAGGATTAAAGGTTTTTTCAACAACCGCACCTGTAATAACGTTTCTGATTTTTGTTCTTACAAAAGCGGCACCCTTGCCCGGCTTAACATGCTGGAATTCAATGATCGATACAACCTGACCGTCCATTTCAAATGTAACGCCGTTTCTGAAATCACCTGCTGAAATCATTTTGTTTTACCTCCTGTTATAACCTAAGTCAACATCACAAATCGGAATAATGCGATATTGTTCAAATACACAACATTTGTGCTGTGATGTCTTCATCTATTATTATACATAAAACTTACAAAAATTGCAAGTGTTTTATTATTGAAGCGTGTAATTTAAAAAATTTTACAAAATAATCAGTTCCTTAGACAAATTAACGTAATTGTCATAACCGTCATCCGTCACGCAAACCATGTCCTCGATCCTGACTCCGAACTTGTCCGGCAAGTATATTCCGGGCTCGTCGGTAATGACCATTCCGCTTTTTAGGACCGCCTCGCTCTTTGGAGAAACGGCAGGAGCTTCGTGGATCTCAAGACCGACTCCGTGTCCTGCGGAATGTCCGAAGTATTCTCCGTAGCCCGCGCTTTCGATAATTTTTCTAGCCGCGCCGTCAACATCCTTGCACGCTGCTCCGGGCTTGATCGCTTCAAGTGCGGCTAGCTGAGCCTTGAGCACGATATCGTAAACGGTTTTCATTTCCTCTGTTGCGCGTCCGACCGCGACGGTTCTTGTGGTGTCGCTGCAATAGCCGTCATAAATCGCGCCGAAATCAAAGGTCACAAAATCTCCGGTGCGAACAATGTCATCGCCGGGAACTCCGTGCGGCAGCGAGGTTTTTTTGCCGGTTATCGTAATAAGGTCAAACGAAGCTTTTTCTGCGCCGTATTGCTTCATCAGGAATTCAAGCCTTGCGGCAAGCTCCCTTTCCTTTACTCCGGGCTTTACAAAATTGAGCGTTTCAAGAAATGCATTTTCGGCGATCATCTGAGCAGTTTGTATCTTATCAAGCTCTGTTTCATCCTTTACCGAACGGATCTCATTGATTTTTGAATCAAGCTTGCTGTCCGCCACGCACTCAAAGCTCTTTGCTTCAAGCTCTTTTTTAAAGGCTTCATAGCGTTTGACCGAAATATTCGAGGCTTCAAACCTAAGAAGCTTTACTCCGTTTTTTTCAGCCGCCTGAGCAAGCTCCGAAACAAGCTCCTTAAAGCAAACTACCCTGCAACCGACGCAAGCCTTTTCCGCCGCCTCATAATAGCGAAAATCAACAAAGAGCACGCTTTCGCTTTCGGTTACGAGCATTACGCCCTCGCTGCGAAGAAAGCCGGAAAAATAACCGATGTTCACATCCGATGTCAACACAAAAGCCTCGTCGCTGCTGTTAAGAAGTGATTTTAGACTGCTGATTCTTTTGTCAAAAATTTCATTCATTTGTCAACACCTCAATTGCGTTAATTGCCAAAAAGTAGCTGAGCTTTCCGAAGCCGGCGATTTGACCGCGGCAAACCGGAGCGATGACCGAGGTGTGCCTGAATTCCTCTCTGGCGTGGATATTTGACATATGCACTTCGATGTACGGAATATTCACGCAGGCAATGGCGTCACGCAGCGCATAGCTGTAGTGCGTGAGCGCACCGGCGTTTATTACCGCGCCGCAAAAGCTGTCGCGCGAGGAGTGGATCTTGTCTATCAGATCACCCTCATGATTTGACTGATACACCTCGGCTTCAAAGCCGTGCTGTGATGCGTATTCAATAATTTGTTTATTAATATCATCGGCAGTTTCCACACCGTAAACGCCCTTTTCGCGCACGCCGACCATATTAAGGTTTGGTCCCAGGATCACAAGAAGCTTTTTCATAATTAATCACCAATAACATATCAAAACGTTAAAAGCGGACAGATTGCTCTGTCCGCTAAATTGATTATCTGTATTTGCGTTTGCGGGCTGCTTCGGATTTCTTTTTACGCTTTACGGAAGGCTTTTCATAAGCTTCTCTTTTGCGAACCTCAGCAATAACGCCTGCCCTGGCACACTGCTTCTTGAATCGTCTTAACGCGCTCTCAAGAGACTCATTCTCTTTTAATCTAATCTCTGCCATCTATCTTCCCTCCCATCTGCCATACAGCATGGGTAATTTGCATAATTGCATAAGCTATTATACAATATGTTGTTTTTCTTGTCAATAGAAATGTAGAATTTAATAAGAATTTTTATTTTTAGGGAATCTCCGATAATTAAATGTCGTGCAAAATGTGCTCACATCAAGTTTTCAGAGACCTCATTAAAGCTTTTTTATGGCTTAATAACAAGATTAACAAGCTTTTTGAGAACGACGATCTCTTTAACAACCTTCATTCCCTCGATCGCTGCCTTGACCTTTAGGTCAGCCTTGGCAAGATCAAGCAACGCTTCCTTTGTTGCGTCTGCCGGAACATTGAGCTTTGCTTTGATTTTGCCGTTTACCTGAACAACGATCTCTATGCTCTCGTCAACGCATTTTGCTTCGTCGTACTCAGGCCACTTTGCCTCGGCGAGAATACCGTTTCCGAGCTTGCAGGCTTCATAAACCTCCTCGGTGATATGCGGAGCAAAGGGATTGAGCAGGATAGAGAAGATCCTCAGCTCTTCCCTGTTGATAGTCTTAACGTTTGAAATATCGTTTATCAAAGCCATCAGTGCGGCGATCGCGGTGTTGAACTTGATGTTTTCAATATCCTCGCCCACCTTTTTGATCGTCTTGTGGAACGCTCCCTCAAGCTCGGGACGGATGGAATCTCCGTCGATAAGACAGGTCTGCAAATTCCAGTAACGCTCAACAAATCTGCGGCAGCCGCGAATACTCGACGGACTCCAGGGAGCCGCCTTTTCAAAATCGCCGATAAACATCTCGTAAAGGCGCATTGTGTCCGCGCCGTACTCGTCAACGATCTCGTCGGGATTTACGACGTTGCCCCTTGATTTGCTCATCTTTTCGCCGTTTTCGCCCAGGATCATTCCATGCGAGGTGCGCTTTGCATAGGGTTCTTTGGTGGGAACTACGCCTATATCATAGAGGAACTTATGCCAGAAGCGGCTGTAGAGCAGGTGAAGCGTTGTGTGCTCCATTCCGCCGTTGTACCAGTCAACCGGAGACCAGTATTCAAGAGCCTCTTTTGAAGCGAGAGCCTTGTCGTTGTGGGGATCCATATATCTGAGATAGTACCAAGACGAGCCTGCCCACTGAGGCATTGTGTCTGTTTCGCGATACGCTTTTCCGCCGCAGTGAGGACAGGTGGTTTCGATCCAGTCGGTCATCTTGGCAAGCGGCGACTCTCCGTTATCGGTCGGCTCGTATGACTCAACCATCGGCAGAGTAAGCGGAAGCTCGCTTTCGTCGATAGGAACGTAGCCGCACTTTTCGCAATGAACGATCGGGATCGGCTCACCCCAATATCTTTGACGTGAGAATACCCAGTCTCTGAGCTTGTAATTGACCTTTGTGTGACCCTTGCCCTCAGCGGTGAGCCAGTCGATGATCTTCTTCTTTGCTTCTTCAACAGTCAAACCGTCGAGCATACCGGAGTTTACCATAATACCGGTAGCGCAGTCGGTAAAGGCTTCTTCTTCAACGTTTCCGCCCTTAACGACCTCTATGATCGGAAGGTTGAATTTCTTTGCAAATTCCCAGTCTCTGGTATCGTGGCCCGGAACAGCCATGATAGCTCCTGTTCCGTAGGAAACGAGAACATAGTCGGAAATAAAAATCGGGATCTCCTTATCGTTTACGGGATTGATCGCCATAACGCCGTCAAGTCTTACGCCGGTTTTGTCCTTTGCGACCTCGGTTCTCTCAAAGTCGGACTTTCTTGCGGCAGCAGCCTGATATTCTCTGATCTCGTCCATGTTGCCGAGCTTGTCAGCCCATTTTTCAATAAGGGGATGCTCAGGCGAAATAACCATATATGTAGCACCGTAGAGCGTATCAGCTCTTGTGGTATAAATAGTGAGTGTGTCACCGGTGGTAGTCTTGAAATCGACCTCGGCACCGGTGCTTCTGCCGATCCAGTTCTTTTGCTGCGCCTTTACTCTGTCAGGATAATTAACCAGATCAAGGTCGTTTATAAGTCTGTCGGCGTATTCGGTGATTTTGAGCATCCACTGCGACTTGACCTTGTGAACTACATCGCTTCCGCAACGCTCGCAAACACCGTTTACAACCTCCTCGTTAGCGAGCACGCATTTGCAGGAGGTACACCAGTTTACGTTCATTTCCTTTTTGTAGGCAAGACCCTTTTTGAAAAGCTGAATAAAGATCCACTGAGTCCACTTATAGTAGCTTGGGTCTGTTGTGTTGATCTCTCTGCTCCAGTCAAAAGAAATGCCCAGCGACTGAATCTGCTTTTTAAAGCGGGCGATATTATTTTTTGTAACAATCTCAGGGTGAATGTGGTTCTTGATCGCGTAGTTTTCCGTAGGAAGACCAAATGCGTCCCAACCGATCGGATAAAGAACATTGTAGCCCTGAAGCCTTCTTTTTCTTGCAACTGTGTCAAGCGCAGTGTAAGGGCGCGGATGACCTACGTGAAGTCCCTGACCCGACGGATAAGGAAACTCGATCAGAGCGTAAAACTTTTCTTTTTCTGAGCTTTCCTCAGCGTGAAAAACTCCCTTTTCTTCCCAAATTTGCTGCCATTTTGGTTCGACAGCCTTGTGATTGTACTTCAAAATATATCCCTCCGAATTTATTATGCAATAAAATTGAAATGCGGTATTAATCTACAATACCTGTAAGGTCAACCGCCTTGCCGTCCTGCCACAAACGGTCAAGGTCATAAAACTCCCTCGCCTCGTCCGAGAACACATTAACGATCACGTCAATATAGTCAAGCAGGATCCATGTGTTTGAGCGATAGCCCTCAATGTGGCTTACCGATATCCCGGCTTTGTCAAGCTGATACTCGACCTCGTCGGCAAGAGCCTTTACATGAGTTGAGCTGTTACCGGTGGCAATCACCATATAATCGGCAAGCACCGAAACGTCGCTGATCTCGATAACCTGAATATCTAAGCCTTTTTTGCCGCTAATCGCTTTGGCGGCAAGAACAGCCTGTTCATATGAAGTCATAATTATTTTCCCTCGTTTAATATAATATCGTTGTAGCAAAAAACCTCGTCCGGGTGAATGGCAAGCTTTCTTTTGGTAAGGTCGCAAAGCGTGAACTGAAAGCCAAATATCATCGCTTCTTCAAGGCTTTCCCTTGATTTTTGACGCATGATCTCCGCTCCGTAATAATCTCGTTCCTCGGAAGTGAAGTCTGCAACAAAAATCACCTTTTCAAGCAGCGACATACCTGCCCTGCCGGTCGTATGATATCTTATCGCGTTGATGATGTCGGGATCTTTGATTCCCGGATTTGTTTGAATATACACGCTTCCGCTTATGCCGTGCCACAGCTTGGGCGCGGTTTTTTGAACATTGTCTAAAATTATACCACCGTCTTGCATAATTTGCAACTGTTCATCAAAGGGAAGCTCCTTTGTGATGTCGTGCAGGATCCCGGCGATATACGCCTTTTCCTCGTCTGCGCCGTAAAGCTTTGCAAGCGTTACAGCTTCCTTTGCCACATTTATGCTGTGGTTGTACCGCCTGTCGCCCATCAACGGACGTATCAGGCTTTCGTAGCCGACCTTATTCATTGCTCTCACTTCCGATATAAATTATTGTTTATTATATAATCTAATACATTCAAATCGAGCAGGTCCTCAATCTTTTCTTTTTCGCCGATATGCTCACGAATATAGGTTGACGAAACTTGAGTTACGGGATCGCCCAAAATATACGCCTTTGCGCCCATAGGCTTTAGAACAGAAGCGTAAAACTCGTCAAGAGCGTGCTTGTCGTCGTTGTTTCTGGGTATTGTGATGACCGACGCATTTTTAAAAATGGATTCGGGATTCTTCCATTTGTCAAGCGTCAAAAACATATCGGCTCCCATTATCAGGAACAGCTCGTCATTTGAATATATTTCTTTTAATGAATTAAGAGTTTCGTAGGTATAGCTTTTTCCGCCGCGTTTTATTTCAATGTCCGAAACGCAGAAGCCCGGGTGATTTTGCGCAGTCAAGCGGCACATTTCAAGGCGATGCGCACAGCTTTCAAGTCCGCTGTCGGATTTGTGCGGCGGAGAATAGGTTGGGATCAAAATGATCTTATCAAGGCTGACGGAATCCATGCAGTACTTTCCCAGTTCGATATGTCCTTTATGAATCGGGTTAAAGGTTCCGCCCAAAACACCGAGCCTGCTCATTTGTTTTTTGCCTTTGGAAGAGTAATGACCGGCTCGTCGGGATTTTTGCGGTATAAAACGAATTTTGAGCCGATCACCTGAACAACCTCCGCTGAGGTCTTTTCGGCAACCAGTTCCGCACTTTCACGCGGAGAGTATTGGCTGTTTTCAAGCGTTTTTCCTTTGATAAGCTCGCGCGCGGTCAGCGCGTCGTCAGCCTGTTGAATTATATTTTCGGTGATCTCGCCCTTGCCTATATAAAGAATCGTGTCGATCCCGTTTGCAAGTCCTCTGAGATACGCCCTTTGTTTACTTGTCAGCATTTTTGTCCTCTTGTTTCTTCTGATCGCTCAGGTATTTTTCCAGCTCGTTTTTTAACATTCTAAGTGCCTTTCCCCTGTGGCTGACAGCGTCCTTTTCTTCCGCGCTGAGTTGGGCAAAGGCTTTGTCGCCCTGCATAAAAATAGGGTCGTAGCCAAAGCCGCCGTCGCCGACCGGCTCATATCCTATTTTGCCTTCGCAGTGACCTTCAACTTCGATTTTTGAACCATCCGGCAAAACACAGCAAATCGCCGAGGTATAGTGCGCGCCGCGATTTTCTTCGGGAACATCCTTTAGCTCGTTTAACAGCTTGGTGTTTCTGTCCTCGTCGGTCGCACCCTCTCCGGCATATCTTGCAGAATAAATTCCGGGTCTGCCGTCAAGAGCGTCTACGCAAAGTCCTGAGTCGTCGGCAACCGCAGGCATACCGGTTTTTTCAAACGCGGCGTTCGCCTTTATAAAAGCGTTTTCCGAAAAGGTGGTTCCGGTTTCCTCAACCTCGTCCAGACATATCCCGGCGTTTTTCGCCGACACAGCTTCAATTCCCAAAGGATTCAGAATACGCTCCATTTCTCTGAGCTTTTTTTGATTGTTGGTAGCTATAATAAATTTCATGCTTTACTCCGTTTTGGCAAACAACGCTTTTGCAAATTCCTCGGAGTTGAACGGCTGCAAATCGTCGATTTGCTCGCCGACGCCGATATATTTTACCGGTATGCCGAGACCTTCCTTGATCGCAAGCACAACTCCGCCCTTTGCCGTGCCGTCGAGCTTTGTCAAAACAATACCTGTGATACCGGTTGCGTCTCTGAACTGCTCCGCCTGATTTACGGCGTTTTGTCCGGTTGTGGCGTCAAGCACAAGCAGCTTTTCCTTTGCTGCGTCGGGCAGCTCTCTGTCGATAACGCGGTTGATTTTTGCAAGCTCGTCCATAAGGTGCTTTTTGTTGTGAAGTCGTCCTGCGGTGTCGCAAATTATTACATCCGCGTTTCTCGCCTTGGCAGCCGAGATCGCGTCAAAAATAACCGCAGCCGGGTCGCTGCCCTCTTCCTGCTTTATTATCTCGCAGCCGCTTCTCTCAGCCCAAATATCAAGCTGCTCAATAGCCGCGGCTCTAAAGGTATCCGCAGCGGCAAGCAAAACCCTTTTGCCTTCGTTTGAAAGCCTGTAGGCAAGCTTTCCGATAGTTGTGGTCTTACCGACTCCGTTTACGCCGATCACGAGAATAATGGAGGGGCTTGTTGAAATGTCAAGCTCTTCGTCTCCGCTGAGCATTTCGGAGATGATTTCCTCCAAAAGCACATTGATTTGCTCCGGATCGGTAACGCCTTCTTTTTTAACGCGAGTTCTTAGCTCCTGACAGATTTTTTGTGCTGTAGGAACGCCCACGTCGCCCATAACCAAAAGCTCTTCAAGCTCCTCAAAAAGCTCCTCGTCAATCTTTGTAAAGGATTTGAGCATGGTGTCGATCTGACCCATAACGGCGTTGCGCGTCTTTTTAAGTCCTTCTTTGATTTTATTAAAAAGTCCCATAATAACCTTCCTTTATTTAGTTTCGATTCCCAGCTTTGAAGCGACCTCGGTTGAGCGCAGCTCCAACAGCTTGGAAATTCCTTCATCCTGCATTGTGACTCCGTACAAAACGTCGGCTTCTTCCATCGTGCCGCGTCTGTGAGTAATGAGAATAAATTGCGTATGATCCGTCATATTTCTAAGATAACTTGCAAAACGGTACACGTTTACGTCGTCGAGCGCGGCTTCGATCTCGTCCATAACGCAAAACGGCGCAGGACGAACCTTCATGATCGCAAAGTAAAGCGCGATCGCCACAAGTGCCTTTTCTCCGCCTGAAAGCGCGTCAAGATGAACTACGATTTTGCCCGGCGGATGAACATAAATGTCTATTCCACAGGTCAGTATATTTTCCGGATCGGCAAGAGCGAGCGACGCTGTGCCGCCGCCGAAAAGCTCCTTAAAGGTGTAGGTAAAGTTTTTGTTGATCTCGTCAAAGCTATCAACAAAGCTTTCCTTCATTTGTTTTGTCAGGTTAATGATTAGCCTTTCGATCTCTTTTTTGGATTTTTCGACATCCTCAACCTGCTCGCTCATAAAAGCGTATCTCTCGGAAACCTCTTTGTATTCTTCGATTGCCGATACATTCACATTTCCCAGCGACTTTATTCCTCGTTTCAGCTCATTTAGTCTGCGCCGTGCAGCGGCTTCGTCGCTTATTTGAATTGCCGACTGCTCCGCTTCACGCTTTGTAAGCTCGTATTCTTCCCAAAGCTTTGCGATGATTTCTTCATATTCATTTTGAATATTGATTTTTCTTTCTTCAAGTCTGGCGAGCTCTCTTCCGCTTACCTCTCGCTCTGAGTTCTTGCTTCTCTCAATACTTCTGATCTCGGCAGATCGCTTTTCAAGCATATCGCGCTGAGTATTGATAGCCTCGATTTGTTCATTATGCGATGCTTGTGTATTCTCAAGAGCTTTGATCTGAGAATTATAATCACTGATTCTCTCCTGAGCATTTTCGATCGCTTCCTCACAACGGGTAATTTGCTCATTAAGCTCGGCTGTTTTTTTATCCTGATCGTGACCCGAGTTTTTTGCAAAAACGATCTCCGTATTCAGTGCGTCAATATCCTTTTGAGAAGTAACGATTTCAAGACGGATGCTTTGCAGCTTTGCAGAAAGCTCCTCGCGCTTTTGCGTAAGCTGAGTGCGGCTCCCTGTCACCGAATTGATTTGAGCCTCAGTTTCCGAAATAGTTTTGCTGAGCTGTGCAAGGCGTTGCTTTGCCTTTATTCCGTCAGCTTTCAGAGCTTCACATTTTTTGTCGCAATCGAATATTTCAACGTCGGCAGAATCAATCAGGGCTTTCGTATTATCAAGCTCGGTCTGACATGAGCGTGTTTCGGCTTCGATACGGATTTTTTCGTGTTGTAGATTTGAAAGCTCTGCGTTTGCTCCGAGAAGCTGTGCTTCAATAGCTCCAAATTCCCTTGTTGCTGCTTCAAACTCTGCTTCGGAGGTTTTTAATTTTTCGGCAAGCTTTTGCGCGTCGGCTTTAAGCGACATGATCTCGCTTGCTCTGCTGAGAAGTCCGGTATTTTTATTCAGCGATCCGCCCGTGAGCGAGCCGCCGGCATTTACTACCTGACCGTCCAAAGTAACCACTCTAAAGCGGTAGGAGTATTTTTTTGCAATAGAAGCCGCGCAGTTCAAGTCCTCGGCAATAACGATTTTTCCGAGAAGATTTGAAAGTATGCTTTTAAATTTATCGTCGCAGGAACATAGATATGACGCAATTCCGACATATCCGTAGCAATCGTCAAGTCCTGCTTCCCTCAGCTCGCGCGGTTTTATCGTATTCAGCGGCAAAAAGGTTGCCCGTCCGCCGTCTGTTGATTTTAAAAATCTTATAGCCTGCTTTGCGTCCTCGTCGGTTTCAACAACAATATTCTGCATAGCCGCGCCCAAAGCGGTTTCTATTGCAACGCTGTATTTTGACGGAACGGAAATAACTCTTGAAACAGGACCAAAAACACCTTTTAGTTTTCCGTTTTTTGATGCATTGACAACGATCTTAACGCTTTTTGAAAAGCCTTCAAGGTTTTTTTCAAGGTTTTCAAGAAAAGAAATCTTTCTGCCGTGCTCGCGTGCATCGAGCATTAATTTGTCACATTCTGCTTTTAAAGAATTTTTCTTGTTTTCACGTGCGGAAAGCTTTATTTCAAGTCCGCTGATCGTATTTGAAAGAGAATCGATATTTTCTTCAAGCTGTTTTTGCTTTGACGTATAATCGTCAAACAGCTCGCTCAAAGCTTCAAGCTGCTCTTTTCTCTCGCTGTTGGCTTTTAAAAGAGCTTCTTTTCTTGAGCTCAGCTCCGCTATCGTGCTCTCAGAGGTCATGTCAATTACTCTCTCGTCCGCTGACTGAGAAGTAAGAGCAGAAAGCTCCGCAGTAAGCTTTTGCAAAATATCGCTGCTTTTTCCCGAATCGATATTTATAAGGTTCAGTTCCTCTGAAAGCTCGCTGTAATGCTTCTGTTTGCTGATTATCTCTTTGTCAAGAACGGCAATACGGGCTTCTTTTTCGGCAACTGTTTTTTCAAGCTCGTCTGCATTTTTTTGTAATTGTGCGATCTCTCCGTTGATTCTGTCTATATTTTCGCGGTTATGAAGTATATCGTTTTCGGAAACGGAAATTTTGGCTTTTGTTTCCGAAATCTCACCTTCAAGCCCTGATATTTTATCGCGGATCTCTTCAATTTGAGAAAGAAGCTGTCCGTTTTTAAGATATATTTCCTCGGTTTCGACCTGAATACTTTCAAGAGCCGCTTCGGCGTCGTCATACTGAGCCTTTGTAATTGAAATCTTTTCTTCCTGAGCTTTTATTTTGTCCTGAGAATTGTCAAGAGTTCTGAGCCAAAGTGCGATTTCCAAGCCGCGCTTTTCTTCCGAAAGCTTCAAAAACTGCTGTGCTTTTTCAGATTGCTTTTCAAGCGGACCTACTCTTTCCTCAAGCTCGGTTACAATATCTCTGAGCCTGAGCAGGTTATCCTCTGTGCTTTTAAGCCGTCTTTCGGCTTCGGTTTTTCTGTATCTGTAGCGTGAAATTCCGGCAGCTTCTTCAAAGATCTCGCGCCTGTCCTCGCCCTTTGACGAAACGATGCTGTCTATCTTGCCCTGACCGATCATAGAATATCCGTCGCGACCCAAGCCGGTATCCATAAACAGCTCGTTAATGTCCTTTAGCCTGACCGCGGCCTTGTTTATCAAGTATTCACTTTCGCCGCTTCTGTAGTATCTTCGTGTTACGGCGATGTTGTCGCCGTCAAATTCGAGAAATCTGTCAGAATTATCAATGTTGAGCGTGACCTCGGCGTAGCCCTGCTTTTTTCGCTTGTCTGTGCCGTTAAAAACCACGTCCTCCATTTTGGAGCAGCGCAGGCTTTTTGGCGACTGCTCGCCAAGCACCCAGCGGATCGCGTCGCTTATGTTGCTTTTTCCCGAACCGTTGGGTCCGACAACAGAGGTTATGCCTTGCTCAAAGCTTAATTTAGTTTTATCGGGAAATGTCTTAAAGCCCTGTACTTCCAATGATTTTAAACGCATTAATTACCCCTATAAAATGTACATTCCGTATTTATCAAGCTCGTCGTCAAATTCGATTTTGAGCTTGTAGCCCAAGCCCTCAAGCTTGTTTAAATTGCATTTTTTCTGTCCCAAAAGCTTTGAAAGCGATTTTGGGTTTATAAAAACTCTGATTTCCCGTTTTTCGGGGAATTTTGCCAAAGCAAGGAATTTTTCAAGCATAAGCTTGCTCTCGCAAAGTTCCTTAAATGCGGGATGATAATTATTGCCCAGACTGTTTTGCGCAAGGCTGTCGGAATAATGAAGCCCAAGCCTGATGATTTTTATGTTTTCCCTTTCAAAAAGGGTTATGAGCTCCGTGCAGAGTGAAACCGATTCTTCAAGCGTATAAGGAACAAAGCTACCATTGTTATACAAGCTTGCAAGCTCGGTGTCTTTCATGATGACTGTCGGATATATCCTCACGGTATCTGGTCTGAGGCTGACAAAATCAAGAGCCGTTTGTCTGTCTTTGTCAAAGTCAGAGCCGTAGAGCCCTGTCATCATTTGCAGTCCAAGCGAAAAGCCAAAGGATTTGATAAGGTCGGAAGCGATAAAGATATGCTTTTTGCTGTGACCGCGATTATTTGATGCAAGCACGGTTTCATCGGTTGACTGTGCGCCAAGCTCGATTGAAGTAACGTTATGATTTGCAAGGATTTCGAGAATTTCCGGATCAATATAATCAGGTCGTGTGGATATCCTGATCCCGCCAAAGTGATCTGTGAATTTGTTCGCCGCTTTCAAAAGAGAAAGCATGTATTCCCTGTCGATCGCAGTAAAGCTTCCTCCGAAAAAAGCGATTTCAATATTTTTTGCTTCCTCGCCTTTTTCTTCAAGAGCCTTGCTCAAAATCTGTTCAACATCCTTTGCAGACGGCTGAGCTTGCTGACCGGTTATGTTCCTCTGGTTACAAAAAGAGCATTGATGAGGACAGCCGTTGTGAGGTATAAAAATCGAAATATTTCCCTGCTTAATATCCCATCAGCTCCAATGCTTCTCTTGCTGCCTGCTGTTCGGCTTCTTTTTTGCTTCTGCCGCCGCCCTTGCCGATAATGTTGCTGTTAAGATGGACTTCAACAACAAAATGCTTGTCGTGATCGGGTCCGGATTCGCTGACGAGAACATATTCAAGACGTTCTCCCGGATTTTTTTGAATAATTTCCTGAAGAGTGGTTTTATAATCTCTTACGCTCTTTTTCTTTGAATTTTTTATTGACGGAACAACAAAATTGAGTATATGCTTTTTTGCCGGTTCAATACCGCCGTCAATATAAATCGCCGCTATCAAAGCCTCGAACGCGTCGGAAAGGATCGAAGGTCTTTCTGCTCCGCCATTGTTTCTTTCTCCTTTGCTGAGCACAAGATATTTTCCGAGATCAATTATTTTGGCAAATTCAAAAAGCGATTTTTCGCAAACAAGAGACGCTCTAAGCTTTGTCAGCTCACCCTCCGGAAGCTCCGGACAATGCTTGAATATGTAGTCCGAAACAACGATCGACAAAACGGCGTCGCCCAAAAATTCCAGACGTTCATTATACTTTATGTGTTTGGATTTATGCTCGTTGGCATAAGAAGAATGAGTAAGAGCAACATTCAGTAAGGACTTGTCTTTAAAGTTGTATCCGATTTTCTTTTCCAGTTCCTGCATTATTACAACCTCTTTAAATCGACGAGGAGATCTCCTCTATGGCGTTTGCTTTAACATAATCCATCGAAAGCCTGACAGCGTTTTTAAGAGTGACTGCCTTGGAATCGCCGTGAGCCTTAAAAACAGGCTTTGACGCTCCCAAAATCGGCGCACCGCCGTAGGCGTTATAATTAAAGCGCGTTTTCAAATCCTTTATATCCTTCATAACCAGCCCTGCGGCAAGCTTGCCCTTTACACTGTCGGCAAACATATGCTTGATTTTTTTCATAAGTGTAATGGCAACGCCCTCATAGGTTTTTAAAATCAAGTTTCCGGTAAAGCCGTCGCAAACCACTACGTCGCATATCCCCTTTGGAATATCGCGCCCCTCAACATTTCCGATGAAATTCAACGCACTGTCTTTCAAAATCCCGTAGGTTTCCTGATACAGCTCCGTTCCCTTGTGAGCTTCAACTCCAACGTTTGCAAGACCGATCCGCGGATTCTTTACTCCCATGACCTTTTCCATATATACCGAACCCATAACTGCAAACTGATGTAGCATTTCGGGACGGCAGTCAACGTTCGCTCCGCCGTCCAAAAGCATAAAAAAGCCGTTTTCCGACGGAAGCACGGGAGCGAAGGCGGGTCGCTTGATCCCCTTTATTCGTTTTACGGCAAGTGTGGCTCCAACGCAAAGCGCGCCGCTGTTTCCGGCACTGATAAATGCGTCGCCTCTGCCTTCGTTGAGCAGAGATAATCCGACAGCCATCGAGCTGTTCTTTTTGGTTTTGATAACTGAATCCGCCTTATCCTCCATTGTGATGATCTCGTCGCAGTCAACGATCTCGATATTTTCAAGGGATATCCCGTTTGACTGAGCGGTTTCTTTTATTACGGACTCCTTGCCGGTGAGAATGATTTCTGCTCCAAGCTCATCCACAGCCTGAGCGCAGCCTTTTATTATTTCAAGAGGCGCGTTATCTCCGCCAAAAGCGTCAACTATTATTTTCATATCAAACCTCAGTTGTTTTTACAAAATTATCTAAATCGGAAAGCGCGCGCGCTGCGTATGCTGCGGCACGTTCCTTTTTGTCTCTCGGTCGGTTCTCAAGCTCGGGCAAAATCCCGAGGTTCGCTCCCATCGGCTGGAATTTCTTGACCGATGCGTCGGAAATGTAACCGAAAAGCGCGCCGAGCATTGTTGTTCGCGGAAAAATGATCGTTTGTTTTCCGTCAAGTACTCTGCAAGCGTTTATTCCGGCGATGATTCCCGAGGAAGCTGACTCCATATATCCCTCTACGCCTGTTATTTGTCCGGCAAAAAACAGATTTTTATTTTCTTTTACAGAAAAATCAGAGTTCAAAACCTTTGGGGAACAAATAAAAGTATTACGGTGCATAACGCCGTAGCGTACAAATTCAGCCCTGTGCAGTGCAGGAATAAGCGAGAAAACGCGCTTTTGCTCAGGAAATTTTAGGTTAGTCTGAAAACCGACAAGATTGTACATCGTTCCTGCCGAGTTTTCTTTTCTAAGCTGCAAAACCGCCCAGGGTCGATGACCGGTTTTTGGATCGACAAGACCCACAGGCTTCATCGGGCCAAAGCGAAGCGTACCTTCTCCTCGCTGAGCCATAACCTCAACGGGCATACAGCCCTCGTATACCTTTGGATTGTTTACGTCAAAATCATGAAGCGGTGCGCGTTCGGCTGAAATCAAGGCATTGTAAAAGCGTTCGTATTCGGCTTTGTTCATAGGGCAATTAATGTAATCGTCCTCGCCGCCTCTGTCATATCTTGATTGGGTGAACGCAAAATCCATATCCACGCTTTCCGCAGTAACAATCGGAGCTGCGGCGTCAAAAAAAGAAAGAGAATCGCCGAACATTTTTCGGATCTCATCTGCAAGCGCGTCTGAGGTCAAGGGACCTGTCGCGATTATTGTTACAGAATCAGTCGGGATTTCGGTTATTTCTTCATTAAAAACCTTGATCTTGGGATTGCTTTTGATTTCCTCGGTAACAAACCTAGAGAATTCCTCTCTGTCAACCGCCAAGGCTCCGCCGGCAGGAACAGCGCATTTGTCGGCGCATTTCATTAAAAATGAATCCAGCCTGCGCATTTCTTCCTTCAAAAGACCTGCCGCACTTTCGATTCGCTTGGCTTTCAGCGAGTTTGAGCAAACCAGCTCGCCGAACAAATCCGAATGATGTGCCGGAGTTTTTTTCTTGGGCTTCATCTCATAAAGGTGAACCTCAATGCCGCGGCTTGCTATCTGCATTGCCGCCTCGCACCCGGCAAGCCCTGCACCGATCACGTTAATATATTTCATTCTTCCGTTTTGCCTGATTTTGTATAACCGCAGCCTTCTTTTGCACAGAAAAGGACAGGCTTTTTGCCTTTTTTCTTATAAAGAATTTCGCCGCAGTTAGGACATTTCTCATTTGTAGGCTCATTCCAGCTTACAAAATCACATTCCGGATAATTTGCGCAGCCGTAGAACACCCTTTTGGTTTTTGTGTGCTTTACAATAACGTCTCCGCCGCATTTTGGGCAGACAGTTCCGGTTTTTTCAACATATTTTTTGATATTTTTACACTCGGGATATCCCGGACACGCTATGAATTTACCGTATCTGCCAACCTTAACGACCATTTTTCTGCCGCATTTTTCGCAGACGATATCGGTTTCATCCTCTTTTAGCTTGAGCTTGACGCCTTCCATTTCAGCCTTGGCGTCCTTTAAGGTTTTCTCAAAGTCGCCGTAGAAGCTGTCGAGCAAATCGACCCACTGCTCCGAGCCGTTTTCAACCATATCAAGGTTTTCTTCCATCTGTGCGGTAAATTTTACGTTTACAATATTCGGAAAGCGTTCCTTCATCAGCTTTGTGATCACCTCGCCCAGCTCTGTGGGAACAAGGCTCTTTGCCTCGCGCTTAACATATTCCCTGCTTGTCAGGGTCGTGATCGTTGCGGCATAGGTTGAAGGTCTGCCGATTCCGTATTCCTCAAGAGTTTTGATAAGACTTGCTTCCGTATATCGAGCCGGAGGCTGAGTGAAGTGCTGGCTCTTCTTGAGTTCCTTGCATCTTGCAGACATGTTTTTTTCAAGCGGCGGAAGCTGAGAGCTTTTTTCCTCGGCTTCGTCCTTACCCTCAACATAAAGCGCGGTAAAGCCGGGAAAATCAACGTAATATCCCGAAGCCTTGAAGGTGTAGCCGTTGGCTTCGATCTCCGCCTGAGTTGTCTTTTGTATACATTCAGCCATCTGACAGGCAGTAAATCTGCTCCAAATAAGCTTATAAAGCTTGTATTGGTCAGAGGTCAGGCTGCTTTTTATCGAATCCGGAGTGAGCGACGGCATAGAAGGTCTTATCGCTTCGTGGCCATCCTGTGCGTTGCTTCTGGACTTAAAATGCCTGGGCTGTGCAGGAAGATACTCCTTGCCGTATGCCTGCTCAATATATTTTGTAACTTCGTCGATAGCTAAGTTTGAAATTCTCAGAGAGTCGGTACGCATATATGTGATAAGACCGGTCGCGCCCATTCCCTCGATTTCAACGCCTTCATATAATTCCTGAGCTACCTTCATGGTGCGTCTTGACTGGAAGCCGAGCTTTCTTGAAGCCTCCTGCTGGAGCGTTGAGGTTATGAACGGCGGCGCAGGTGATTTTTTTCTTGTTCCGTGCCTTACCTTTGTGATCGTGTATTCGGCGTCCTTCAGATCTGCTTCGATCTTGTCAGCCTGCTCTTGATTTTGGATCTTAATTTTTCCGTTCTTATCCGAATAAAGAGTTGCAGCAAAGGATTTTCTGCTACCCTTTGGAATAAACTTTGCGTCTATTGACCAGTATTCTTCGGGCTTGAACTTACGGATCTCATTCTCTCTGTCGCAAATTATTCTAAGCGCAACGGACTGTACTCTTCCGGCAGAAAGTCCTCTGCGGATTTTTTGCGAAATAAACGGACTGAGCTTATAGCCCACAAGTCGGTCAAGGATCCTTCTTGCCTGCTGAGCGTCAACAAGATCGTTGTTGATCGCTCTGGGGTGCTCCATTCCGTTTGTAACGCCTGTTTTTGTGATCTCGTTAAATTCTACTCTTTTGCAGTAATCCTCGGGCAAGCCCAGAATATACGCCAGATGCCAGGAAATAGCCTCGCCTTCGCGATCGGGGTCGGTTGCAAGATACACATTGTCGCTCTTTTCCGCAAGACCCTTCAATTCCTTGACAAGCTTTTCCTTTCCTTTTATTATATCGTACTTGGGAGCGAAGCCGTGCTTTATATCAACGCTGAGCCTTGCCTTTGGCAAATCTCTGACGTGACCCATTGAGGCGACAACCTCATAATCGGGTCCGAGATATTTTTTTATGGTTTTTGCTTTGGCGGGTGACTCCACAATTACCAAATCTGACATTTTATTCCTCCGGTTTTAATTTATATCTTCTTCCCTGAACAGGCTCGATCAGCCTTTTCATTTCAAGCTCGGTAATAGCGGCGAGAACCTTGAATACGGGAATGTTGTTATCTAAAGCAATTTTATCTATATGAACAGGCTCGGCAGAAATATACTCATATATCACCCGGGCGTTGTCGGATAAATCAACGTTATCCCTGTGTATCGGCTGAGGCTTTGGTTTGTTTTTATTTGATTCAGCGGATTTTGTAACGGATAACAGTTTTTTGGGTTTTGCTTTTTGAGAAGCCTTCGGCTCTGAGTTTTCGGTTTTATTCTTTTTATTTTGAGCCGGTTTGATTTTTTTATTATCTGACTTTTTCATTCCCTTTACGGGAATCGCTTCTATATCGTCAAATGAAATATCTTGAATGTCAACATTTTCGTTTGTTGCATACAGCGAATCAAAAGCGTTAAGAATATCAAAGAAATCTGTGATCGGGATCGCCGAGCCTTCCTTGATCCTTTTGTTAGAGCCCTCATTTTGAGGACTGTTGTTGCCCAAAAGCGCGAAAACCTCTTTTCCCTGCTCCAAAGCAAGGTTAGCAGTTATAAGCGAACCGCTTTTGGCACCCGATTCAATAATTACCACGCCGTCCGACAGAGCGGCGATAATTCGGTTACGGGCAGGAAAATAATAATTTCTCGCCGATTCATCCGGCGGATATTCCGAAATAACGGCTCCTCTTGCAGTGATCGCGCGGCGCATGGAAGCATTTTCACCCAGATAGGATGAGTTTATTCCGCAGCCTCTTACGCAAACAGTCACTCCGTCGGCTGCAAGGCTGCCTCGGTGAGAAGCGCAGTCAACTCCGAGAGCTCCGCCGCTGATGGTCACAACGCCGTATTTTGAAAGTGAATAACCGATTTGGTATGAATTTCTCAAGCCGTAGCGAGTCGCGCTCCTTGTTCCGACGATACCGATAGTAAGACGGTTGTCAACATCGGGAAGCTTGCCGCTTATATAAATAACCGCAGGCGGAGCAAAGATATTGTAAAGACAGCTTGGGTATTGATCGTCATCAATGCAAAGGATTTGGTAATTAAGCTCCTTGCAGCGCATGATTATATAATCTGCGATTTCAATACTTACATCGGAAAGCTTGTCAAGGTCATTCTGAGTCAGGACTCCGCTGTGCCGCCATTCGTTTATTCCGCCGTTATAAAACTCGGTTATATCGGGATATAGGCTGCAAAGCTTCTTGATCTTTGAGGTGTTGTAGCCTATAGCCTGAGTGAGCCAAATCCATATCCTTGTATTCTCGGAATTCATTTTATCATTTCCCAAATAATAATTGAAGCGGCAACGGAAGCGTTAAGCGATTCGGCATTGCCTGCCATCGGTATAGTAAATCTGTGGGAGCACGCCTTCAAGGTTTCTTCTTTAATGCCGTTGCCCTCGTTCCCGATCACTGCAACACATGAACCGCAAAAGGAGATTTCGGTGATTTTATCTGCGCTGCTGTCAACAACGGCAGCATATGAATCCAACTGAGGATTTTCTTCGATAAACTCCTTTATGCTGTTGCAAATCATAAAAGGCAGCCTAAAAACCGCTCCCATGCTCCCCCTGACGACCTTAGGGCTGTAGATATCGCAGCAATCCGACGACAAAATCAGCCCGGAAACGCCAAAAGCTTCGGCAGATCTGAGGATCGTGCCGAGATTCGAGGGATCCTGAACATTATCAAGCGCAAGATATTTTCCGCCATTTTCTATTTTACCAAACTGTAACGTTTTGTCAAGAGTTTTTATTACACAGAGAACCCCCTGCGGAGTTTCGGTATCGCTAACAAGCTCAAAAACTTCCGGCGTGAGCGTAAAGCATTTTGCAGAATGATCCGCAAGCCTTTGGATTTTATCACCGTGCTTTTCAAGAGCCTTGGCAGTAACAAACAGCGTTTCGATTTGTGCTCCGCTGAGCATCGCGTCCACACAAACTCTTAATCCCTCGGCAATAAACGATCCGCTTTGTCTACGGTAACGCGCGCTTTTTTTCAGCTTGACGGCGTTTTTTACATTTGGGTTATCCTTGCTTGAAATCAAAAGCATTTGAATCTCCTTAAAACAGCAATTGCGTTTGGGATATCCCAAACGCAATTAAAGCAAAGTTGCTCATTATCTCAAATGTTTGTCTTAGGCGTTTTTAGCCTGCTCAACAAGTGAAGTAAAAGCGGCGGGATCGGAAATTGCAATCTCCGAAAGCATCTTTCTGTTAAGTCCAACGCCTGCTTTTTTAAGTCCGTTCATAAATGTGGAATAGTTTGTTCCGTTTGCCTTGCAAGCTGCCGAAATACGGGTGATCCAAAGACGACGGAAATCTCTCTTTCTCTGCTTACGACCGATATATGCATAGTTGCCTGACTTCATAACAGCCTGCTTGGCCATTTTAAAATGTCTGGATTTGGAACCCCAATAGCCCTTGGCAAGCTTTAATGTCTTTTTTCTTCTTTTGCGAGTCATCATCGCACCTTTTACACGTGCCATATATTGTTACCTCCGATAATTTTAGTGAAATACAAACCTGTATAAATCAAAAGCCGATTATTTGTAAGGGATAAGGCGTTTGATCTGTGCGGTGTTAGTAACATCCGCAACAGTTGTCTGACGCAGACCTCTTTTACGCTTTCTTGTTTTCTTGTTCAGGATGTGGCTTTTATTAGCGTGAGCACGGATAACTTTTCCGCTTTTTGAAAGTTTAAAGCGTTTTTTGGCACCGCTGTGTGTTTTAATTTTAGGCATAAGTATATCCTCCCTTATTTAATTACTTATTGTTCTTTGGCGCAAGAAACATGATCATATTACGGCCTTCAAGCTTTGCGGGCTTTTCAATAACAACCGCGTCGCCGCAGGCGTCGGCAAAACGCTTCATGGTATCAAGTCCGATCTCAGGATGACCCATTTCACGTCCTCTGAAACGAATTGAAACCTTGACCTTATCGCCGTGCTTTATGAATTTGAGAGCATTGTTCAGCTTTGTGTTAAAATCATGGGTGTCGATATTGAGTGAAAGTCTTACTTCCTTGATATCGACTATTTTTTGATTTTTTCTTGCCTCTTTCTCTCTTTTTGCCTGTTCAAAGCGGTATTTTCCGTAGTCCATAATTTTGCAAACGGGCGGATTGCTTTGCGGAGCGATCTTAACTAAGTCAAGATTTTTTTGCTCTGCAAGGTTAAGAGCGTCCTTTGCAGACATAATACCAAGCTGCTGACCGTCGGAGCCGATTATTCTAAGCTCCTTATCACGGATTTCTTCATTAATTTGAATCTCTTTCTTGCCGATGGTTAAGCACCTCCAAAGTACTTGTAGAAATAATAAATGCGGACAGAAATACATCCGTCCGCACAACAATACAAAATTAACCAAATGTATTGACCCGTGCAGACGACACCCCACAGGTGAAAGCATTTCTGCTTTGCTTTATTTTACTAGGTTATTATATAACATATTTTACTTCTTGTCAAGCATTATTTTAAAATAAAACTACGCTTTGTTATTAAGACAATCATAAATAAGTCCCACAACACGCTCGGTAGCATGTCCGTCGCGTTCATCAAAGAACATATCGGCAAACGGCTTGATCCTCTCGGTGCAGTAGTCCTGCTTGTTGATCGTTTCAATTAGCTGATCCTGAGAATAAACGATTTTTCCCGGAACATATAGCTTAAAGTCAAAATAGAAATCGCGTTCACGAATATATTTTTCCAAATCAAAAGCGTAGAAAATCATCGGGATATCAAGCAGCGCAGCCTCGAATACAAGCGAGGAATAGTCTGTGATTATAACGTCAGAAACAAACAGCAGGTCGTTGAGCTCGCTTTCCTCCGAGAGATCAATAACCCTGTTACTAAGCTCTTCAGGAATAAACTGAACTTCTCTTACGAACGGATGGTGCTTGACAATAATTGAATAATCCTCGGGGATCTCGGCGCAAACGCGCTCAATATCAAACATTTCCGTGGGATAAAAAGCAGTTTCCTTGACCGTTCCCCTAAAGGTCGGCGCAAAGAGAATGATCTTTTTGCCCCTAAATTCAGGATGCTCTGCATAGAATTTATCCCTTGCCTCCTGCTTGTAGTTTTCATCAAAGAAAACGTCGGTGCGCGGGATTCCGGTCGCAACAACATTGTCGGTAGGGATACCAAAGCCCTCGGAGTGACATTTTTTGCAGTAGGTAGAGCTTACGGTCACATAATCGTAGCTTCTGTGATTTCTGGTTTTCTGCGGCGAGCCCTTGGGTTTTGAAAGACGTGTAAAGCCAAAGGTTTTAAAGGCTCCGCAGGCGTGCCAAAGCTGGATCAGCTTTGTTTCGGGCTTAAGATCGATGTAGTGGATCTGCGGAGTGAACTCGTCAAGAATAACGACCTTGCTCGTTGCGCAGGCTTTTGTAAACGTCTTGATTTCCTTAAACGACATTTTGCCTATTGTGTGGCTGTTAAGTATAAAATTGATATCAAGCTTAGGATCGTCCTTGAGCTTGTCATACACAAAGGCAAAGTTGCCGGTGATATCTTCTCTTCTTAAAGAAATAAAGGTGATTTTATTATCCTTAACTTTATAATGCTTGTAGAAATTATAGCATTTTTTGAAAATATAACGTTTGACAGTCCAAAGCTTGACATTAAAGGTCGAAACCTTTGAAAACTTCCAGAATATAAACGCCAAAAGCTTTTTAAGCTTGTTTGTGTCGGTAAATCTTCCGGGAAAGCCCTTTAGTCCGGTAAGTCGGAACAAGCCGTCTGCCAGGAAGATCGGAAGCATTAATATAGCGCACAAATACTGAGCAAGGCGGATCCAAAAGTCTATAAAGCTCTTGACAAATCTTGTGACCGGATGCCTCAGGATCTTCTTTTTGTCGGGAAGAAATTTAAAATGATTCCCCTCAAAAATGTAGCCGTAATACTTGTCGTCGGTCAAAAACTCCTCGGGGGTAAGGTCAATATCAAGCTTTTCCTCATAATAATCGGCAAAGCTGAAATTGAGATACATTTCAAACGGCAGATGTTCTTTACGCGTTTTCCAGAACAAAAGATCAAATCTGTATTTGTATTTTCCCGAAAAATAGCATTTCCCGTCGATATATGTAACGTTTTGAAGGATAAAAGGAATCCTTCTGTCCTCTTTGCCGTTAAAAAAATGCAAAACAATCTTGGGCTTTGAGAGAAAATGAGAATTTATAGCTTCATCTCTGATTATTCCCGACATTGTAAGATGCATCGTTTTGTTTTTAATCAAAAGCTTCTTTACTTTTATTTCGTAATCCAAATCTACACCCCAAAATACATAGTGAAAGCCGTATTCCGGTACTAAGTCCGAAAAAACAACACCGTCACCTTATTAATTCCGTCATTCTTCTTACCGCTTCGCTGAGCTCCAGTCCCTTTTGATAAACAGACGACGAGCCGGCAACAAACAAATCTGCGCCGTTTTCACGCATTTTGCCGCAAAGATCCCAGCTAACATGACCGTCAACCTCAAGGATAAGCTCTCTGCCGGATTTGTCGATAAGCTCTCTTACAGCCTTGATTTTCTCAAAGCTGCCCTCAACGATCGGCTGACCGGCAAAGCCGGGATAAACTGTCATAACCAAAATACCGTCGATCTCGGCAATATATTCATAAATGACCTCAACCGAAGTATCCGGGCTTATGGCGATAAAAGCCTTCGCGCCCCTTGCTCTGATTTCAGCCAGAACATCGTGAAGATCGTCGCAAGCCTCATAGTGAACAGAAACGATGTCGCCCTCTCCGATGTCCATTCGCTCAAAATACTGCTGAGGAGTATAAGCCATTATGTGGATATCGCGCTTCATGTTTTTGAGAACAGGCTTGACAGCCCTGATAAGCGAAGCGTCAAGAGTTATATTAGGAACAAATTTGTTGTCCATAAAATCAAGATGAACGTAATCGACCGAAAGCGAGTCCAGTGTTTCCAGCTCACGCTGTAAATTTAGCATATCCGCGCACATAAGCGACGGAGACAGCATTCCCCTCATAACATCACCTCTGAATCAGTCCTCATTCACAACCATAATCTTTGCAAAAAACTCAGTATTATTCTTCATAATATCAAGACCCTTGTCCATATTTTCAAGGTCAAATTTATGAGTAATAAGCTTTTTGGCGTCAATTTTGCCCGAAGCCATTGCGTCAACAACAAGATTCCAGTCGCTCTTATGAGTATCGCTGTAGCTTGAATTCCATGTGCCGAAGATCCTAAGCTGCTTTCTGAGGATCTGCCAATAGGTATTCTGCGGGAAGGTAAAGTCGCCGTGAGGATTTCCCACGAAAATAACCTTTCCCCCGGATGCCACGCTCTCAAGGCAGTTGCAGGCAGTCAGCGGGATCCCGACAGCCTCGATCGCGATATCCGCGCCGATCCCGTCAGTCATTTTCTTTACCCATTCGATCGCGTCCTCGTGAGAGGAATTGCAGTAATCATAAAAGCCCATGCTTTCAATAAATTCCCAGTTATTAACGTCCGTTCCTACCAAAAGCACCTTTGCTCCCCAGGCTCTTGCCCACTGAGCGATAAGCATACCGATAGTACCCGGTCCGTAGATTACCACCTTGTCGCCGACCTCTATCTGTGCTCTTCTCAAAGCATGAAGTGCAACCGCGCAGGGCTCTGTCATAGCCGCTTCCTCAAAGGAAAGATTGTCGGGGATCGGAACAAGATTCCAAACCGGAACTCTGACATATTGAGCAAACGCGCCGTCGCTTCTTGAGCCCAGATAATCGTAGCTTTTGCACATTTCATAGCTGCCGTTGTTGCAGTTTTCACAGGTTTTGCAGGGAATAAGCGGAAACACAGTTGCTCTCATTCCGATAAGCTTGCTATATTTTTCATCACCCACTCCGGCGACCTCGCCTGAAAACTCATGTCCGGGGATCGTCGGAAAATGGTAGGTTCCGTTTACAAAAATTCTCGGTATATCCGAGCCGCAGATACCGCAGGCTCTAACCCTGAAAAGCACCTCGTCGGGCTTAACTTCAGGCATAGGATAATCGCAGTATTCAAGGTTTCCAACTGCTCTGAGCACTCTTGCCTTCATTGTATCCATATCAATTCACGCCTTTCAAAATTGACTCAAATGTTTCCAAATCCTCAATTGTTGTGATTTTAAGGTTTCTTTCGCTGCCTTTTACCATGCTGATTTCCATGCCGTGGCGGTAGGCGATTTCGCTGCTTCCGGCTGTTGAGGCGATCTCTTCGTCGGAAACCTCGTTATGTATGTCAAGATATTTTCTGAATTTAAAGCTTTCGGGAGCCTGACCTGCAAAAAGCTCGGAGCGTTTGAGAAGCTGTCCGATTTTTTTGCCGTCCTTGCTCTGATAAACAGTGTCTTTGACCGAGATGACCGGCATTGCGCCGTCAAACTCGGTCGCGCCCTTGATACAGTCGGAAATGATCTGATCGGAAACAAGGGGTCGCGCAGCGTCGTGAACAATAACTATATCGGTGTCGGGTGCGTTTTGCTCAATACATTTCAGACCGTTGTATATTGAATGTTGTCTTGTCTCTCCTGCCGGAGCATAGCCGCAAAGCTTGGTAACACCGAACTTTTGTGCGTATTCCTCAACAAAACCCTGCCATTCTTCGCTTACTACCACAACGATCTTGTCGATCTCACTGTGCTTTTGAAAAATATCAAAGCAGTATGAAATAATAGGCTTCTCACGCACCATCAAAAACTGCTTTGGTCTGTCAACTCCCATTCGGCTTCCAACTCCGCCTGCAAGAATAATAGCGGTATTCATAAAAACCCTCCGATCACAAAACGCTTCTCAGGCTGAATTCAACTCCGGAAACGCCAAAAAACGCGCCAAATCGACGCACTTATACATATACTTACGATTATAATTATATTTATAATACCACATATAGGGGTTTCTTGTCAATAAATACGCGATATAAAGCTAAATTAGCGTCTTATATAACGCTAACTTATATATCAAAGCTATTTAATCCGGTGTAAAACTGTTAATTCTGTTCCAAAATTTCAACAGAACGTTTGATACCCTCCGTCAAATCGACCTTGGGACACCAACCGAGAGAAAGTATCCTTTGATTATCAAGGATCTCCGGCGTCGGCGAAAGCGGCGAAGCAAAAAGCTCCGGCTCTTCTTCATCCTCAGGGTTCAAAAAGCTAAGGCTTATCTTTCTTTCCGGAAAAGCTTCACAGGCAGCCTTTGCAAAGCCCCTGATCGTCACGTCTGATTTTTCATAAGAAATATTATAGGGAACTGCGTCCTCACCCTTTAGCAAAATATAAAGCAAAGCGGTAACAGTGTCTGAAACATAGCAAAAAGATCTGTAAGCAGCACCGTTGCTCTTCAGAAGAATATCTTCTCCTCTCACAACGTTTGCAATAAACTGCGCCCAAACTCTGTCATCATCAAGACTGCTCGCTCCGAAAATGTAGCTAGGGCGCGCTATCTTAACGCTAAGTCCGTACTCCTTGTTATAGCTTGCCGCAAGGGTTTCCGCGGCTCTTTTTCCCGTGGCATAGCAGCTTTTGTAAGAGGTAAAATCAATATATCCGATATCATCCTCACAGATTTTTTCTTTTCCGCTTCTAATTGCGCCGTAAACCTTTAAACTGGAAACGAGCAAGGTTGAAATAGTATTGTTTTTTCTTGCAAATTCCAAAACATTTGCAGTACCCAAAAGATTTGCATTTATTGTACCCACCGGGTCTGTTTCAAACTGAATATTGCTTGCCTGACTTGCAGCGTGAATAATATAATCCGCACCGGATGCCTCGATCGGACTTACAACGTCTTGAATGCATAATTCCAAATCGCTGCGTTCAGACAGCTTACCGAGCTTTGTTTCTGTTTTATCTCTGTTTCTGACGAGACCAGTGATTTTTATATTATCGTTAAACTCGTCATTCCTGAGCATCAAACTCATAACAAGATAGGAGCCGATAAAGCCGCCGGCTCCGGTAATGAGCACGGTTTTGTTTTTAAGCTTTTCCCACCCGGCGTCCGAAAGGACGATTTCTTTCAAATCACGGTAAACAGCAGAGCTTACGCAAGCCTTAACCTTACAGTCCATACTTTAATTCCTCTCTGGCAAACTTTTTGTAGTTATCATAGTAAAACTGAGATCTGAGCGTAATGAGATCCTCGGGGGTAGTGACCTTGATATTGAATCTTTCTCCCTGAAAAATATGCACGCTTTCTCCAAGCTCAATAAACAACTCTCCGGAGGATACCGGGTTGGTTATTCCTCTTTTGTACGCCTCGTCGTGAGCCCAAAGGATCCTTTCCATCGTATATCCCTGCGGAGCCTGAGTAATATACATAGAACTTCTTTCATAGCTTTTTGAGCAGGTTTTTCCGTCGGTACTGAACAAAAGCGAATCTATGCTCGGCGTAACGGGGATCGCGGATTTATAGAGCCTTGTTTCATTAATGCAGTTTGTGATAAGTTCTTCGGAAAGCATCGGACGAACTCCGTCGCAGATCAGAATTATATCCTCAGGGTCATGCGAGAACTCCGCTGTTGCAACAACTCCGTTGTGGATCGAGGCAAAGCCTGTTTCACCGCCGGGAACAATGCTTCTGACCTTATGGATATTGTACTTTTTGACAAGGTCGCAAAGATAATCTATCCAGTCCGACTTGCAGGCAACAACAATATTATCAACAAGCGGATGAAACGAAAAATGCTCCATTGTATGGATAATGATCGGCTTTCCGCCGACCTCAAGAAATTGCTTGGGAAGATCTGTGGATTTCATTCTTATTCCGCTTCCGCCGGCAAAAAGCATTGCGGTTACCATAGGCAATTATCCTTTCTGATATTTTTTCTTCTGAAATATATAAGAAAATTTTACTAAAATGAGCCTTTTACAGCGTTCTGCTGCTATAATGATACCAAATTTCGCGGTTTTTTGTCAACTGTTTATCAAAGCTATTGAAATAAATTTTTATATATGATAGAATAACTGCGTTAGAGTTAGGAGCGAAGCAAATGAACTATATTCAATATAACCAATATAATCAAAATTACCCATATCCTTTCCAACCGCCACATAATCCCTATCATTCTGTAAGGCAAATTGAACGGCGCAAGCTGAGAAAGCTTTCTAGCGGACTTGGCTTTTTCGCGCTTACTTATCTTATTTGTTTTACATTAATCCAGATATTTCTGTCTATAATCGACTTTCGTTCGCATTACGGCTTTTTCTCCGGCTCAACAATAACCTATGTTGTCGAAATACTTATCTCGATCGCCGCAGGCTTTATTCCGGGCTTGTTTTATTTTATTATTTCACGGAGAAAAATTTCGGAATCCATCCGCGTCAAAAGGGTCGAAGCAAAGCTGCTTATCCCCATTGTTTTTGTTGGCTTGGGCGGAGCGATGATAGCTAATGTTGCAACAGATATTTTTCTGAATAATATCGGTATTTTCGGGCTTGAAAACACCGTGAACTTTACCGAGGACGCCTACACACTGCCGGATATTATCCTCTCGATCATAGCTACCGCAGTTGTTCCCGCGCTGATCGAGGAATTCACCTTTCGCGGGATCATCATGGGCGGTCTCAGAAAATTCGGAGACGCATTTGCGATTCTGGTTTCCTCAATAGTTTTCGGAGCATTTCACGGCAATATGACTCAGGCTGTGTTTGCCTTTTTGCTCGGGCTTGTATTCGCGTTTTTTGACTGCAAAACAAATTCTATCATTCCCTCAATAATAATCCACTTTTCAAATAACCTATACGCTGTTTTGATGGATCTTATGCAAAACACCGACGCGATAAGCGACGAAGGCTTCTACATACTTTACTACGGTCTAACTGCTGTTGTAACGGTAATCGCAATTTTATCGTTCGTATATTTAATACGTCGTGACAACGATTTCTTTGGTATTTCAGATTTGGACAAAACCGAGGAAGTGAACGCAAACGTTTTGAGCTTTAAGGAAAAGGTATATAACTTTTTCTTCACACCGGGAATGATAATTCTATCCGTTTGCATGATATCCGAAATAATAACGTCTATAGGACTGAAGCAATAGTGAACAATGAATTTATGTCTGCCGCCCTAAGCCTTGCAAAAGAAGCCTGTGCTGACGACGAGGTGCCGGTAGGTGCAGTTATAACTCAAAACGGAAAAATCATATCAACCGGACGAAACAGGCGCGAAAAATCCAAAAACGCTTTGCTTCACGCCGAGATCGACGCGATAAACAACGCCTGTAAAAAGCTCGGCGGCTGGAGGCTTTGGAACTGTGAGATTTATGTAACGCTTGAGCCCTGCCCAATGTGCGCAGGCGCGATCATCAACGCCCACATTCCAAAGGTGTTCTTCGGCGCGTACGACTTCAAAAACGGCGCGTGCGGAACGATAACAAACCTCTTTGAAATGCCGTTCAATTTCAAGCCAGAATGTTTGGGCGGAATCATGGAAGAAGAATGTTCAGAGCTTTTGAAAAGCTTTTTCAAAAGGCTGAGGTAAAAAAATACTCATATCAGAAAACTGCGTCCACATTTAAAGACGCAGTTTTTCACTTTTGGTCAAATTTAGTTATTAAAAACTTCTCAACTTCAAAAACAAAGTATTCAGCTTTTTGAGATTGGATCGATACATCTTCTTTTGAAATAATATAGAAATCATCATAATCGCTGTCCTCTCTAATTACTTCCAAATCATCAATAATCTTTGACATCTCCGTTGAAAAGATACCGCTTTTTATATAGCATTGCCTGAATCTGGCTATGATTCCGGAATGCTTTTTTGAGTCAAAGCCATCCAATGCAAGTACAGCTCTCATTGCAGAAAATACAGCATAATACAGCCTGTTTGCAGCAGCTTTATAATCGCCCAAATCAAGCATTGCTCTAGCTGTTGCCAACCTTTCGTGAGCGATTTCTAATCGTCTTTTTGAAAGCTCTGTTTTGAATTCATGCTCCAATGCGAATCCCCTCCCTATGCACATTTTGATAGAAAGGCAAAACATTCAAATATTTATTGAAAATATCGGAGTCTTTGATTAGAGGAACTATCAATAAATCGTATTTTAATCCCAATTCAGATGACTTTGAGGTAATTGCCGATCTATATCTCCATAAATTTTCCGGAGCGATTCCTTTCACCAGGATCATTATATCCACATCAGAATCTGGCGTATAATCGCCACGAGCATAAGATCCATATAGGATAACAGAATCTAATTGTTCGCCAAAAGTTTCTTTTGCTGTCTTTGCTATTTCTGAAAGAATAATCTGTAATTCATTTTTTGAACACATTAGAATCCCTCGTTTCCAATAATGATTTGATTATATCAAACTCAAAGTTTTTATCTATCTTTTTTCATAACCTTATCAGCAGCCAGCATAATTCCCAGCTTGCCGCCGTGAAAGTTAAGTCCGCCCTGTAACCATACCGCATAGGGCTCTCTGAGCGGAGCGTCAGCGGAAAGCTCGATGGACGAGCCCATTGTGAACGCGCCTGCCGCCATAATGACCTGACTTTCATACCCCGGCATATCAGACGGAGTGGGCTGAACAAAGCTGTCAACCGCAGAACCGCTTTGGATCCCTCCGCAAAAGCTTATTAATTTTTCCTCGCTTCCAAGCTTGATAAGCTGAATTATATCGGCTCTGTCGTCGTTATACTTAGGATCGGTATCAAAGCCCAAAAGCTCAAATAACGCAGCAGCAAAAACTGCGGTTTTGAGTGCTTCTCCTGTCACATGCGGAGCATGATACGCTCCCATAAACATCTCTCTGAGCACCCCAAGAGTTGCGCCGATTTCCTTTCCCGTTCCGGGAGTTGTCAGACGGTAGGCGCACATTTCAACCAAATCTGAACGACCTGCGATATAGCCGCCTGTGGGAGAAATACCTCCGCCCGGGTTTTTTATAAGCGAGCCTGCCATGATATCAACGCCTACCGAAAGAGGCTCGACTTTTTCGGTAAACTCACCATAGCAGTTATCCAGCATAATTATCGAATTAGGAGAAGCTTTTTTTGAAATATCACAGATTTTTTTGATATCCCTCCACGTTAAGGAACGTCTCAGGCTATAACCGCGCGAACGCTGAATATAAACCATTTTCGGCTTTTTTTCAGCGATATCCTTTTCTATTTCACAAAAATCAGGCTCACCATTAGGCAAAAGCTCAGTCATTTCAAAGCTGATCCCAAAATCCTTCAAAGAACCGGGATAATCGCCCTCTATGCCGATTGCCGACCGAATAGTATCATATGGCATTCCGGTCACCGAAAGCATGGTATCCTCCGGTCTTAACATACCGAAGAGCGCAACTGTCAGAGCGTGAGTACCGCTTACAAAATTATGTCTAACAAGCGCGTCCTCGGCGTCAAATACAAATGCATATACCCTGTCAAGCGCGTCTCTGCCAAAATCATCGTAGCCATACCCGGTCGTTCCGCTGAAATAGCTCTCTCTGACGCCGGCGTTTTGAAATGCCTTTATCATCTTTTGCTGATGGTATTCCTGAATTTCATCAAGCTCTCTGAGCTTGTCTGCGCAAAGCTCCATCGCCTTGTCCGACGCTTCGATTATCCTTTTGTCTATATCAAAAAAACTCAAATACTTCACCCTTCAAAATAATATTCACGCCATTTTCCGGCTTCCTTAAAGCCAAGATTATTATAAAACGACACGTTAGCGTTTTTTGCGCGGTGCAGAAAAACACACTTGTTTTCTTCAACAAGCATATTTGTGATGTGTTTAACAATACTCGATCCATAACCCCTTCTGCGGAAATCCGGATCGCAGGATACTGCTCCCAAAACAGCTCCGTCACAGCTTTCGGCAACAGTCATAGCGACCGCAGCAAGCCTGTTGTTCTCCTCTATTCCGCAAAGCCGCATTGAATTGTGCCTAAGCTTGTGATTAACGTCAACATAAAAATCCTCAAAGGGCGGCGGCACAAAATTAGCGTCGGCACATCTGACGATAAGCTCATAAGCCGAGCGAATATCAGGCTGGATCAGCTTTATTCCGTCCTCTTCCTTCATATCAAATTTTGTATTTCTCATAAGCACAGACCCGGTAACGCTTCTGCTGCCATACAGCTCCAGCTTGTATTCGCCCTTACAGATCACCCCGGTGGCTCCGGCAACACGCATAAACGAAGAAACCTCGTCAAGATCGCAGTCCTCGGTAATCAACAATATAAAATTCGATCCGTTTCTGGCAATTGCTCCGCAAATCTCGCCGTTTTCCCCGGTGATCGTCCAGTAATCAACAAATGCCAGCCTCGGTTGATAACTGTTGTGCAATGAAATTATTCTGCACGCAAAAGGATCACAGCCTGAAATATCCGAAACTGCGGAAGTAAAGTTTTCAAAATCATTAGCTGAAAGAATCATTGTTAGCCCCTATTTATAAGATTTCCGCCTGCAATTTGGGCAGAAACATATTTTACAAGCTCCATAACGCTTTCGCAGTCATTCTTATCGGCAACGCACGACGGAGAGTGAAGATAACGACAGGCAAGCGATATTGCAAGCGTTCTTACTCCTCCCCTGCTCTGTTGGATCGCTCCCGAATCGTTTCCTCCGGCTACTGCGCGCTTGTATTGTGCCTTTGTGCCGCAAAGCTTTGCAGCTTCAAAGCTCAGATCAACCATTTCCTTATCATATATCGTTCGCCTGTCCATAAAAGAAATAACCGCGCCGTCTCCAAGCCTGCAAACCTGTTTTGCGCTGCCAATTTCGGGAATATCGGCGGCAGTTGTGGTTTCTACCACCAAAGCAAATTCAGGATCGACCGTATACGCCGCGACCTTTGCGCCGCGCAGTCCGACCTCCTCCTGAACAGCAAAAACAAAATCCATATCATATTCAAGCTCGGACTTTATCATTTCTATCAGCACACAGCAACCAAAACGATCGTCGATCGCCTTTGAGGTGATCGTAAATCCATTTTCACTAAAATTAGGAACAAAGCAAACGCTGTCGCCCGGACATACATATTCAAGGGCTTGTTCTCTGCTTTCGGCTCCGATATCAATATACATTTCCGAATAAGAAGGAACAGAGGATTTTTCGTCGCCCTTTGTAAGATGGATCGGTTTGATCCCTATTATTCCGTTGATGCGGTTTTTACCGATCAAAACATGCTCGCCAAGCAAAACGCGCCTGTCGATTCCGCCTACCTCGTCAAATTTCAAAAAGCCTTCGCCGGTGATCTCGGTAATCATCAGCCCTACCTCGTCCATATGAGCAGAGAGCATGAGCCTTGCTGCTGAGGGTTTCTTGCCTTTTTTCTTTACGAGAATATTACCTAAATTATCTATTTTTATTTCATCGGCAAATCCCTTGATTTCGCCGAGAATAACATCTCTTACCTTGCCTTCGTCGCCCGAGATCCCGGAGCATAAGCAAAGCTTTTTTAAAAGAGCGTAATCAAACATTTGCAATACCTCCGCTTTGAATGTATTCCGCCAAAAGTCTTGCGGTATTCTCAACATCTGAGATCGATATGACCTCGTGCTGAGTGTGCATATATCTTTGGGGGATCGAAACAAGCGCGGTTTTTATTCCGCTCTTTGTACAAGCGATATGATCGGCGTTTGTTCCCGTTGAAGAAGCAAGCGGCTCAAGCTGGTACGGGATTATTTTGTCTTGCGCAAGCCTTATCAAGGCGTTTGTCATGTCACGGTCAAGAATAGGAGAAATACCGATCATTCCTCCCTTTGAAAGCGAGATTTTTGAGTACTGCCCCGAAATATCCGGCTGTGAAGCAAAGCTTACGTCCACAACGATCGCTTCGTCCGCGTCATGCATAAATGCTCCTGTCTTTGCGCCAAGCGCAAAGGTTTCCTCCTGAGAGCTGAACATTACCGTAACGCGATAATCGATTTCTTTTCCGTTCAACAGCTCGCACATTCTTATCAGAGCGGCGGCTCCGCAGCGGTTGTCAAGTGCGGGAGCAGAGATCACATCACCCAAAAGCGTTGCAGGCTTGCTGCCAAAGGTCAAAACGTCGCCGGGGTTTATGTATTTTACAAGCTCCTCGCGCGGCATTCCGAAATCAATCCAAGTTTTGGAAAGCGGCTCCGCCTTGTCCTCGCTTCCGTCTGTAAGGTGCGGCGGCAGACAGCAAACAACTCCGTAAAGCTCGCTTCCGTCCTGGGTAACAAGCTCGGTATTTTGCAAAACGCGCGAGTCAACTCCACCGCAGCCGTCAATTTTTACAAAGCCGTTTTCGTCAACATCGGTGACAATAAATCCGATCCTGTCTATATGCGCGTCAACAAGGATTTCTCTTTCTGCATTCTTGTTTCCGAGTGTTGCATAAAGATTTTTGTTGCAGTCAACGCTCGTATCGGCAAACGGTGATATTCGGTTTTTAATTATTTCAAGCACCGGCATTTCGTTTCCGGAAACTCCCTCAGCTTCGCAAAGCTCAAAAATTAGTTCCTTTAAATCCATAAGTATATCACTTCAAATCGTTGACAATATTTCTGAAGTGGTTACCTCTTTCCTCAAAATTTTTATATAGTCCAAAGCTCGCGCTCGCCGGAGAAAGCGAAACTATATCACCCTCAGCCGAGTTTTCAACAGCGGCAGCAACAGCTTCTTCCATATTGGTAACGTTAATGATCTTTATTTGCGATTCGTCGTAATTATCTGCTTCCTTAACAGCCTTTTCAATCTTCGGGGCTGTGTCGCCAAGCAAAATAAGAGTTTTGACCTTGTTGTTGATAACAGGACCGAGCGGCTCATAAGGAATGTGCTTGTCATAACCTCCGGCGATAATAATAATCTTTTCATCATAAAGAGAAAGCGTGCCAAGCGCGGTTCTTGTGGGGCTTGAAGCAATTGAATCGTTGTAGTATTTTACTCCCTTGTATTCCCTGATAAACTCAGCTCTGTGGGCAACTCCTCCGAATTCGCGCGCGACCTTGAGAATAATCTCTTTGTCAACTATACCCCAAACAGCCGAAATAGCTGCAAGGTAGTTTTCAACGTTGTGCATACCTGGGATTTTGATATCGGCTATATCCATGATCTCTGTTTTGCTGCCAAAATCGCTGTAGCAGATTTTTGTTCCGTCAAGGAACGCACCGTTGAATACCCTTTGCTTTGTACTGAACTTTGCAAGAGTGCCCCTCACGTTTTCGGAGAAGCTGTCGGCGATTTCATTGTCAAGATTGAGCACAGCCTTTGAAAATGCACTTTGATGCAAAACGATATTCCTTTTTGAGTCAACATACTCCGCCATATCCTTGTGAATGTCAAGATGATTTGGAGCAAGGTTCGTAACAACTGCAATGTCAGGACTTCTGCGCATTGAAATAAGCTGAAAGCTTGATAGCTCAACAACAGCATAATCTTCGCTTATTATTTCTTCGATCTCAGGCAAAAGCGGCTTGCCGATATTTCCTCCAAGGTGAACAGTTTTTCCGGCAGCCTTTAACAGCTCCGAAATTATTGTTGTGGTCGTTGTTTTGCCGTCTGAGCCGGTTACAGCGATCGCACGGCAAGGACAAAGCTCAAAGAATACCTCCATTTCAGAGGTCAGCACAACTCCGTTTTCTCTAAGCCTTACAAGCTCTTCTTTATAAAACGGTGTTCCCGGACTTCTGAAAACGATATCTGCATTTATATCCGAAAGATAGTTATCTCCCAAAACCAGCTCTGCGCCGTATTCCTTTGCCTTGACTCCGTTTTCTCCCAGAGCTTCAAAATCCTTTTTATCACAGGCAATGACCCTCGCGCCCTTTTCGGCAAACTGCCTGATAAGCGGGAGGTTACTGGTTCCTATCCCGATAAACGCAACGGTTTTGCCCTTTACGCCTTCAAAGAACTCATTTACGGACAAATTCATCAAATCACTTTCCTTATATAAAAATACATACACATTTATTATACAATTTATAAAATAAAAATTCAACTGTATTGCAATAATTTTTCGGTGGTGTTACAATATAGCCGGAGGTGAAAATATGCTTTATGATTTTATAACAGCCGACAAAGGTCTTAAAACACCCATGTACAGGCAGATTTATGTTTCAATCAGAACAACCATCGAAAGCGGCAGTCTGAAAAAAGACACAAAGCTTCCGTCTATAAGAAAGCTATGCGACGCTCTCGGAGTTTCAAAAACGACCGTCACCTCCGCATATGACCAGCTTTGCGTTGAAGGATATGTTTATAACAAGCCCCAGAGCGGATATTTTGTCGCCGCCCAATTCAACGCACCTCCGCTTCACGAGAATGAGAGCAAAAAATCAGAGCAAAATAACGCTTATGCTTATTACGATTTCAGCGGAAAAAGCATTGACGAAAAAATCGTGAACCTTACCGAATGGAAAAAGAATATCAAGGACGTTATCAACAGCAATTATCTTTTGACATCCTACGGAGATACCCAGGGAGAAAAAACTCTGAGAGACGCTTTGCAAAAATACGCGCTTGGAATCAGAAGCGTTAATTCCTCGGCGAATAACATTATTATTGGCGCAGGCACCCAGCCGCTGCTTTATTTGCTGTGTTCATTGCTCGGTCAAAACAAAAAAGTCTCCATGGACGTCAACAGCTTTGTTCAATCGGAATTTGTTTTCAAAAGCTTTGGCTACGAAATCGAGTATTTTAAAAGCGACAAAGACGGAGCTTCGGTATCCTCGCTTGAAGAAATAAAACCCGATATAATAATGATAAATCCTAATTTTTCGGGAACCGACGGCTCAAATATGCCAGTGACCCGCAGGCTGGAAATAATTGAATGGGCAAAAAACAACAACGCGCTGATCGTTGAGGACGATTACAACGGAGAGCTTAGATACAGCACCCACCCCGTTCCCTGCGTTCAAAACTATGACGCGCAGAACACGGTGTATATCGGCTCATTTTCAAAGGTTCTTCTGCCCTCGGTTAGAATAAGCTATATTGTCATGCCGGATAAGCTGATGGACGAATACAGAAAAATCAGCCGCCTTACAAACCAAACCGCTTCAAAAATCGAACAGCTTGCACTCGCCCGGTATATCAATGCCGGAAAAATCGACGTTCATCTGCGCAAGGCAAGGAGAGTTTATTTTGAAAAAAGCCGCGCGATAATAGAAAGCGTCGAAAAACACTTTGACGGCTGTAAAACGGTTTTTAACGAAACCTCGCTTTATTTGACGATAAAGACAGGTTTTCAAATCAATGCCGATAAACTGAAGGCTGAGCTCGAAGCAAATTCTGTTTCCGTAATGCCGCTGCAACCCGGAAGCAGCGAGGTAAACCTGAGCTTTTCGGGTATCCCGATCGAAAGAATCGATAAAGGGATTGAGCTTCTTCATAACATTATATCGCATACATGATTTCTGCCGAACCAACTCCTATTCGACATCTATTTGAAATATTGACAAACACAAAAGCAAGGCTCAGGAAAAATCACTGCCTTGCTTTTAGTATTATGAAAATCTATTTTTGTACAGTTGATAAACCAGCAGAAATTAATAACTCATTACCGCATTGCTCAAGCAGCAAAGGATTTTGCCGTCCTCTTCATAGGTGTCAAACACACCGGCAACGGTGATCTGTCTGCCCTGGATCGGAAATTCATCGGGGAACTTGCGTTCTTCAGCCAAAACAAATTCAAGCCCTTGCTGGCAACACGCCGTTGCGTCGGCAATAACGCAGGAATAATAAAGCTTTCCCGAATCAAGATTTGTAAACACCGAAAAGCTTCCGGATGCCTTTACTTTTTTTCCGACATAATCCTGAGGACTATTCATCATATTAAGAACCTCGGAATAAACCATTGTTGAATTTAGCTCAGTCAAGTCTATATCCGCGTCATAGTCGAGCTCAGGATAATTCTTGTCAGGAATTATAGTTTCATTTTGAACTGTCACATCAAAGGTTTCAACAGCGTCCGCGCTGTTTTCGGCATTCTTCATAATTTCGCCGACACCCGAAACCTTGTCGGCAGTCCTGCTTGCTGTCTGCTGCTGACAGCCGCACAGAGCGGTGATAACTGCCGCACAGAATATAAGGCAAAGGATCCTTTTCATCTAATCACCCTCCTTACAGTTCCGAGCAACCAAAATATGATGTATGCAGCTATGTCAACTGCAACTATAGTTGAGCCAACCGGCGTAGAGCACACGATTGAGATCAAAATTCCCGAAGCTGCGCAAAAAACCGAAAGGCAGGCAGAGCAAATCGTAACCGATTTAAAGCTTTTAAATACCCTCATTGCCGAAAGCGCAGGAAAGATCACAAGAGCGGAAATCAGCAGCGAACCGACAAGGTTCATAGCCAAAACAATGATGACCGCGATTATTACTGCCAAAAGCAGATTATACGCGCCGGCTTTTATTCCAGTTGCCCTTGCAAAGCTTTCGTCGAAAGTGACCGAAAAAATCTTGTTATAAAACAAAATATAGATCACCACAACCGCAATCGAAAGAATGACGCACATCCAAACCTCAACAGGCGTAAGAGTAAGGATAGAGGTCGAACCGAAAAGCGTTGTGCATACATCGCCGGAGATATTGGTTGAGGAAGAATAAATGTTGAGAAGCAAATAGCCGATCGCTAATGCTCCAACAGATATCATGGCAATAGCCGCGTCGCCCTTGATTTTTGCATTTTTGCCTGTTGAAAGCAGCAAAACCGCACTGATTATCGTAACCGGCATAACAATGACCATATCGTTTGTCAAGCCCAAAATCCCGGATATTGCGAGTGCGCCGAAGGCAACGTGAGAAAGTCCGTCGCCGATAAATGAAAATCTTTTGAGCACCAGCGTGACTCCCAAAAGCGAAGAACACAAAGCGATCAAAACGCCGACTATCAGAGCGTAGCGTACAAACGGGAATTGAAGATACGCGCCCAGCTTTTCAAAAACTCCGGCGTTCTCGTAAACAGCACCCATATCAAACAGCCCCCTTCAGGCTCTTAAAGCCGTTGGAATCAATATATTCCTCTTTTGTTCCAAAGAATATAAAATCACCGATATGCAAAATATGACTTGCATACTCAACCGCCGCGCGAATGTCGTGCGAAATCATGATGACAGTTATTCCGTCATTGTTTAGCTTTTTTATCAGATCATACATATCGGCAGTCACCTTGGGGTCAAGGCCAGAAACCGGCTCGTCAAGCAGCAGCATTTTCCCTGTTGCACAAAGCGCGCGCGCCAAAAGCACTCTTTGCTGCTGACCTCCGGAAAGCTCACGATAACAGCGTTTTGCAAGGTTTTCTATTCCCAGCCTTTTCATATTACTTTCAGCAAGAGCTTTTTCGGCTTTGTTATAAAACGGTCTTATGCCGCATTTCCCTTGGCAGCCGGAAATCACTATCTCTCTGACAGAAGCAGGAAAATCTCTTTGAACCACCGTCTGCTGCGGCAGATATCCTATTTCGCGAATATTCAGTCCGTCGGAGGTTTTGATCGTTCCGCCCATTGGGCTGTGCAGACCAAGCAGGGTTTTCATCAGCGTTGATTTTCCCGAACCGTTTTCACCGAGAATACAGAGATAATCTCCTGCGTTGACCTCAAAATTGATTCCGGACAAAATTGATTTTCCCTCGTATCCGAGGGTTAAGTTCACACAACTAAGCTGCGCCATAAAATACTCCTTTTATGACAGCGCGTTTTCAAATGCGCTTAGATTTTTTTCCATAACAGAAATATAATTATAACCGTTATCAAGCTCCGCCTTAGTAACGGACTGCATTGAATTAACAGTGATGATTTCGGCATCTTTCGTATTTGATGCTTCAATTATAGTTTTTGCAAGCTTTTGGTCGGAGCCTTCGATCGTAAGAACAGCATCAAGCCCCAGCTCGTCGAGCTTGTCGGCAAGAAAAGCGACTGTTTCAAAGCTTGCCTCTGTCTCGGAAGAACAGCCGGCAAAAGCAGCATAATAATTCAGCCTGTAATCGTCTGCAAGATATCTGAACGGAAAACGGTCTCCGAAAACGAGCGTATTGTTCTTTGCTTTGCCGATTGTATTTTTGTATTTTTCATCAAGCTCGGCAAGACTTGATGTATATTTTTCGCAGTTTTCTGAATAAATCGCTTTATTAGCTTCATCAAGACTTGACAAGCTGTCACGTATTTTTTGACAAACGTCTTCGGCTATTCTGACGGAAAGCCAGATGTGCTCGTCATACTCGGCTTCATCCTCTGCTTCGTCGCTGTCCAAATCGCCTTTGTCCTCAGCCTCCATGCCTTCCACCAGCTTTTCGGTTTTCAGCTTATTGTCGCCAAGAGCGTCAAAGAGGTCAAGCACCTTCATGTTTGGATTTGAAGCGTTTTTAAGCGCGTCGTCGATCCATTTGTCGCTTTCGCCGCCTACATAAATAAACAGATCGCATGAGGATATTTTTATCATATCGTCGGCAGTAGGCTGATAGCTGTGAAAATCAACGCCCTCGTCCTGAAGCATATAAATATCAATATCGCTGTCTGCGGCAATGTTTTTGACCCAATCATAAATTGGAAAAATCGTTGTGACAACAGAAAGCTTTTTATTTTCCTTATTTTCTCCGCCTGAGCAACCGCAGAATGATAAAGCTGCTGTAAGAGCGCACAGCAAAATGCAAATTATTCTTTTCATATTTCCCCCGCTATTTCTTTTGACAAGCCTTGCATATTCCGTAAAGCACAGTATTCGACTTGTCAACCGCAAATTCCTCAGCCAAAGCAACGTTCTTTATCAGCATATCCGCACCGGAAACGCCCATATGAAAGGTTTTTCCGCATTTTTCGCACGAAAGATGCAAACAATCTCTGCAATGCTCGTCGCCTATATACTGATAATAAACCTCTCTGCTGCCGCTTTTGCTTACGCGGCGGATCTTTCCATCCTCTTCAAGAGCCGAGAGGTTTCTGTAAACCGCACTCAGGCTGATGTTTTCGTCCTCAAGAGCCTGAGCGATTTGCTTTACTGAAAGCTGTTCATCCGAATGCTTTGATAAAAAGTCCAAAAAAGCTCTGCGTTGCTTTGTCATATATTTTGGCATAGCTCACACCTCAATTTGCAACTGTTTCGCAAATTAGTATATCAAATTTGCGAATGATTGTCAAGTTTTATATTAAAGGGCACCTCTAAATTGATTTCATTAGATTCAGATAGAAAACGATTGCATTTTTGAGACGAACAAGATATAATTATAATCAGGTGATGATTGTGGAAAATCTGTCGCAAAAGCTACGCAAGTATATTTTACATATTTTCTTTCCGACGGTTTGTCCTTACTGCGAAAGGGTCATTTATCCCGACGAGTACGCCTGTGAGCAATGCAGGAAAAAGCTGCCTGACAAGAGCCTGACAAAATACGCGCGCGGAGGCTATTTATGCTCTGCTCCGCTTCCGTATGACGAGCCGTATTCAACTGCTGTCAAAACCTTCAAATTTCGCAATATGGGCTCCTATGCTCCGCAGCTTTCTTTTTTGGTGGTTCAGTCAATTTTAGAGATCCACCGTCAAATTGATTTTGACCTTATAACCTGCGTTCCCATGCACGTTAAAGACAAGAAAAAACGCGGCTATAACCAGGCGGAGCTACTTGCAAAGGAATGTGCAAAAATCATGAATATCCCCTATGCTGGCCTGCTTGAAAAACACAAGCAAAACAAGGCGCAGCACACGCTGAAAAGCAGCGAACGCGAGAAAAATGTCCGCGGAGTTTTTCGCGCAGTAAGCAAAAACGAAATCGAAGGCAAATCAGTTTTGATTATCGACGATATCATAACCACCGGAAACACCTTGGGAGAATGTTGCAGAATACTTATAAAAGCAGGAGCAAAAAGGGTTTGCTGCGCAGCTCTGTGCTCTGCATGATCCTTTTGATTTTCACTTAAGGAACCGCTGAATAATTAGCCCTTCAGCCAATCTATATTTCCAATAAGGAATTTTTGAAAAGAATGAGCTTAGAATATCAACAGTATTGCCTCTCG
>OMZU01000089.1 GCA_900315605.1 uncultured Eubacteriales bacterium | reverse complement strand
TTATCAATAGTCTGATTGATTTGAGAAACAACCTTATTTCACAAGGAATGTACACTGATTTAGTTGATGAACTGCTGATTAGAATTTCAAAAGCCAAAGCTAAAAAGATTAAGATTAAGGAGGTCTGACAATGGAGATTACATATACACGTCAAGGAGATTATTTGCTGCCGAATTTAACGCTTCCCGAACAGGATAACCGACCAATCGGCTTGTGGGGACAACAACACCTTCGCTATATCAAACGAAGCCGCCCGATTCTGTACACCAACCTGCTCACTAAATGCAAACTGAATGAATACCTTGCCGACATTGATGAACAGGCTCAGAAGATATACGACGAGCTTGTGAAGGCTTTCGCAAAGGAAGAAGGCTGCACCGAACAGCTCAAAGTCATTGATCAAATGCTGTGGGTGCGGAAGATGAACAATGCAACCCAACGAGCGAGAGAGGTTGTAAATGCCGAGTTGATATACAATTAAGGGATTTTATCAACAACCCCATTGAGAACTTCACTTATTTGTTAGTGAAGTTCTCAATGAAAACAGAAAAACGAGCGTGTAAGCAGGTGTTGTCTGCTTACACGCTCTTTATCTTTATTTAGAGTTGGGAATCGACATCAATTCTCTTGCTCTTGTATGGATTTGCGCTTCGATTGCCGCCAAGCGATCTTCGGGTAAGTTGATTGATGGGTGTCTTGTAAATGTGAAGTTCAGCAGCTTGCGAAGCTGAGATTTTTGCTTACTGCCCATTACTGCCTTACAAACCTCGTCGAACGATACGCCGTAGGGAGGAGTTCTTGTTTTTGCGTATTCGCTGAGATTTTCTAAATCATCTGCCATTGCGAAGTTAAACAACGATAAGCCGTTGTCGAAAATCGGAGCGGGCTTGATGATCTTTCCTGTGTGATTGTCACGCAAAATACCGAAGTTACCAAAATGTCTGTCCTCGTTGTAAATCACAGCATCGAACACCAGCATACTGCACAGGTCATCATAGAACGGTTTGCCGAGCCCGGCGTAATAATCGAGGGCATTTTTCAGTGTTCTGTCCTTTATCAACCTGCTGATCGGCACAAAAGATGTGTCAATGTCGGTGAAAAGACGGCATTTTGAAGCGAGAATACCTTTCCAGTTTTCAAGGTCGTATTCAACACAATTTAAGCCCATCGCCTTAGCGACCTGACAGGCGTAAAACTCGCTGTACGGCTCATTGCCGGCATTCGCAGCGCCTTCTGTGCCGCCCTTGTAGAGATAGATTCCGTCGTTCTCAATATGCCGCCAAGCCTTGCGGAGCATACCGTTTGTTGTAAACTCAGGAGAGGTCGAGAACGCTTTTTCAGCGCTTCCCACGCCCGTATAGGCGACAAGCGATAACGCTTCCGAGAACGGATTTTCAAACAGATTGTAGTCGACAAATTTGCCGTCGAATTCAACAGGAGTTACCCAATAGCTGTCGTTGAGTGACAAGCCTAAGCAAATGTCAATAATGCCCTTTGTGTCGTTCACGCTCAACCCAAACGTCTTTAGTATCTCGTCAACAAAGGCTCTATTTTTCGGAATAACACGATTGGAAAGCCATTTGATAATGCTTTTTGGTGTCAGCTCCATATTGATTGGAAGGAGGTGTTTTTTGCTTTCGTCATAAGACAGAACTTCAACAACTAAACCCTCTAAGCCTTTTTCTTCGAGGGAGAAGGTCACGAGGATATCGTCATAAAGTTTTAGGTTATATACATTGCTCATTTCAACACCTTTTTCTTCCAATAAAACACTGACATCCTTGCCGAGAGCGTCTGTTATCTTGATCAATAAATCGAGAGAAAGGTTCTGACCGCCGTTCTCAATGCGGCAGATATTTGACCGTTGCGTACCGACCATTTCGGCAAGCTGCGCCTGTGATAAGCCCTTTTCCAGTCTTGCCTGCGTTAGTTTTGAAACAATTTCCTGGCGCTTGCGGATTATGCTATTACTGTCTGTCATAACGATCACCTTCTCTTTATGTTAATGTTATCATATATGATAACGTTAGTCAAGAAGATTTATTATATCCGCTCCTGTCCTTTCTGCGTAACGAAGCGTTTGATAGGCACCGCCGCTCTTATGCATAACACAGAAAACGCACAAATCGGAACGGTCAACCATTGCTCTGTTGCGAATTTGAATAGCTGATTTCGGGTGAACCTTTGCGGATTGCTCGCAGACCTCAACAGAATCGTAGTAGTTATCATAGTTTTCACTGTTTTTGACATAATCCGCTTTCAGATAAGGCATAACCCAAGTGACAGAGCAGTTGCCTGTATCCAAACGCTTTCTGCAACGAAGGATTGCAGAGGTTACGAGTTGATCAAACTCGCCGTCACGACCGACAAGAAACTCAACATATTCGTGCTCATTGAGCAGCTTGATAATAAGCGTTTCAACCTTTTGCTCAACCAATCTAAAATCATCTATCTGCTTTATAATTGCGATATATCCCACACGATTTATCGCACATTTTTGTAGAATTGAATTACGATAAATCGCAAAGGAGAAGGCTATGAGAACAAAAGAAGCCGTAGCGCAGCGTATTTTGGAGCTGTGCCGTGAGAGAAACATTGCTGTCAATGCCCTTGCAAATATTTCAGGCGTTTCGCCGTCAACCATATACAGTATGTTGAATAAAAAGAGCCAGAATCCGGGCGTGGTGTCCATCAAGAAACTCTGCGACGGTCTTGAAATCACCGTCCGCCAATTCTTTGACAGCCCGCTGTTTGATGAAACTGAACAAGAGATAAAGTAAAAAGAGCGTGTAAGCAGGAGTTGATTCTGCTTACACGCTTTTGTGATTATTCCGCCCCAATAACCGCACCAATCCGCTCCAAGGAAAACATCAATTCGCTTCAATGACCGCACCGATACGCAACGAGGAACGCACCGATTCGCGTCCGGAACGCACCTGCTGAATCCGCCCATCGAATAAAGCTGTTCTTAGATTCCGAGCCGGAGGCAAAACGGAGCCACCGCCACAGGCGGCTTGCCCTTGACGGGTTCTGAAAGAAATGCTACAGTTGTCGCCCGACGGTGAACCTGGCTGAGCTGTTCTTGAGTTCGTCACCGTCGGCAACGACGCCATAGCATTTCTTTCAGGTTCTGTCAAGGGTGGCGGTCGTTCCGCAGAAACTTCTGTTAA
>OMZU01000041.1 GCA_900315605.1 uncultured Eubacteriales bacterium | reverse complement strand
CAATCTTTCAAAACTTTTCATTTTCTTCACCCGTTTATGTTATATCATATTGGGATTGTTTTGACGATTACAAAATTATGACGAAATTAGATTGACGTGCATTCATTCAATCAGCGCATTGTCGGAAATCTCGTCGGATCTCAGAACGATCGAGCTGCCGTCATATCCAAGCTCAAGCTCATTCCCACGGGGCGTGTAGGAAAAGCAGTAGTTCTGACCGATCTCGGGCACGAATATCACAAAATTATCATCATCGGCAATATATCTGCCTTGGATCGCGGTCGTTTCATCCCTGCTTTTTATTGTGAGGGCCGCAGTATCTCCGCTGAATTTCAGGCTTACCTCCGCGCCCGATCCAAGAACCGTGCTTCTGTCTGCTGAAATCAGCTCTGCAACTCTTCCCGAGGCGTCGGCGGTGCAGCCCGAAAATGTGAGCGAGAGCAATATAAAAAGAAAGGCGGCGACAAATTTTTTCATTTTTTCTCCCCCCGAGCATGATACAATAATTGATATTCAAGAGAATAAAAGATTATTCTTTACAATCTTGTTATAATTCTTGAAAAGCAAAATAAATTTTGATATCATTGAAACGTTTGAGAGGTGAAGGCTTTGCAAAGGGAAATTACCGAAAAGCACAGCGTATTTGAACAAAACGGAGAGGTCATGTGTGCCGGCTGGGCACGTGCGCCGCTCTTTGAATACAACAAGGAACAAAGCAAGTCGTTTTCAAATCACAGCTATCACAGCGGTTGTTTTGTCAACAATTCCGAGGTCTCACTCTATCTTTCCATAGAAAGCTCCGGACATGCTTTTCGTGTGAAGATCGCGGTCGCCGACCTAAAGCGAGGAGGCGTGATCTGTGACTGCATTGCCAAAAAACAAATAATTCGCTCAGAGTCTGTTCCCTTTGAAGACGAAGAGTTTTTGTATTCCGACAAGCGGCTCCAAGTGTTGATAAGGCGAGAGGATCAGGACTTTAAGATCGCCTGCGATTTTGAAAAGTTCGGGTCGGACAAAAAGCTCTCGCTGCGGTTGAGCCTTGAAAAAATTTATGACGAGGCTCTCAGCGAGCTCGCGCCCTTTGAGCGCAACCGCCGCTATTATTACCTCAAGACCTTTGCGCCGCAGTATATCTCATGCGGAGAGATCAGCGTCGGAGCGCGAAAGTATTCTCTTGACGAGGCTTCGTCGCGCGCGTATCTTGATCTGGCTCGGTTCTCAAAGCCCCGGCTCCACAACTACCAGCGGTTGAGCGCGGACTCGGTCATCAACGGCAAACGCTTTTCGCTTTGTCTGGCAAGCAGGGTGGGGGATAACCGCTACGGCAACGAAAACTGTTTTTTTGTTGACGGAAGCCTCGAAAAGCTCTCTCAAATCAACGTCAAGGGAACGAACGGCAGACTTGACCGACCGTTCTATTTCAGCGCGGGGTATTCTGCTCTTGACATCACCTTCAAGCCGTTTACGATCAACGGCGAGCCTATGTGCGCCGATATGGACAACACAAGCGTCCTGTTCGGCAGGCTCTACGGTGAAATAAAGCGCGCGGACTTTGCCAAGCCACTTGTTCTCGACAATGCGCAAGCGCACTTGATTTTTCATGAATTCTAGGAGCTAAAAAACACGGAAATGCAGGCGAAATAAGCTTACATTTCCGTGTTCTTGATTATGTGTTGTCGTCCTTGGTCAGTCTTGCCATGATCGCTATTGTGGTCAAAAAGCTAATCAAAAGATAGAGCAGGAGCGCGAGAGTTGAGCCGATGTCGAGGAAATTGATCGTGACGATCATCAAAATCGACAAAACGCCCAGCATACAGCAAAACAGAGAAACAATGTTTTTGAGGTTGCGTTGCTTGTCCAGCGCGCAGAAAAAGAAGCCGACGATCGGGATTATAAAGAAAATCAGATAAAACGGAACATAGGCGTGCATCGCGTCTTGTCCCACATCAAAGCTTGCGCCCATATACGCGAGCATGTCCGGCACGGTTCGGTAAAGATATTCGCCCGGATTATCCGGATTGGGTATCCGAACATAGGTAAAGGTGCAGAGCACGATTTGGATCAAATACAGCACGCACTGTGCGATCCTCAGGTTTTTTCTGGTTTTGTTTTCAGGAAGCTTTTGCATGTTTATCCTCCGTTGATATTCAGTGTAATATAGGCACCTCTAAAAATTAACTGTTGTTCAGAGGTGCCCATCTGTATTATATCACAAAATTTTGCATTGCACAATAGGTGATTTTATGTTAAAATTAATATATATCCTCTAAAGAAATAGTTCCTAAGGAGATGTTTTTATGAGTTATATCAACGAAAGTATTATTTATAATATTTATCCTCTGGGTTACTGCGGTGCTCCCAGAGAAAACGACTTTAAGCTCACCTACAGGCTCGATAAGCTCTATGCAAGTATCCCTCACCTAAAGAGCATGTCGATAAACGCGATCGTTTTCAACCCGGTTTTTGAGAGCACGCGCCACGGATATGATACGATCGACTACAGAAAAATCGACTCCCGCCTGGGCGACAATCAAAGCTTTAAGAAGCTCTGCGACGAGCTGCACAAAAACGGCATCCGCGTTTTGCTCGACGGCGTTTTTAACCATGTCGGCCGCGACTTTTTTGCCTTTAAGGATGTTCAGCAAAGGCTTTGGGATTCGCCGTACTGCGGCTGGTTCCAAAACCTGAATTTTGACGGCAGAAGCTCCAAGGGCGACCCGTTTTGGTACGAGGGCTGGGCAGGTCACTACGACCTTGTAAAGCTCAACCTTCATAACCCCGAGGTGGTCAATTATCTGCTCGACAGCGTGCGCTTTTGGATCGATGAATTTGGCATCGACGGACTGAGGCTTGACGCTGCTGATTGTATTGACCTGGGCTTTTTTAGGGAGCTAAGAAGGATATGCAAGGAAAAAAGACCCGATTTTTGGCTCTACGGCGAGATCACCCACGGCGACTACAACCGCTGGGCAAACTCAGAAACCTTGGATTCAGTAACCAATTACGAGTGCTACAAGGGTCTGTATTCCAGCCACAACGACCACAATTACTTTGAGATCGCACATTCGCTCAACAGGCAGTTTTCCTACGGCGGTATCTATCAAAATATCTACACCTACAATTTTGTTGATAACCACGACGTAAACCGCATCGCCAGCGAGCTTCACGACAAAAACCACCTTTACAATATCCACACGATGATGTATACAATGCCGGGCGTTCCCTCGATTTACTACGGCAGTGAATTTGGAATCGAAGGAAGGCGCACAAAAGGAAGCGATTACGAGCTGCGCCCCTGCCTTGACCTTGACAACGTTCCAAACGCCGATTACGGGCTGTACAGTCACATTGTAAAGCTCGGCAAGGTCAGGCTTGCTCTGGAGGCGTTAAAGTACGGCAGGTTTGAAAACGTGAACATAATGAACGAAAAGCTGGTTTACAAGCGTTTCACCGACAATCAGACAGTGTTTGTCATGTTCAACCTGACCGACCGCCACGAGCGTTTGGGCTTTGATTCAAGATGCAGCGCAAAGCTTACCGACGTGCTCAACGGCAACGAGGTGTTTGACGCGAACGGCTGGTGCGAGCTTGACATGCCGCCTTATTCCTCCAGGATCCTGGTGGTGAACGACGGCAGCTTCAGGCTGGATATCGACTCAGCAGAGCAAGCAACAGCTCCCGAAAGCTCAGCCGAAAACACCGAAGTTTTTTCGATCCCGGAGATCACGCTCGGAAAATACCGCCACTTTAAGGGCAACGAGTATGAGGTCGTGGGCTTTGCTACCCACAGCGAAACCGGCGAAAAGCTGGTGATCTACAAGTCGCTGCTTGATCCCGACGAGGTGTGGGCAAGACCGATAGAAATGTTCGGCGAGATGGTTTTCCGCGACGGAAAACAAGTGCCGCGCTTTGAAAAGCTCGGTTGATCTTATACTAAACTCAAATAAAAAATAGACAATCGTCCTTGCAAGGCGACAGCCTTGCGGCGTCCTTCGCCTCGTCTTGCGAAAAATATCCTCGCAAATCTTTGTCCACTTTTTATCTGAGATTAGTATTAGTAATAATCAATTCAATAACAAACGCTTCCGTTGCCGGTATGTTCGGCTGCGGAAGCGTTTTTGTGTATTTGTATTGAGCAATCCGGTCTGACTGCAAAACCCAAAAAAGAGGCTGCCGCAAAAGCGACAGCCCCAAATAAGGTTTAATCAGTCTGATCGATTATAGTTGGATTATGATACAGAGTTAACATCCTGACCTACAAAGCCTGTGCCTGTCTTAAAGCCTGCGAGGTACTTCTGGATGCATGTTACGTCGAGTACGGATACTCTTCCGTCACCGTCAACGTCAGCAATGAACTTCTGCTCGTCTGTAAAGTCGATAAGCTCTACGCCGAACTTCTGGATCTCTGTTGCGTCGTTGATCGAGATCTCGCCGTCACCGTCAACGTCGCCGAAGATAGGACCTGATACAACAGAAGCAACGTCGATTGTGATTACTGCGCCTTCCTTTGTATCCTTGTTGAAGTTTGTGAGATCAAGGATAACAGTAACGTTTGATTCTTCATCAAGATCAAATTTAAGGTTCTCACCGTTGAAAGTAGCGTTGATCGGAGCGTTTACAACAGCAGACTCGCCTTTTCCGAGACCCCAGTTTGCGTTCCAGTTGCCGTTAGCAGCAATCTTGAACTCATAACCCATTTCTTCGGGGAGGTTGTTGAATGTGATTGAATAAACGTCGCCGTTCTGCTCCATAAGGTTTGCGTCAGCGTCGGGCTCCCAAGAGATTCCGTTGAGCCAGTTGCCCTTGTTTTCGTCGGCAGCACCAACGATTCTTACGCTCTTGATAACGAGCTCGAAGGGTGAAATAACGCCGTCGCCTGAAACTGTAACCTTATCGGTTGCAGGCTCGTAAGTAACTGTAACGTCAGTAACCTTTTCTACTGAGAATGAAACGTTCTGTCCGTTCTCGTCGCCGATCCATCTCTGGCTGTCGCCGATGTTCTCAACAACCTTGAACTGCATTTCCTGATCGATAGCGTCAAAGCCGTTTACTGTAAAGGTGTAAACGTCGCCGTTCTTTGTCATAACATTGCCTGATTCTGGCTTGCCGTTCCAGTTTGATCCGAGGAATGCCTCAGAACCTGCTACAACGTAAACCGGCTCGGGCTCTGTTACAGGCTCAGTTGTCGGCTCGGGAACTGTTGTGGGCTCAGCAGTTGTAGGCTCTACTGTTGTGGGCTCAACTGTAGTGGGCTCAACTGTTGTTGGTTCAGCTGTTGTGGGCTCTACTGTTGTAGGCTCAGCTGTTGTAGGCTCAGCTGTTGTTGGCTCAACTGTTGTTGGTTCAGCTGTTGTGGGCTCAGCTGTTGTTGGTTCAGCTGTTGTGGGCTCAGCTGTTGTAGGCTCTACTGTTGTAGGCTCTACTGTTGTAGGCTCTACTGTTGTAGGCTCTACTGTTGTAGGCTCTACTGTTGTAGGCTCTACTGTTGTAGGCTCTACTGTTGTTTCAATAGGCTCTGTTGTGGGTTCAGCTGTTGTTTCGTCTTCAATTGTGATGCCGAGACGCTCAGCAACTCTTTCAAATGTAGGAACGAGGAATTCGGGGTTGCCGTCCTTGTCGTACTTGTCAACGAGGTCGCCGTTAGCGATCTTCTCTTCGAGAATATCCTTGTATGTGATCACATACTGATCGTAAACGTCTCTTGCTGTAACGCCGAGCTCAGCCTCAAGCTCATTAAGACGCTCGGTTGTGAAGTACTTTGCATTGACCTTCATTTTGAAAGCAGGATCATAAAGTCTGTCTGCAATGAGCTTTGGCTTTGGAGTGTTGAGCGGGAACTTACCGCCAAGGAAGTTACCGAGTGAATCGATAAGGTTCATAGCACCGAAAAGCTCTTTGTTTGTCGGGTCAGTCCATTCGCCGACATAGTCAACCTTTTCTGAGTCAACGCCGTTTGGACGAGTATCATGTGTTGCGATCATTGTGTCGCCGAGACACTCGATGCCCATTGTCATATCACAGGTCTGATTACGAATGCTTGATGTGTTGTCTGCGCAGAAGATAATACCGTAGTCTGCGCCTTCTTCGATAGTACCGAGAGTTGTTGTGTCAAAGGAATACACATTGTCATGCTCCCATGTGCATCTCTCGGTCTTTGTTGCAAATGTTGTCTCCTTAAGGTCGGAACCGCCGTAGATTTTATACAGATGGCAGTATACAGAAGCCATTGTGTGCTTGCTGTTCCATTTTACCGGACCCCACCAATCGGGAACATCGAAGTAGACTTTTGTGTCGTTTGCAGCAGAAACAGTAACGGCAGAAAGAATCGAAAAACTCGATACTGCCATAAGTGCCGCAAGCAACGCGCTTACAAATTTTGATGACTTTCTCATCGTAATTTCCTCCTTTTCTTGTACTCTATTGCTGAGCAGCCACAGCTACTCATTCTTACGAGCATATACATTATATATTATGTCAATAAAATTTTCAAGTCTTTTTTGGGAATTAGTGTAGAATTTTTAAATGAAAAAATTCCCTCTCAAAATAATAAATAAAAATCAGTTGAATATAGCAAATTATTTGATTTATTCATACGATCACAACATAAAACTATCACATTCACACAAAAGCGCAGCGTTGCTCCGGATCAAGTTTGTAATGATACAGCCGGCGGTCTGTAAAACGTCAATCAAAAAATCCCTTGACATAATACTGAAATGATTGTAAAATTCTATTGTATACGTTAGACACAGAAAAGAGGTATATATATGGAAAACACTAAAAAAACCATGGAAAAAATTGTAGCTCTTTGCAAAGGCAGAGGCTTTGTTTATCCCGGCTCCGAAATCTACGGCGGACTTGCCAACACCTGGGATTACGGTCCTCTCGGCATGGCTCTGAAAAATAATATCAAGCAGGCTTGGCTCAAAAAATTCGTTCAGGAGAACAAGTATAACGTTGGACTTGATTCTGCGATTTTGATGAATCCCCAAACATGGGTCGCTTCCGGTCACCTCGGCGGCTTTTCAGATCCGCTTATGGACTGCAAGGAGTGCAAGACCCGTCACCGCGCCGATAATTTGATCGAGGACTTTGACGGCACAAACGTTGCCGGCTGGTCAAACGAGCAGATGACGGACTATATTAATGAAAAGAACATCCCTTGCCCAAACTGCGGCAAGCATAATTTTACCGATATACGTCAGTTCAATCTGATGTTCAAGACCTTTCAGGGCGTTACCGAGGACAGCAAAAATGAGATTTATCTTCGTCCGGAGACCGCTCAGGGTATTTTTGTGAACTTTGCAAATATCCAGAGAACCAGCCGCAAAAAGGTTCCCTTCGGTGTGGCTCAAATCGGAAAATCCTTCCGCAACGAGATAACTCCCGGAAACTTTATTTTCCGTGTGCGCGAGTTTGAGCAGATGGAGCTTGAATTCTTCTGCAAGCCCGGCACAGATCTTGAGTGGTTTGAATACTGGCGCGCGTTCTGCCGCGACTTCCTCTATTCGCTCAATATCAAGCCCGAAAATCTCAGGCTCCGCGACCACGACAAGGAGGAGCTTTGCTTCTATTCAAAGGCTACAACAGACTTTGAGTATCTTTTCCCGTTTGGCTGGGGCGAGCTTTGGGGCGTTGCCGACAGAACGGACTACGACCTCACACAGCACATCAATACAAGCGGAAAGTCGCTTGAATACTTTGACCAGACAACCAACGAAAAATATATTCCTTACGTTATCGAGCCGTCTCTCGGTGTTGAAAGACTTTTCCTTGCGATCGTTGTTGAGGCTTACGACGAGGAGCAGCTTGACGAAAAGGACACAAGAGTTGTTATGCATCTTCACCCGGCTCTCGCTCCGTTCAAGGCAGCGGTGCTTCCGCTTTCAAAGAAGCTCAACGAGCAAGCCGAGAAGGTTTATGAGCAGCTTTCAAAGGACTTTATGGCTGATTTTGATGACGCAGGCTCGATCGGAAAGAGATATCGCCGTCAGGATGAGATCGGAACTCCGTTCTGCATCACCTATGACTTTGACTCTCAGGAGGACGGCTGCGTAACTGTCCGCGACCGCGACACAATGCAGCAGGAGAGAGTAAAGATCGACGAGCTCAACGCTTATATCGCAGAGAAAATCAAATTCTAATTAAAAGTCAGTGTAACAAAACGCTAAAATCGGGTATTCGCCATGCGACGGATACCCGTTTTAAAAATGGATGAAAAAGTGATTATTATGAAAAACAAAAAACTCAAAGTTCTGTGCGTTGCAGCCGCCTTTGCTGTGGGCTGTACGCTTTTTTGCGGCTGCTCGGACAATAATTCTTCCGGGTCGTCCCAGGAGCCGGACAAGGCGCAGTCACAGGTCGTTCGGTCCTCGGACGGCTCAACCGATACTCAGCAGGTGCAGGACATTGCTTCTTCTCAGGCTCAGGGCTCTGCCGAAACCGGCGCGGAGGAAAGCGGCGGCAAGGTAAAGGTGAATGATTCCGCGCTGGGCGAAATTTGGATCGACCGTCTCGACGGAGTCGAGCTGAACCGACTTGACAACAGCGGCTTCAGCTCTGACGGAGTTTTTAAGCAATACAGTGAAAACGGCGCAAAAGCTTCTGTAACGGGCGTTGATGTTTCGTCCTACAACGGCGATATCGACTGGCAGAGAGTAAAAGACAGCGGCGTTGACTTTGCAATGATCCGTGTGGGAGGAAGAGGCTACGGCGACAGCGGCGCGCTTTATCCCGACGAAAAGGCAGCCGAATACCTTAGCCAAGCTAAGGCAGCCGGAATAAAGGTTGGAGCATACTTCTTCTCTCAGGCGACGACCGCGGAGGAAGCTGCCGAGGAAGCAGAGTATTCCAAGGAGATTATAGGAGATATCGCCCTCGATTATCCGCTCGCCTACGATTGGGAGATCATTCCGGATGACGACGCGCGTACCGACAGTGTGAGCGCGGAACAGGCGACCGAATGTGCAGCGGCGTTTTGCGAGAAAGCAAAGCAGCTTGGATATACTCCGGCTATCTATTCAACAAGCCGCGAGCTGTATTTTAAATATGACTTGAAAAAGCTTTCAAATTACGACATCTGGTTCAGCGAGTATGCCGATCTGCCGAGCTTTTACTATCGTTTTTCGATTTGGCAATACTCAAAGGAAGGCGTGGTTGACGGGATCGACGGAACGGTTGACCTGAATCTTTGCTTTACCAATACGGCAAGCTTTGACTAAAAATAAGAAAAAAAGAGCGGAAATTGCTTTGAGGGAATATTACGAAATGTAAAAATACATTTTCATGTATTACTTACTGTATAATTTATTTACAGAATTATTGTGCATTATAACGAAAAATTCCCTCTGAGTTTATGAAAATCGCTGTTAAATATTACGGTTTTTATTTCTCCTATTGAAATTACGTTACATTTTGTTATAATTATAGTTATGAAATTGTTACCGATTTGTAATGGTTAATGAGATAGGAGAAATTATTTTGAAGACAAAATTCATTGGTTTGGAAGGTTTCAATGAAATAGAAAGTCTTCCGACAGTCAAAAGGCGAAAAAGCCGTAGACTGAATACAGCGCAAAAGACCGTTCGCTTTATTAAAAGAGCAGTGACTCTTGCTGCAAGGTCGTTTGGCAATAAAGCTCAGCGATCCAACGCACAGCAAAAATCACACAAGGCAAAAGCAAAAACCGCGATGCTCGACAGGCATTATTTTGCCGGCAGAACAACCGCGGACAGCGAGTTCAACAATTCGCTTCGCGGCAGCCTGACAAGAGTTTATTCCTCAAACGCTGCAAAGCACGCTTATGCGGCAAAGACTCCGGTCAGACGTCATTCTGTTTTGAAAAAAAGAGCGGTGCTTGCGGTAGTTGCCAGCTTTTCGGCGGTAATGCTTTCCTGCGCGACTGTTGCCAGCGCGCTTGACGAGCCGGCTCAGAGCACGGCTCAAGCGTCAACAAAGCCGGAGCTCGGCTCACAGGGCGAGGCCTTGCAGACTCAGGAGCAGGGACTTACCGCTCCGACCGAGACTATTGTGAATGTCAGCGAAAGCACAGACAACGCGCCTGCACTCTTTGTGACAAACGCTATTTCGGGTCTGTATATCGACGGCGAGTTGATCGGCGCGGCTCAGACCGACGCACTCAATTCCGCGCTTGACGCATATTTGGTGAATTACAGAGCAAGATACGACGACGAAACCACCACCGAGTTTTTTAACGACGTCGAGGTCGTTTCGGGCGTGTTTGACGATGACAAAATCATGTCCGCCGAAGATGTTATGGCGGCGGCAGACGGAAAGTTTTCTGTTTCGCTTTCAACCGATATCATCTACACCAACGATATCAGCTATGAAACCGAGATCGAATATGACGAAACCAAGGACTCCTCTTATGAGGAAGTGAAAACCAAGGGAGAGGACGGTCAGGGAGAAACCACCGTCAGAACGACCTATGTTGACGGCGCGCTCTACGACGCTGTTGTGACCGACACCAAGGTTTCAAAGGAACCTGTAAACGAGGTGATCGTAAAGGGCTCAAAGGACGGCGTTGCTGAAGAAAAGCCAACCGAGAGCACCGGCGCAGTCAGCGGAACCGCTACAGGCGGATTTATATGGCCTGCTCCTCACACCAGAGGAATAACGACCTATTTTGAGTGGCGTTGGGGCTCGTTCCACAACGGGATCGACATTGCAGGAGGCGGAGACTACGGTCAGCCTATCCTTGCTTCCGACAGCGGCACGGTCGTTTTCTCAGGCTACGACGACAGCGGCTACGGCAACTATGTGATAATCGACCACGGCAACGGCTACAAGACGCTCTACGGTCATGCCTGCGAGCTTGCTGTTTCAACCGGAGAGTATGTTGCACAGGGACAGACGATCGCCTATATCGGCTCAACCGGATTTTCAACAGGTCCGCACCTGCATTTTGAGATCATCGAAAACGGTCAAAAGGTAGATCCGCTCAACTATGTTTCATAAATAAAAATCCAAATAAAAATCCCCGACAAAAGCTAAGTCGGGGATTTTTTGGCTTTGTGCGCAAAAACTATTTTAGCATATACTGCGCCGTGTCCATGATGGTTTCAAGGGTTCGGTAAGCTTTGTTTGCTTTTTTTCTTAGCTTTGGGTTGTCGTCAACCGCTTTTTTGCCGGCGTAGCCAACGGCGATCCCGGCAGCCATTCCGATCGCCGCACCCTTGACCATGTTCATTACCGGGTTGTTGTTCACAGCCTCACCTCCGCGCCGTTTTTCTTTGAAAACGATAAAATTTAGCAAGAACACTTGCAATATTATTCTTTGCGAATTAAAATGTAATAAAAGTATTTTTTAAAAAATTGGAGTGATAAACTTTTGGCAAGGTTGAATCTGGTACTTGTTGAACCCGAAATCCCGCAGAATACAGGCAACGTTGCGCGAACCTGCGCCGCAACCGGAGCGGCTCTGCATTTGGTCAGACCGCTCGGCTTTAGGATCGACGACAGAAAGCTGAAGCGCGCCGGGCTGGATTACTGGCATTTTTTGGATATTACATATTATGACGACATAAACGACTTTTTTGAAAAGACAAGGGGCGGAAATTATTTCTTTTTTTCAACCAAAGGCACTCACCGCCATTCCGACGTTGAATATCCCGACAATTCCTACCTGCTTTTCGGAAAGGAAACCAAGGGCTTGCCCGAGGAGCTTTTGATGAAGTACCCCGAAAGCACGCTCAGGATCCCGATGATAGACGAGGCGCGAAGCCTGAATCTTTCCAATTCCGTCGCTATCGCCGCCTATGAGGTGCTCAGGCAGTGGGATTATCACGAGCTGCTCAACAAAGGAGAGCTGCATAATCACCGCTGGGAGGATGTTTTCAGAGAAACGGGTCTTTCGCAGGACAGCTGAGAGCTTGAAAAGAAAACAAGTTGTCTTTGTTTTTTAATTATTATTTGTTTTGTAATAATTATTTGTTCGGGAAACAGACGTGTTTTTAAAATAAAACCTGTCTGCTCGACCGCTATTATTCATTTAACAGTTTTTCAGTCTTAAGTTTTCAGTAACAGTATTTTCTCGCTACCGAGGTTTGAATTTCCGCCGAGCTTTCTGCTCGGAGAAAAATCAGCTCGGAAAAAAATTATCAAATTCTATTGATAAAAATTGGGATTTGATGTATAATATGTATGAATGTGAAAATGTATTGTTTTAATAACATTGTTTTCACAGACTACTGTATCAGAAGAAAGGATTGATTCCAATGAAACTAAATAAGGTAACAGTTGACGACATCAACGTAAAGGGCAAGAAGGTTCTTGTCCGCGTAGATTTTAACGTTCCGCTCAAGGACGGCGTTATCACTAACGATAACAGAATCGTTGCCGCTCTTCCCACGATCAAAAAGCTTATCGCTGACGGCGGCAAGGTTATTCTTTGTTCACACCTCGGCAAGCCCAAGAACGGTCCCGAGGAAAAGTTCTCTCTCGCTCCCGTTGCTGCAAGACTTTCCGAGCTTCTCGGTCAGGACGTTGTTTTTGCTAACGACGACGAGGTAGTAGGCGAGAACGCAAAGAAGGCAGTTGCCGAGATGAAGGAAGGCGACGTTGTTCTTCTTCAGAACACACGCTTTAGAAAAGAAGAAACCAAGAATCTTGAGCCGTTCTCAGAGGAGCTTGCTTCTTTGGCTGAGGTTTTTGTTATGGACGCTTTCGGCTCCGCTCACCGCGCTCACTGCTCAACCGCGGGCGTTACAGACCACATCAAGGACACAGCCGTTGGCTACCTTATGCAGAAAGAGATCGACTACCTCGGCAATGCTGTTGAAACTCCGGTTCGTCCGTTCGTTGCTATCCTCGGCGGCGCAAAGGTTGCAGACAAGCTCAACGTAATTTCCAATCTGCTTGAAAAGTGCGATACTCTTATCATCGGCGGCGGCATGGCTTACACCTTCCTCAAGGCTCAGGGCAAAGAGGTTGGACTTTCACTTGTTGACGACACAAAGATCGACTACTGCAAGGAAATGATGGAAAAGGCTGAGAAGCTCGGCAAGAAGCTTCTTCTCCCGATCGACACTACTATCGCCGCAGGCTTCCCAGATCCTATCGACGCACCTATCGAGGTTCAGGTAGTTGACGCCAACGCTATCCCGGCTGATATGGAAGGTCTTGACATCGGCACAAAGACTCAGGAGCTCTTTGCAGAGGCTGTTAAGAGCGCGAAAACCGTTGTTTGGAACGGACCTATGGGCGTGTTCGAGAACCCGACCCTTGCGGCAGGTACTATCGCTGTTGCAAAGGCTCTTGCAGAGACAGACGCTACAACGATCATCGGCGGCGGCGACAGCGCGGCTGCTGTTATCCAGCTTGGCTTTGCAGACAAGATGAGCCACATCTCAACCGGCGGCGGTGCTTCTCTTGAATATCTTGAGGGCAAAACTCTTCCCGGCATTGCAGTTATCGCAGACAAATAATATAGATTTAAAAAACATATTTCAGCGAGGCGGTTTATGCCGCCTCGCGTTATATAAGACACGAAAGGATTTGATTACCAATGGATAAGGCAAAAAGAACGGCTATTATCGCCGGCAACTGGAAAATGAACAAAACTCCAAGCGAGGCAAAGGCTCTCCTTTCGGAAATCGCTCCGCTTGTAAAGGACGCTGACTGCGAGGTTATCGCCTGCGTTCCCTACGTTGACCTTGCTGTTGCTGTTGAGGCAACAAAGGATACAAATATCAAAATCGGTGCGGAAAACTGCCACTGGGCTGAAAGCGGCGCATTCACCGGTGAGATCTCAACCGGTATGCTCAAGGAAGTCGGCGTTGAGTACGTTGTTCTCGGTCACTCCGAGAGAAGACAGTACTTCGGCGAGACCGACGAGACTGTAAACAAGAGAACAAAGGCTGCTCTTGCGGCAGGCTTAAAGCCGATCGTTTGCGTTGGCGAGCTGCTTTGGGAGCGCGAGTGCGACATCACAGAGGAAGTTATCGCAAGACAGATCAAGCTCGACCTTTACGACGTTTCCGAGGAGGAGCTCAAAAACGTTGTTATCGCCTATGAGCCTGTTTGGGCTATCGGCACAGGCAAGACCGCTACTGCCGATCAGGCTGAGGAGGTTTGCGCATTTATCCGCGCTACTCTTGCAAAGCTCTACAATCAGGCGGCGGCTGACGGCGTAACGATCCAGTACGGCGGCTCAATGAACGACGGCAACGCAGACGAGCTTCTTTCTAAGACAAACGTTGACGGCGGTCTTATCGGCGGTGCTTCGCTTGTTGCAGAAAAGTTTGCGGCGATCGTTAAGGCAGCTTCAAAATAATTACGCACAACTGACGAAAGGATTTTGATTAATGAAAAAGCCTTTGATTTTAATAATAATGGACGGCTTTGGAATCGCTCCCGAAAAGGGCAACGCTATCAAGGCGGCAAACAAGCCCAACCTTGACAAGCTCTTTTCGACCTGCCCGATAACTCAAATCGGTGCTTCGGGAATGGATGTGGGTCTCCCCGACGGACAGATGGGTAATTCTGAGGTCGGTCACACAAATATGGGCGCAGGTCGCGTGGTTTATCAGGAGCTTACCAGAATCACCAAGACGATCAACGAGGACAAGCTCAAGGACAACGAGGCGATCGTCGGCGCAATGGACAGCGCGCTCAAAAACGGCACGGCTCTGCACCTTATGGGACTGCTCTCTCCGGGCGGCGTTCACAGCCACATGACCCACCTCTACGGAATCGTTGAGCTTGCAAAGCAAAAGGGGCTCAAGGACGTTTATATCCACGCTTTTCTTGACGGTCGTGACGTTCCTCCGTCAAGTGCGGCGGATTACATAAAGGAATGTATGGACAAGCTCGAAGAGATCGGCGTGGGCAAGATCGCTACCGTAATGGGCAGATACTACGCTATGGACAGAGACAACCGCTGGGAGCGCGTTGAAAAGGCATACGCCGCAATGGTTTACGGCGAGGGCGAAACCGCTGCCTGTCCGGTTTGCGCGGTTAAAAATTCCTACGAAAACGGAGTTACCGACGAGTTTGTTATCCCGACTGTTATTGAGGGCGGCGCAAAGATACAGCCAAACGACAGCGTGATCTTCTACAACTTCCGCCCCGACAGAGCGCGTGAGATCACAAGAACGCTTGTTGATCCCGATTTCAGCGGCTTTGAGAGAAGAAACGGCTTCTTCCCCCTGAACTATATCTGCATGACTCAGTATGATGCGACAATGCCTAACGTTGAGATCGCGTTCAAGCCGCAGTCGCTGGTGAACACCCTCGGCGAGTATATTTCAAAGCAGGGCATGGCTCAGCTCAGGATCGCCGAAACCGAGAAATACGCTCACGTAACCTTCTTCTTCAACGGCGGCGTTGAGAAGCAGTACGAGGGCGAGGACAGGATCCTCGTAAAATCTCCTGCGGTTGCAACCTACGACCTCCAGCCCGAAATGAGCGCGTATGAGGTTACTGAAAAGCTTGTTCCGGCAATCAAGAGCGGCAAGTATGATATGATTATTCTCAACTTTGCAAACTGCGATATGGTCGGACATACAGGAGTGTTTGAGGCGGCTGTAAAGGCTGTTGAAGCGGTTGACGACTGTGTGGGACAGGTTGTAGACGCGATCCGCGAAATGGACGGCGTTGCGCTTATTACAGCCGACCACGGAAACGCCGACAGAATGATCGATGACGACGGTTCGCCGTTTACCGCGCACACAACAAATCCGGTACCGTTCTGCGTGGTGGGCTATGACTGCGAGCTAAGAGAGGGCGGCAGACTTGCCGATATCGCTCCGACAATGCTCCAAATCATGGGTCTCGAACAGCCGGCAGAGATGGACGGCAAGAGCCTGATCAAGTGATTTATTAATTTAGGCAACACCGCACAATTCAGGGCGCAAACCCTAATTATGCGGTATTGCCTTAATTTTTATCGCCGATTTTTTATCGCCGACAGGAACAAAAAATCGGCGATAAATCATAATATGTTTATATTTTAACAACAGTATACTTTTGTCGGAAATAGTATCTGCCTATTCTTTTTAGCGAAAAAAGAATAGTGAATAGAGAATAACGAATAATACAGAAACGTCATAAGAGTTCATCTGTTATTAACTATTCACTATTCTTTATTCACTATTCATTGAGCTTCACGCAGGTGAAGCGTTTCTGGTCGAGGTGACAGGACTTGAACCTGCGGCATCTTGGTCCCAAACCAAGCACTCTACCAAACTGAGTTACACCTCGAAAAGTTGTTCTTACAACTTCATTAGTATACAATAATATTATTGTTTTGTCAACTGTTTTTTTAAAATCACTTGAAAAAAGCCGAAGCTTTGGAGAAAATCAATGTTTAAGCTGAGAAGATTTTTATATAGCTACAAAAAAGAAGTCATAATAGGGCCGCTGTGCAAGCTCTTTGAGGCGATCCTCGAACTGTTTGTGCCGCTTGTTATGGCGAATATAATCGACGTCGGAATCAAAGAAAAGCAAGATGTCGGCTATGTGCTGCAAATGGGCGGAGTCATGCTTTTGCTTGCCGCGGCAGGACTTGGCAGCGCGCTTGTGTGTCAGTACCTTGCCTCGCGCGCTTCTCAGGGCGTAGGAACGCAAATCAGGCGCGAGCTGTTTGAGCACATCGGCACGCTTTCTCACGCGGAGCTTGATTCGCTGGGAACGCCCTCGCTTATCACCCGAATGACCAACGATATCAACCAGGTTCAGCAGAGCGTGGCTATGTGTATTCGTCTGCTTACGCGCGCGCCGTTTATTATCGTCGGCTCAATGATAATGGCTATGACGATCAATTTTAAGATGTCGCTGATTTTTATTGTCGCCGCAATTCTTATCGGGATCACGCTCTATATTGTTATGAGCCGAAGCATTCCGATCTATTCCTCTATTCAAAAGAAGCTTGACAAAATCGGGCTTTTGTCGCGCGAGAATCTTTCGGGCAGCAGGGTGATCCGCGCCTTTTCAAAGCAGGAGAGCGAAAAACGCCGGGTTGACGCCGCAACAGACGAGCTTGCAAAGGCTGCTATCCGCGTCAGCCGCCTTTCCGCCTTGCTCAGTCCGGCAACCTATGCGATCACAAATTTTGCAATTATCCTGATAATTTGGTTCGGCGCAGGCTTTGTAAACAGCGGCAGCGGTATGCTTTCGGGCGATATCGTCGCGCTCGTAAATTATATGACCCAGATCCTATTGGCTATGATAGTGGTTGCAAATCTCGTTTTGCTTTTGACAAAGTCAAGTGCCTGCGCAAAGCGTATCAACGAGGTCTTTGAAACCAAGCCGAGCGTTGTTGAAACCGCAAAAAACCCGGCGACAGCCGATTTGTCCTCGCCGCATGTTGAATTTGAAAATGTCAGCTTTAATTACGGCGACGGCGACGACGAGCTGACGAACCTTAGCTTTAGCATAAAAAGAGGTCAGACGGTCGGCATAATCGGCGGTACCGGCAGCGGAAAAAGCACGCTTGTCAACCTTATCCCACGCTTTTATGACGCGACCGGCGGCGAGGTGAGGCTTGACGGCGTAAACGTTAAGGACTATCCCTTTGCTCAGCTCAGGCGGCAAATCGGGATCGTTCCGCAGCAGTCAACGCTTATCAGCGGCACGATCCGCGACAACATGAAGTGGAGAAACGAAAACGCCACCGAAGCCGAAATCATTTCCGCGCTCAAAATCGCTCAGGCATATGATTTCGTATCAAAGCTTCCGCTTGGGCTCGATTCGCGGGTTGAACAGGGCGGAAGGAATTTCAGCGGCGGTCAGCGGCAGAGGCTTTGCATCGCAAGAGCCTTGGTCGGAGAACCGAGCCTGCTTATCCTTGACGACAGCTTTTCCGCGCTAGACTTTGCAACAGACGCGGCGTTAAGAAAGGCTCTGAATGAAAACACAAAGGGCGCAACTGTGATAATCGTCACTCAGCGTTGCTCAACAATAAAGAATGCCGACTTGATTATCGTTCTTGACGACGGAAAAGCAGTCGGACAGGGAACCCACAAGGAATTGCTGGAGAGCTGTGACACCTACAGGGAGATCTGCCTCTCTCAGCTTAGCGAAAAGGAGGCGGCAAGATGAAAAAGAAGTCCTCTCTTTCTCCGGTAATAAGGGCGTTGAAGCCGTATCGTTTTTTGCTCGCCTTGGCTGTTTTGAGCGCGCTTGTGAGCGTATCGCTGACCCTGTTCATCCCGGTGCTTATCGGCAACGCTATAGACAGCATAATCGGCGCGAACAATGTAGATTTTCAAAGAGTCGCTCTTATCCTTGCCGAAATCGCCGCTTCGATCGTCGGCGTTGCGGTGTTCCAATGGCTGATGAATTACCTTATCAACGCCGTCAGCTACAAAATCGTTCGCGACCTAAGGCGCGAGGTTTTCAGAAAATTTAATTCCGTTCCGCTTTCCTATATTGATTCCCATTCGCACGGCGACCTTATCAGCCGCGTTATAAATGATGTTGACGCAGTGGGCGACGGCTTGACCCAGGTTTTTTTGCAGCTCTTTTCCGGTGTTGTCACAATAGTGGGCACTCTGATTTTTATGCTGTTCATCAACTGGAAAATCGCAATCGTCGTTTTTGTACTCACTCCGCTTTCGCTGTTTTTGGCGGCGTTTATCGGCAAGCTGACCCACAGGCGATTTACGCGCCAGCAGGTTTTGCAGGGCGAGATATCATCGTTTGTCGAGGAATACGTCGGCAACCAAAGGCTGGTAAAGGCGTTTGCCTACGAGGACAGAGCCTTTGAACGTTTTGAAGAATACAATGACGAGCTGTACGACGTGGGCTTCAAGGCGCAGTTTGCAGGCGCGCTTGCAAATCCCAGCACACGCTTTGTCAACGCAATGGTTTATGCTGCCGTGGGAGTGATCGGTGCTGCTTCTGCGATCTCGGGCAATTTGTCGGTCGGTCAGCTCTCGTGCTTTTTGACCTACGCCAACCAGTATACAAAGCCGTTTAACGAGGTGACGGGAGTTTTGACTCAGCTTCAAACCGGAATCGCAGCTTGCGAGCGAGTTTTTGAGGTGCTTGCAGCAAACGACGAAAAGCCCGTTGAAGCCCCCGAAAAGCTTAACGGCTGCAAGGGAAACGTAAAGATACAAAACGTGAGCTTTTCCTATACTCCCGAAAAGCCTCTCATCAAAAACTTTTCGCTTGACGTAAGGCAGGGCTGCCATGTGGCAATAGTCGGACCGACCGGCTGCGGAAAAACCACGCTTATAAATCTGTTGATGCGGTTTTACGATGTTGACAGCGGCTCAATAAGCATAGACGGTGTGGACATCCGCAGGCTTAGCCGGGACGAGCTTCGCAGCAGCTACGGAATGGTTCTTCAGGAAAGCTGGCTGTTCTGCGGAACGATCATGGAAAATCTTCGCTACGGCAACGAAAACGCATCGGACGAGGAGGTTATCGCAGCGGCAAAGGCGGCTTACGCACATAGCTTTATCCGCAGGATGCCAAACGGCTACAACACCGAAATAAGCGAGGGCGGCGGAAATCTGAGTCAAGGTCAAAAGCAGCTTTTGTGTATTGCACGCGCAATGCTTACAAATCCGCCGATTTTGATTCTGGACGAAGCCACCTCTTCAATAGACACGCTTACCGAGATCCGAGTACAAAAGGCATTTGCCCAAATCATGAAGGGCAGAACGAGCTTTGTTGTTGCTCACCGACTTTCGACGATCAAAGAGAGCGACGTTATCCTTGTGATGAAGGACGGAGACGTTATCGAGCAGGGAACACATGACGAGCTGCTTGCGCAAAACGGCTTTTATACAAAGCTGTACAACAGCCAGTTTGCTGCCCAAAATAATTAATGAAAACGTGATAACGGCAGAGGAAAGAACAAGTCGGCTCGGCAAATAAGCTTGTAGGCAGAGTTCAAAAGAGTTCAAAAAAATCTGACAAAAATTTCAAATAATAAATAAATAAAAGCTTCTAACAATACTATTGCGAACGAAAGCTCAGCCGATTTTCGGATAATGCGAAAATCGGTATGAACCAAAAAAGGAGAAGCAATATGTCAAGCAATAATAACAATCAGATCAACGTTCCTGAGGCAAAGGAAGCGATGAACCGCTTTAAAATGGAATGTGCCAACGAAGTTGCCTTTCAAAACCATATTAAGGCAACACCGCACAATTCGAGGCGCACGCCTTGCCAGCATATTATTCCGTCAGACTGCCCAAAAATCAGCCCCCATACGTCAGTATGCGAACTGATTATTTGAAAAGTCTGACGAAAAATCTGACTGCGCAATTCGCACACCTGAATTATGCGGTATTGCCTTAAGAAAAATTATTTTTTAGAGTAAAAAGCTGTTTACTTAACTTCAAAAATACATAAGAATAATATAACAGAAAGCCGAAAAAGAGCTGATTTTGTAGAAATACAAATCGGCTCTTTTTTGTTGCAATTAATTCCAATCATATATGTTCAGAAAAAAAGAAAGGATAATGAATATGAAATTAGAAGGCACTATTGCTAAGATAATAAAACTATATTATACTATAATCTAATAAAAACCTTTAACATCTGATGCGTTAAATTTCGCATAACTGCATTGTCGTCCTCGTAATACGTCAATATTACTGCGTTCTCCGCCTTGTTCTGCAAAATTATCAGCTAATATCTGTTTAAGGTGTTTTATTTGAAAATAGTATAAAAGCATATGTACACAACACATCATCCGCTCCAAAAATAAAGAGCACCCAGCAAGGGTGCTTTTTATTTTTGGCAAAGCGGATCTGGAATCGAAGGCGAGCGTTAAGACAATACCATATAAAAAAAGCAGAGAGTAGCGATACCCTCTGCTTTTTAAAGTTGTTTAGAACTGTATTTTTATACTTTGATCTGCATTTCTTCCATAAAAACTTGTGTTGTCTCTTTTTTACCGATCAGGTGCCCCAGTACTCGTCGCCGTGAACCTCTTTTTCCCAGCTGCGCTTGACGTACCATTCGCTGATTTTGGTGTTTTTGCCGTCGTTCTGGATCCGGCTGGTGCATTCGCCGTTGAAGTTAGTCCAGCAAAAATCGAGGCTGGTGTTATTGGCTTTCTTGGA
>OMZU01000015.1 GCA_900315605.1 uncultured Eubacteriales bacterium | reverse complement strand
CACTGCCGCCGATCCTTTCAAGCTTATCTCCGGTAAAATTGATTTCTGAAAGCTTGTCGCAATTATAAAATGCATTATCTCCGATTGTTTTTAGGTTAGAACCGAAAGTTACTTTCTGTAGCTGACTTTCATGATAGTCTCCCCATGTTGAATATCCGTAAGGAGAAAACGCATGATATCCGATGCTTTCAAGACTGTCCGGAAATACCAGCTCTGTAATTGAGGATCTTACAAAAGCTCGTTCTCCTATGGTCTTGATTTTTGATTGAACAAAATCAACATTTTGAAGCAAGTCGCAATAAGCGAACGCATATTCGCAGATCGTCTCGATGTTTTTGCCCATTATTACGGATGTGATCGAGCTGCCCTGGAAAGCATTCGGTCCGATTGAGGTTACCTTTTTACCGTCGATGGTATCCGGGATAACTATCTCGTCGGAATCGAGCTTGCAGCTCATGATCCTGACCTTGGTATACTCGTCGGTGAGAGTATACGTAAAGTCGTCGTTTTCGTAGATTTCCGGGTCTGCGCCTGCCAGCTCCGCGATCGCCTCAGCCGCATGAACATATGTCGAGTGGAAAAGCTCACTCGGCAGTACGGTCAGCATACTGAACACGATCATGAAAGCAAGCACAAAGGAAATCGACCTTTTGAGTGTTTTTTTCATGTCTCATGCCCTTTCTTTTGTTGTATTTTTGAGATTACTCCAAAAATCATGCAATATCTCAAACTAAATATTACAGGAGTATTCTTTTTTTGTCAATAAAAACACATGAAATTTTGCAATATCGTCAAATATACACTCATATTGTTTAATATGTCGCAATAAAACTGTTTATCTTTTACAAGCAGCATAAATCCGCGCCGAATTGCTGTTACAGATCCGGCGCGGACGATTTTTTATAATATTATATTGTTTGTTTTTTGTAAAGCAAAATAACACAGCTTTACGTATAGAGTATAGGCAAAGCCAAAAAACTCTAAAAATCATTAAAAAGGAAATCTGCCCAGTAATACTGGCTCATATATTCGTTTGCGTAGGCGTTTACCGCGCCTGCGTCAAGCTCGGCAAAGCGGTAGTAGTCACAGTCGAGCGTATCGACATTGACCGAAATGCTGTTGTAGCTTTTGTTCACCGCGCCCTCTGCGCCCACCTTTTTGAGCGCGCGCATCATTGAGCTTGTCAGCTGCTGCAAATAGCCCTGCTGCTTTTTGTCGTAGGGCTCGTCCTCAAAGAGCGCGGCGGCGATCTCCTTGATCGTGCAGGAGCTTCCGTGGCGGTGAACCAGATATGCAAAGAGCTCCTTGCTCTTGCTTCTGTCAAAATGAAGCGGCTTGCCGTCGGGAGTAAAAACGTCAAAATTGCCGAAGCACTGCACCCTGAGCAAAACATTCTTTTTGGGAACGATCGGGAACCTGAGCACGCTCAGCTCCTCCTCGACCGCCTCCTTGGTGACAGGCTTCATAATATATCCGCTTGCGCGAAGCTGCATTGCGTCGCCCATATATTCCGAAAAGCCCGTGACAAAAATTATATTCATCTTGGGATTCACTCCCTTGAGCTCCTTGGCAAGCTCAACTCCCGTCATTGTGCTCATATGTATATCAAGAAAAGCAACGTCGCAGCCGTTCTTTTTGGCTGCCTCAAGCAAGTCCTCGGGGTCCTCAAAGCCCTCGATTTCGGCGTCGGGCTTTGCCTCGCTTACCGCCATCTCCAGCATTTTCAGCATGAGAGGCTCGTCGTCTACACACAAAATTTTCATTATTTTTCCTCCTGTTTTTGATTGTTGTTATGCTTTGAACCAAACAGCTTTTTCTTCTTTTCAAAGCTGTCCTGGATCGATTCGGTTTCGGAGCCGATTTTTTTATTGTCGGCCTTTGGGAGCCTTACCGTTGCGACTGTTCCCTCGCCGATAACGCTGTTGATCTCAACCTCGGCGTTGCACATTTCCTTTAGCCTTGTGCGGATGTTTTCCATGCCGATATGTGATCTGCCGTCGTTTTTGACCTCGTTTACGTAAAAGCCCGTTCCGTCGTCCGAAACGATGACCTCATAGAATTTGTCGGTCTCGCGCGTGGCGATCGTCAGCGTGCCGCCGCCGCGCTTTTTGCTGATACCGTGCTTGACCGCGTTTTCGGCAAGCGGCTGGATGCTGAGCTGAGGAAGCACAAAATCGGTGGTTTGTATGTCATAAACTATGTTCAGCTTTTTGCCGAAGCGAAGCTTTTCGATATAGAGATACTTCTTTAGATGCTCAAGCTCCTGCTCAAACGGAACAGGCTCCTTTTGCTTGAGCGAATCCATGTTGCTGCGCAGATATTGCGAAAAGGTTATGGTCGCCTTATACGCCGTTTCGGGATCGAGCTTGCACAGCATTGCTATTGACGAAAGCGCGTTGTACATAAAATGCGGCCGGATCTGGCTGACCATTACTCTTACCTCAGCCTCGTAGAGCTCCTTTTGCAGCTTTTGATAGCGTATCGAAGCCTCGTACTGCTTTCTGAGCCTGTTCACCGAGCGCACAAGCTGATATATCATTGTTATCGCTATTCCGAAGTAATAAAAATCTATAATCGTAAACTGGAAATAATGATTCAGCGCGTCGATTATTACACAGATCGCAAGAGGTATCCACGAGAGCAAAAGTCCGTAGTCGATATGCTTTGTGCAAACCTCGATGCACAGCAGCACAGCCATTATTACCGTGCAGAGCGCGGTATACAAAAACATATACATCGAGGTGGCGTGAAGATCTGATATCCCGCAGAAATGCAGAGTGACAAAGGTAATCATCAGCAAAAAGAAAACCATGCCGAGCAGATTGCCTATCATGCGTGAAACATAATTGGTCAGGTTGGATTTTAGATAGAAGATAATTGAAATTATAAAGAAATAGTTCGTCATTTTTTCAATTATCAAACAGGCAACCGAGTTCATTATCCACAAATTCATAAAGCTGCTCACGCTTCCGACGAGCATAAACAGTCCCCAGAAAAAGCAGACCGCTCCAAAGGCAAAGTAGCTGTAGTCGATCTTTCCCATGATAAAGCCGGCTATGGGAAAGAAAAACAAGCCGAAGAAGCATATCAGCACAAACATGAACACCCAAGGCAGCTTGTAGAAAAACTGCATGTAGTTTCCGTTTGATTCGCTTATCAGACAGCTTAGGCAGTCGCCCAGCTCCGCCTTGGGCAGATCGTAGGGATATTCAACCTCAAGAATGAACTCCTCGTCTGCTTCGATTTTGTTCCAGTCATACGTATTTATTTCAAACTGACAAACATAATAGCCGGGAGAGTTGCCTCCGCAGGAAACATAGTTATCAAAGCCCATGATATCGGACAAATATTCATCAAAGGACAAAACCTCTTCGTTGAAGTTTTCCTCAGTAGTCCATTTCAAATATTCATTATATATTTCTTCAGGAGAATAATTCTTGTATTCTACAAAAGTAGTACCGTCGGCTTTTTTAAGCGTATACCAAACGTTTTTGGAGGTTATTGTGATAGTTTTCATATAAAAGGCTTCTTCCTTGAGAGTACCCTTTACCACAGCCTTGTGAAAAGTATCCTTGATATCTCCGTTTGCGTTGACCGGCTTCCACTCGCCGCCGTCGATCGAATACACTCCGTCGATACAAATGGGCATTTGCATGGTAAAATCCATGTTTAAAAAATAGTGTCCTGCAAAAACAGCCAAGGCTATCGCGCTCAGCGACACCAAAGCCATGACCGCAATGGCCAGTTTTTTACTTTGAAGCTTTTTTATCATAGTTTCACGTCATTTCTTTTTTTAGAGTTTCGGTCGGGCAGGAAAAATCAATTCGGAAAATACGTTCGATCCCGACTTTAACTAAATTGACAATGGACAATTGACAATTGACAATTTTGGTCGGGGAGAAACATTTTATATAATAGAAACGTTCGTTCCCGACTGTATTATTATTGATTTGATATTTTTTCTATTAACCGTAGCCAACGTTTGTTCCAAGGACGCACACGCGGGTGCGCCCCTACGGAAAAATTATGACAAACAAATATAAATACAATCGGGAATAAACATGTATCATATATGAATTCTATCTTCCCGACCAAAACTCCACACTCCACACTCCAAACTCCACACTAATAAAGAATGGTGTTGCCTTAAACGTCATATGGCGGAAACCCGAAAAGGCTCCGCCAAATAGTTTGATTTATATTTGTATCGCCGTTATTTTACGTCGCGGCTGCCGTATACCTTGTAGGTCAGCCCAAGGAAGATCGCCGAGCATACTACCGATACGATGACCGTATTGATAACCGCTGTGTTCGCGCCTGCGTTTACCACGTTTATGAGCGTGTCGGGCATATATTCTCCCAAATCAAAGCTGCTTGTGTGGAAAACACCGTTGATCGCCTGGTTAAGTCCCATATAGGCAAGTCCGAGTGCGCCTGTTCCGAAAATCGCAGCCACAATGCTTGCGACGTTCTTGTTCTTGATACCCATTGTTATAAACAGGAGGATCGAGCAGATCGCCATGCTGAGCATCCATTTGAGCAGGAGGGTCAATAGTGCCGCAAGGATGAGTCCGTCGGAAGTGATATGAACCAAACCGATAGCCGAAAGAACCAAATATCCGAGTATATTTGAAATTGCCGCTGCAACCAGGAACACAAGATTGTGGATCCCGATCACGATGAATTTTGAGAAAATCAGGTCGGTTTTTCTGGGAAGCTGTCCTGCTATATTTTTGATATATCCGTTTGAGATATCAGCGTAGGAAAAGCTGACCATTGAAATAAACATCAGAGCGATGAACAATGAAATATAGAACGGACCGGTGATCGCGTTGCATATATCAAAGTTTTGGGGATAACCTTTGCCGCCCATAAAGAAATTGCCTGCGATCGTGATTGCTATGTTGAGCACGATGTTGAACAAGGCAACAACAGAAAGAGAGATCAGGAATACATTGGAATGAAACAGTCGTCTGGTATCCATTTTTATCAGATTAACCATTATGCTCACCTCCTGTTACGCTGAGGTAGTAGTCCTCAAGCGAGACGTTTTTAATAAATAATTCTGTTACAGAAATATTGTTGTTTACCAGTTCTTTGTTGATTTCTGCGGTTTTGTGGATCGCGTTTTCAACTCTTACAAAGCCCTCTTCGTCGATGCTGACATCTGAGTAGCCCAGCTTTTTAACGATAGAAGCCGCACGCTCGTTGTCGTCGGTTTTGATAGTTACATACTGTCCGCAGCGGTCGGAAAGCTCCTCGGTGGTGAACTCGTCAACGAGTCTGCCCTCGTGGATGATCCCATAGGAATCGGCAAGCTTGTTGAGCTCGTCAAGAATGTGGCTGGAGATCATGATAGTGATCCCCTTTTCCTTTTTGAGCTGCTCAAGCGTGTGTCTTACCTCAACGATGCCCTGAGGGTCAAGGCCGTTGATCGGCTCGTCGAGCACGATCATCTTTGGGTCGCCCACAAGCGCGAGCGCGATGCCCAAACGCTGGCGCATACCCAGCGAAAAGGAGCCGGCGTTTTTCTTGCCTGTGTTTTCAAGCCCAACGGTTTTGAGAAGCTTGTCTATATAGGACTGCTTGTTGCAGCCCATTGCGATGCATTTGAGGCGAAGGTTTTCCTCAGCCGACATGTTGGGGTAGATACCGGGGCTTTCTATCAGCACGCCAACGCCGAATTTGTTTTCACCGTGGAGCTGATAGCTGCCGCTTGTTGCCTTTGAAAGTCCACTGATAACGCGCATTACTGTGGTTTTGCCCGCTCCGTTGCGCCCGATCAGACCGTAGATCTCACCCTCGCGAACGTGGATATTGATATCCTTTGCCGCGTCCTTTTTGCCGTAGGTTTTGGTGAGGTTTTGGGTTGTCAGAATGTAATTCATGAAATTTCCTCCTCGTTTTGTTTTTGCTTATTGTTTTGCTTTTCTTGTTTTGATTTGTTTGTTTTGTTTGTTTTTTGTTTGTTTTTGTTTTGCAATATTATCTTAGCATAACGACTATGACAGAAGTATTACAAAACAGGATTTTTTTAAAAAATTTTCAAAATATTTCTTTAGAGGTTCCCTTTAGAGTTTCCTTTATATATTATACAATATAATTTTCCAAAAGTCACTATCCTTTTTTACCGGGCAATACCGCATGATTCAGGTGTGCGGTGTTGCCCTAGAGCTTCAACAGCGCGGAAAGCGTGTATGCAAGAACCGAGCCAAAGCTTGCCTTTTCAACCGTTTCGGCTGCGGTTATGTCAAATTCGAGTGTTTCGTCCGCTGCGGTAAAGGTCAGCTTGCCAACACACTGACCTGCTTCCACCGGAGCCTCAAGCTCATCCGGAACGGTTATTTCCGAGGTTATTTCCTCCTCGGAGCCTTTGCCGACCAAAACGCCGCCGTTTACCTCACACTCAATCGCGACCGACTTTGCCATTCCGTTTTTTAGGGGCAGCTCGGCAGGGATATCCGAGGGAGCTGTTAATTCTTTTACAGAATAATTAGCGAAGCCGTAGTCCAGCAGCGCGGCAGCGTCGGCAAAGCGTTCCTTGCCGGTTGCGCAGCCGAGCACCACCGAAAGCATGTTTACTCCGTCGCGCTGCGCGCTTGCAGCCATGCAGCAGCCGGCGTCGTCGGTGGTTCCGGTTTTGAGCCCGGTTATGCCGTTGTAGGTTTTGAGCAGCTTGTTTGTGTTGACGATCTGAGTTTCGCCGCCCCTGAGATTGTCAAGCCAAATCGAAGTATAGTCAAAAATCTGCTCGTGCTTCATCAGCTCGCGGCTCATCAGCGCGACGTCGTAGGCAGAGGTCAAGTGACCCTCCTCGTCGAGCCCGTTGCAGTTTTTGAACTCAGTATCGTTCATTCCAAGCTCCGCCGCGCGAGTGTTCATCTGAGCGACAAACGCCTCCTCGCTGCCGCTGATTTTCTCAGCCAAAGCAACCGCCGCGTCGTTTGCCGAGGCAACAACGGTCGCCTTTATCATATCGTCAGCCGACATCTCCTCGCCCGGTTCGAGCCAAATATCGCTGCCGCCCATTGACGCCGCGTGCTCGCTGGCTGTGATCGTGTCGTCAAGGCTGAGCTTGCCGCCGTCGATCGCCTCAAATACCAGCAAAAGCGTCATGACCTTTGTGATCGAAGCACAGGGGCGGCGTTCGTGCGGATTTTTTTCAAAGACCACCTTGCCGGTAGTCGTCTCCATGAGCACTGCCGATGGAGCGGAAACACTGTCGTCCTCCAGCGCGAGCGCGGAGCACGGAAGCGAAAGCAAAAACAGTGAAGCCAAAATACCCGAAATCAATTTTTTCATAAAAAAACACCTCGCTCAAATCTATGAACGAGGGGTTAGATTTAGACTATTCGTTTTGTTCTTGAATATAGGTTTTGTTTTGAAAAAACGTTTGTTCCCGAATTTGATTCAATGGACAATGGACAATTAATGTCGGGAAGTAAACTATGATAAACCTTTCTTCCCGACTGTATTTATATTTGTTTGGCATAATTTTACTGTAGGGGCGCACCCATGTGTGCGCCCTCGGAAGCAATGGATTTTTAGGTAGGGCGCACACGCGGGTGCGCCCCTACACATTAAAGGTTAAATATTGCTAAATATATACTAATACAGTCGGGAATAAACGTATTTTTTAAATAAAATATTTCTTCCCGACCAAAATTGTCCATTGTCAATTGTCCATTGTCAATTAAATTAAAGTCAGGCAGAAAGGCTTTTTCCAAACAAAACCTGTCTGCCCGACCAAACTTATAGAATTTCAGATCAAAACGCAGACCGCGTGGGCGGAAATCCCCTCAAGCCTGCCGGTGAAGCCGAGGCGTTCCTCGGTGGTCGCCTTTACGCTGACGCACGAAATATCTATGCCGCAGGCTTTGGCAAGGTTTTTGCGCATGTTTTCAATATGCGGCGCAAGCTTGGGCTTTTGAGCGATCACAGTTGAATCTATGTTGCCGATAGAATAGCCGTTTTGCGCGAGGACCTTGCAAACGTGCCTGAGCAGCGCGATGCTGTCTGCGCCCTCAAATTCGGGGTCGCTGTCGGGAAAAAGCTTGCCGATGTCGCCCAGCGCAGCCGCGCCCAAGAGCGCGTCCATAACAGCGTGGGTCAGCACGTCGGCGTCGGAATGGCCGAGCAAGCCGAGCTCAAAATCGATCTCCTCGCCGCCGATGATAAGCTTTCTGTTTTCGGAAAATCTGTGAACGTCGTAGCCGTGACCGATTCTCATAAACCAACTCTCCTTTGCAGGGCAAGCGATGGATCAGCCCAGTCTGTTTTTGAGTATGCTTTCGGCGATAACAATGTCGATCGGGGTGGTCAGCTTGATGTTCTCGCTGCTGCCCTCAACGATCTCGACCTCGCCGCCCAGGTTTTCGATAAGCGCGCAGTCGTCGGTAAATTCAGACAGGTCGCCGCGTGCCTCGTCGATTGCCAGACGGTAAAGCTCCTTTTCAAACACCTGAGGCGTCTGCACAGCCCTGAGCCCGGAACGCGCAGGTGTGCTTATTATGATATTGGAGTCGTCCACTGTTTTTATGGTATCTGTAACCAAGGTGCCAAGAGAAGCCGCGCCGATCTCAAACGCCGCGCTGATAACGCGCTCGATCTCGTCAACCGAAACCAAAGGACGCGCTCCGTCGTGGATGGCAAAAAATTCGCAGTCGCCCGAGGCGGCTCCGATGCCGTTTTTGACGCTTTGAGCTCTCGAATCGCCGCCCTCAACAATGGCGCAGACCTTGCTGAAGCCGCACGCCTGAACAAGAACCTTGATCCTGTCCTTGTCCTGTTCGCGGCAAACGATCACTATCTCGCTTATCAGGCTGCATTTTTGAAACGCGCCGATCGTGTATTCGATCGCCGGCTTGCCGAGCAGAGGAATAAACTGCTTGCTGTCCTCAACGCCCATTCTTAAAGAGTCGCCGGCTGCAACGATTATTGCAGAAACAAATTTTGACATACTCTACCCCCCACTGTTTTAACTAGATTTTATCCAATGCCTGCTTAAGATCCTCAAGCAGATCGTCAACATTTTCGAGTCCTACCGAAAGTCTGATGAGGTCGGGTGCGATCCCTGCCTCTGCAAGCTGTTCGTCGCTGAGCTGGCGGTGAGTGTGGCTCGCCGGATGAAGCAGACAGGTCCTTGCGTCGGCAACGTGGGTCGCAATGGTCGCAAGTCCGAGGCTGTCCATAAACTCGATCGCCTTGGCTCTGCCGCCCTTGACCGCAAACGCCATTACGCCGCAGGAGCCGTTTGGCAGATATTTTTGCGCAAGCTCCTTGTACTCGTCACCCTCAAGGTCGGGATAATGGATCCATGCGACCTTGTCGCTTGATTTGAGAAATTCGGCGACCGCAAGTGCATTTTTGCAGTGTCTTTCCATTCTTACGTGAAGCGATTCAAGACCGTTGTTAAGATAAAAGGCGTTCTGCGGAGACTGGATCGAGCCCAAATCTCTCATAAGCTGAGAGGTCGCCTTGGTTATGTAGCCAAGCTTTCCGAATTTTTCGGCGTAAACCAAGCCGTGATAGCTCTCGTCGGGAGTTGTCATGCCCGGATATTTGTCTGCGTGAGCCATCCAGTCAAAGTTGCCGCTGTCAACGATCGCGCCGCCGACCCCGACCGCGTGACCGTCCATATATTTGGTTGTTGAATGCGTTACAATGTCTGCTCCCCACTCGATCGGACGGCAGTTGACCGGAGTTGCAAAGGTGTTGTCAACGATCAGCGGAACGCCGTGAGAATGTGCAAGACGTGCGAATTTTTCGATATCGAGCACCGAAACGGTGGGGTTGGTGATCGTCTCGCCGAACACCGCGCGCGTGTTGTCCTTAAAATATTTTGCAAGCTCCTCTTCGGGAAGATCCTGATCGACAAAGGTAACGTCTATGCCCATCTTTTTCATGGTCACGCCGAGGAGGTTATAGGTTCCGCCGTAAATCGCGGAGGAAGCAACGATATGGCTGCCTGTTTCGCAGATGTTAAAGAGCGCGAAGAAATTTGCCGCCTGACCGCTGGAGGTCAGCATTCCGGCAACTCCGCCCTCAAGAGCGGCGATCTTTGCCGCAACAGCGTCGTTTGTCGGGTTTTGAAGTCTGGTATAAAAATATCCGCTTGCCTCCAAATCAAAGAGCTTGCCCATATCGTCGCTGGAAGCGTATTTCCAGGTTGTGCTCTGATAAACCGGGAGCTGTCTGGGCTCCGAGTTGCCCGGCTCGTAGCCGGAATGGAGACATTTTGTTTCAACTTTCATCTTAATCTATCCTTTCTGTTTGCATATTCCAAATATTACTGAGCCAAATCGGGCTCCGCCAAAGGCTGCTCAGCTGAACAGCCCCTTTATCCACCCTGTTATAAAATCCGTGCCGTAGATCACCAGCGCAACGATTATGATAAACGCGATCGCGGAAAGGATCCTAACGACGCGCTTTTTGCTCTCGCTCATTTCTTCCTCTTGCTCTGGCATGGCTTCGGCTTCTTCCTCAGAAACAGGGATCTCCTCTGCCATTTCAGCCTCGGAAACTCCGGCGCCGATACCCCTGCATACCGTTAGCGCGTCGTCAAAAGCGGAATAGGGCACCATGACCTCGCAAAGACCGTTTTCCATGCCCATTGGGTTGGGGTGATTTGAAATCACCTTGCTTTTTTTGAAGCACGGGATCCCGCTGTCCTCAAGCGCGGCAACGATCCTGTCAGCCTCAAAGCCGGTGGCTGAGATCAGATAAACCGGAGTGTTTTTGTCGGTTATTTCGGCAAGCTTGCCGCCGCAAAACGTGCAACGGTTCGCGTTATTTTCCACAGTATGGGAACAGGATTTACATACCTTCATAATAAAGTTCCTTTTCAAAACATTTTCTCAACTAGCATTTTATCACAAAACACCGAATAGAGCAATAGTTTTGGCTTAATTTTTGGAGATTAAGTTTAGGCAACATAAGCAAAAGGAGACGGCGCACAGCTTGCTTGCATATTATTCCGTCAGGCTGCGCAATCCGCACACCGGAATCATACGGTATTGTCTTTAGTAAACATAAGCAAAAGGAGACGGCGACGCGTCTCCTTTATATTTCTGTATCAGAAAAATACTCTTTGAGCCTGCTGTTTTTTCAGCGCGTATTCCACGCACAGCGGCAGCTTTTCAAAATCCCCGACAAGCGAATTCGGCTTGTTCTCGGGATCGTCCTGAGACATCGGTACAAAGAAAATGTTTTTGGTATTCATAAGCCTGCCTATGTTCTGCGCCGACGCTCCGAGGGCGTCGTTTGTTGCAACGCAGAGCAGAACAGGTCTTTGTATCCTAAGATGTGACTTTGCCGCCATTGTCACCGAGGTGTCGGTAACGCCCAGCGACAGCTTTGCAAGGGTGTTGCCGGTACACGGCGCGATTATCAGCAAATCGCAAAGCCTCTGCGGTCCGACAGGCTCGGCTCCGACAATAGTGTGGATCACCGACTTGCCGCAGATTTCTTCGATTTCCCCTACAAAATCCCGGGCCTTGCCAAAGCGTGTGTCGGTGGAATAGGCGTTTTCGCTCATGATCGGCAGGACGTCATAGCCCAGCTCCGACAAATGCCGCATGACCGGCAAAGCCTTTGAAAAGGTGCAAAAAGAACCGCACAGCGCAAATCCCAAGGTTACTTTTCTCACCGGTTGACCTCCCTCATGCTTTGTTCTCGCGCAAAATGTCAAGAACAACGCTTTTTATAATCTCTGCGGCGGTTTTCGGCGCGTATTTTCCGGGCAGCGCAAGGGCGCGAAAGGCGTCTATCCCAAGCCTTTTGGCAGCTTCAAAATCAACTCCGCCCGGAAGCGAGGCAAGGTCAAGCACAATGCTGCTTTGGTCGGTGCAGGACAGAAGCTTTTTGTCAAGAAGCATTGCCGGAACAGTGTTAAAGATAAAATCAAAGCCCCTAAGCTCGTGCAATGAGCTTGTGTCGAGCACCTCATATCCAAGCGTTTGTGCCGCCGCCCGGTCGCCGCTGCCTCGTGCGCAAACGGTCACTGCCGCGCCCATTGAAGAAGCAAGTCGGGAAAGCGACTTGCCGATCCGCCCATAGCCGATTATCATGATTTTGCTGCCCCAGATCGTGCGTTCCGATTTTTGCATCGCAAGTGCAAGCGCGCCCTCGGCGGTCGGAACGGAATTTAGCACGGCAAATTCTTCTTTTAAAGAATAATCATAAACTTTTGCGCCTGAAAGCTGCGGATAGCTGCGCACAAGCCTGTCGCTCATTCCGGCAAAAACAAGCTTTGAGCGCAGCATGGTCTGAACATCCTCGCTGAAAATGATTTTTTCCGAATTAAAGGGCGCGTTAAGCGAGCCGTCGGCGCAGACCGCAGGAAGCGGAAGAATAATGATATCGGAGTGCGCTATCGCCTGTTCGACGCTGACAAACGAAATATCGCCGGAGCCGGAAAGTGAATCAAAGCCGCCTGCCAAAACAGAATAGCCGTCGGACAACAGCGAAGCAATCAAAAACAACTGCCGCTTGTCACCGCCGATAACAGCGAATTTGTACGAATTGCTTTTCATTTTTTGCACCAGCCAATCGGAAGAAAATCAAATACGGCTCACCGCCTTGGTACATTATATGTCGCCGGATTTTTTTTGATAGTGAAATGTTGAATTACTGAGAAAGGCATTTTGAAATGTGCCGGTGGACACTCTAGTCGCCTATCCAAACTACGTCGAAAATAATAACCGCGTTCAACGGCGGGATACACAGTTTCTTATATAAGAAGCCAGGCAGAAGCGTTTAAAGAATAACGCGCTTCTGCCCGACCTTGTTATATTTTTGTTTATCTGTTTGTACGTTTACATAAATATCTTGACAAATATAAAATAACGGCTTCTATCAGGCAACTGACGATATCACTATTTCCGACCTATCTGCTCGGAGTAAAAAACTTAAAAATCAAATAAAAGTTTTCTGCCGGGCTACCGACCTTACCATTCAATCCGACCTATCTGCCCGGAGTAAAAAAATAAAAGTTTTCTACCGGGCTACCGACGATATCATTATATCCGACCTATCTGCCCGGAGTAAAAAACTCGGAGTAAAAAACCCAGTTTTCTAAAGATATGTTTGGGATTCTTTCAAATTCGCGAGTATTGTTTGTTACAAGTGTCATATCCGAGGAAATAGCCGAGGCTGCTATCAGCATATCCATTGTACCAATAGGTTTACCTTGTTTTTGTAGGTAGGCGCAAATCTTTCCGTACTCAACGGCAGCCAAATCATCAAAAGGGATAACGGTCAGTGCAGTCAAAAACTGAGCAAGCGCAAGCTCGTTTCTCTCGGGCTTTGAGCTTTTCTCTACACCGTGCTTCAGCTCGGCAAGAGTGATGGCTGATATACAAAGTCCGTTTGAAAGCTCCTGCTTAAATCTGTCTAAAACTTCCGCAGGTTTTTGCTTTATCGTGTAAATACAGATATTTGTATCGAGCATTTTCATAGATCTTCCCTCTCGACAGACGTTTCACTTCTTCCCTCGTCCATAAAATCCTCGGTAAAGCCGTTGATACCGCTGAGAAAGCTATCCCACAGTTTATCCTTGGGAGTGAGCACCAAAGAAGCACCCAAACGCTGAACAACTACCTCGTCAGCAAGAAATCTGTATTTTTTCGGCAGTCTGACCGCCTGACTTCTTCCGTTTTCAAAAACCTTTGCTGTGTCCATAGCACATTCCCCTTTCTAAAGCTTTATCTTTATACATTAAGTATATACCATGATATATATTATGTCAATGAAAATTAAAAAGATTAGAAAGCAATGAAAGCAATTCAAAGAAGCCGGGCAGAAACGTTTTAAGAATAACGCGCTTCTGCCCGACCTTGTTATATTTTTGTTTATCGGTTTGTACGTTTACATAAATATCTTGACAAATATAAAATAACGGCTTCTATCAGGCAACTGACATTACCATTCAGTCCAACCTATCTGCCCGGAGCAAAAAACTCAAAAATCAAATAAAGGTTTTCTACCGGGCTACCGACGATATCATTCAGTCCGACCTTTCTGCTCGGAGTAAAAAACGGAGTAAAATTATTCGTCTGAGATTCCGTAGGTTATTCTTACTTCCGCGTGGGCAGGGATCTCTATGTTTGCTCTTTCTTCAATAACGCGCTGCTGCGTTTCGTCGAGCTCGTCGGCAATTCTCACTGTCAGTCTGGCTCTCGTCAAAGATTCAACAAAAGAATAGTCAGACACTCCCCAGCTTTCGAGAACGCGCCCAAAGGCTTCGAGCGTCAGGACTTCAAAATTCATAAGCTCTCTTTTGCACAAAAGCTCGCGCCGCTGAGAGAGTGTCAAATCCTCTCTGACCCTGCCGAACAGCTTTTCGCGCTCGCTGAGCCCGTAGGTCTCTGCCGTAGAAATAAACAGCTCGGCTTCCATTTCTTCAAGCTGCTCAAAAAGCAGGTCAAGCCCTGCCGCAAACGCCTGTTGTTCACAGTATAGCTCGCTTCCCGGCTCGTCGGTGTATATGCCGAGCGGAAGAAGCTTTTCTCGCATAGAATAAAAGCTGCTCATATCATTCCGTCCTTATTGTGATGTTGCCCGGCTTGAAGCACTGTGAACCTGCAAGCTGCCTATTCTCCATAAACGCGTCAAACTCATAGTTGTCGATCGTGCCGGTTTCAAGCAGCCTTTTGCCCAAAGCGGAAAGATATAGCTTTGCCCCTGCCGGCAGCGAATTTATGTATTCCTCAAACGCGCTTCGGCACGCGATCGTGGCTTCGGCAATGCTGTAGCCGATTTTCGGGGATATGGTAACGTCCAAATCATAAGCCACAAGCGCGGCGTTTTCAACCGTTATATCCGTAAGAAGCTCGCGTTTTTGGGTCACAAGATCCCTTACGCTGTCAAGCACCGACTGCGACACCGCGCCGCTGTTGCCGCAAACATAAACGCCAACCGAGTTCGCACCGTGGAGCCTGGGGATTATTCCGACCTTTTCAACGCCTTCAACCGACATTGCAAGCATCCGGTAGTACGCGCTGTTCGCGCCGTTGGCGCGGTTGACGTAGGTATCGCGGATACGCTCCCTGAGCGAGCTGTCGCTCTCGGGCTCTCTGCCGTCTGTGAACGGCAAAAGGTTTGTGATCTCTTCGATCTCCTGAGGCACGCTGACGCTCACTGTGACTGTGTCGGCGTTCACGTTGCCCAAGGCTCCGTCAAGCTCCGCTCTCGCCTGCGCATTCACAGATGTTTGAGCACCGCCGAGCACAACTGTTTCGGTTGTATAAAACCTGATCGGAACAATATCCTGAGTGGCGGCGACTGTGCCCTCGGGTATCACAACGTCGTAGCCGAGAGGCTCCGAAACAATAAAGGTCAGGCTGCCGGACGAAGCCCTTGAGCCCTTGCGCTCAAGTCCGCGCTGCTCGGCGATCTCATCCAAAAACTCACCCGAAGCCGTTGTTACGAACATCTGTCGCCTGAGCCATTCCATGCTTGTTGCGGCGTTGTAGATCTCGCCTGCCAAAACCCTGAGGCGGATCGCAATATCGCTTTTTTCGTCAAACTCGCTGCCGCTTTCTTCTATGTATTTGCTTTTCATTCTCTGATAGATCTCATCATACGTCTCCAAAGGGGAACACCTCCTCAATTCTGCTTTGGTTTTCGGCATTTATCCTGATTTTGAGGCTCTCGTCCGCCGACAAGACCTCAACATATATATCCTCCTCGTCCGCCAAAGCCTCGTTAATAAGCATTTCAAGCCGCTGCCTGTCGATTCGGCAGCCGCTGCCCGGGCTGAGCGGAGGCACGCCGAGGCTTCTGTCATAAATAAACGAGCCGCGGCGAGTGTTCAGGCAAATCAAAGCTCTTTGCACCGCAGCGTCAAAGCCGCCGAGCATCACAGCACCGCCCATGCTGTTAAGCTCAATATCGCCGTTTTTAAGCATTACATCAACCAAAATCAAAACTCCCTGCCGTTAATCATTACACTGCCGTTGTTTTTGAGCACAATACTTGCGCCGCCCTTGGAATAGAGCATGACCTCGCCTTCCTCAAGTCCCGAAGCGTCGGCGATCACGCCCAAGCCGACCTCGCTGCCGTCGAGCGCAAGCACGACCGCCTGTTCGCCCTTTGGCGGAACGCTGACCACGCCGAACGGAAGGCAGCTCTTTAGCATTTTGTGCTCGCCCGAGGAAGCGACCGAGGTTCCGCTAAGGTCATTGCCCTTGACGCTTCCCTTGACTGCGTTCGGAGTGTTAATAGATTTTTTCGCCATATAATTCATCAACCACATAATCACACCTCTTTTATTCCGAGGATAGAACTCGGTATTAATTCATGCAACGGTTGCCCGAAAATTACGTTTGTTTTATTGGTACACTTGGATAAAACTAATGAAAATTTGAAAATGGAAAATGTAAAATTTCGGTCGGGCAGAAAGGACAATTACTACAAAATCCTTTGTTCCCGACTGTATTAGTATGGATTTATTTTTAGTAGGGATCATAAATCAAACGTTTCCAAAACGTTACCTAAAGATGCAGCCTGTTTTCGGGCAACCGGGTTTATCTTTTACTCCGAGCTTTCTGCTCGGAGTAAAAGATGGGTTCTTTCGCCTTTGGAGTCAAAGAGATATTTCAGCTTGCAGACAGTCAGCTTTTTTTGCGATCCAAGAAGCTTATCGTCCAGTTCCGCCTTGCAGCCCAAAAGCTCGGTTTGGCAGCCTTTACATCTCAGCTCAATGCTGTGGGCTGCGCGGTTGCCTGCCGCTATTATTCTGTCTGCGGTTTGTATGTTGCTTTTGTCGGCGACCGCGTCAACAAGCCTGACTCTGGTTATGTTTTCCGCCGCCCTTGATTTGTTCTCGATAAGCCCTGTGTATCGCGGCGAATCGCTTAGCTTTACCCTGACTGCCGATATCAGCTTGCACCTCTCTATTTTTTCTTTCAGAGAATAATAACGAAATCCGTTGCCGCCAAAATACACTGTTTTGGACTTTTTCAAGCCGCCGAACCACGCCGTGCCGTTGCTGTCGATCCCGGGAGGCTCGCCAAAGGCGTTTCTGCAATAGTTCTCAAACACCTGCCAATGCGTCATGCCCTTGACTATTCTCAGCGTGCCCAAAAGCGCGGGGCTGTCCGCGCGGTAATCCTTAACTCCAAAGGGCTTTAGGTGCCTTGTGAATATCATCTCTGCGGACGGGTTGACATACATCACCGGCTCCGCCTCGTTGTCCAAAAGTGCTGCTGCAATGTTCCTGAAATTCAAGCGCATTATCGTGCAGCCGATTTTTTGTTCTGTGATGATTTCGTCAAGCTGTCCTTCAAAAACCACACGGTCGCCGCTGAACGCGCGGATCATGTCTGCATTTCGCAGTCTTGGGTCAAACTCGCAAACAAGCCTCAGGCTGTCCGCAGGAACTCCGATCTCGCGGTCAAGCTCTGCCGAAATCACATTTTCCAAAGCCGAAGTGCTTTTGTCGTTATATGTAACCTCATAACTCAGCACAGCCTTATCACGCTCCCGTCATCCACTATATCAGGTTTTTTATACCTCTTTTCGTTATATTCAACCTCATAACTCAGCACAGCCTTATCACGCTCCCATCCTCAACAACGTCCGGTCTCTTTATTTGCGGATTCAGCTCAACTAGCCTGTCTATCGGAACATCAAAGCGGTATGAAATATCCCACAAATTCTCGCCGCTCGTAACGCAGTGCGTCAGCCCGGTCGCTTTGGGATTTTTTGGCGATTCGCGAAAAACAAAGCTGTAGCCCAGCACGTCGGGCTTTGGCGAGCCGGTCACGCTTATGTTCTCAAACACCGCGTAAAACGGCTTCATTCCCGGAAGCGTCAGCAAGCCCTCGCCGCTGTCTCTGAACAGCTCAACAAGGCTGTCAAGCTGTTCAAGGCAGTCCTCGCCGAAGAGCTCGCCCTTTCCGCGGATAACAAGGCATTTTCTGCCGGTTTCGCTCAGGCTTGAGCCATTGTACGGAAAGTTCAGCTCGCCTGTGTTTTTTTCACATTCAAGGCTGATTTCGCGCGGATTATGCCGCCACTCAAAGCCCTTGAATCTCATGGGAGCCTGCTTCATCTCAGCCTTGCCTCCTCTTCCTCACCCAAGGCTCGGCTGTATCTTCTGCTCTCGCGTTCCAGCTCCTCGCTCAGAGCCTCGGCGTCAAAGCCCGGGCTGCCCTGATCGGCAGTCTCAGCAAGCTCTGTCAGCCTCTCCGTTTTCTCCGTCATCTTCGATCCTCTCCTTTGCAACCACCACAGCCTTATAGCCAACTCGCTTATTTGGCGTGAGGCAGCCCTCAAGCCGCCTTGTGGTGCAGCCGGTGTACCTCACGCATTTGTCCTTGTCCTCAATGCTCAGCTCATAGCCGCCCTGCAAAAACGCGCGGTTTGCCTCGCCCTCAGCCGTCAGCTCAATTCTGTACTCAGTGTTTTTTATTACGGCAACGGGCTTTTCGCTCAAAAGCTCATAGATCCCCTCGCCCTTGTTCTCGGCTATCCTCACCGCGCTCAAAACTCCGCCCAAAACCTTGCCGTTCAGCCTGATGACCGCGCTCTCGCGCTTTTCGGGTATTGCGTGTATCATAACGCCGACGCCTCCTCGCACAAGCAAAAATCGACGCCAAAGCTCACCGTGCGGCAGATCGCGTTCATATCCTGGTCAAACTCGATCGCACTCACACCGGTGTCGGTGATTATTTTTTCGTCGTCAACCTCTCTCAGCCCCAGCATAAGCTCGCCCACGGTCTCCGAAAGTCCGCTGCCGTTCTCGGTTTTGGGTGCATAGACCTTGATCGAGATCACCGCCGAATACTTGTCGCCCTTTAGCCCGGCTTCGGTCACGCCGCCGATATAGCTCTTTGAAAGCACGGCTTCCTTGATTGAAACAACGCCCAAGAGCCCCCTGACCGGGCTTTCGAGCCTGTGGGTCCCGTACTCCCTGACAAACCTCAGACCTCCGAGCGGCTCAAGCTGCTTTAGCCGCACAATTATCCTGTCAACCTGTTTTTCAATCTGCTTCATATTCATCCTCCAACGCCTCGCCGCAGGGCTGCAAGATCGCCCAAATATACACCGGAACGTCGCCGGCATAATACAGCTCGCTGCGCTTTACGATATACCTTGCGCCGTTTGCCTCAACCACCGAACGATCCTCCGTCAGCGCGTTTTCCACCGTGCCGACATAAAGGTACTTTTCCTTTCTGTCCATGCCTGCAAGCCGGTACTGACCGCCGATGTAGATTCGGTTCCTGTATCTCAGCGGCTCAACAAACGCCTTGCCCTCTGTCAAATCCCCGTCGGTTTCTATTCTCACCGACGCACCGTATTTTTCGATCGCAGTGCCCACAGCCCCAAACAAATTCATCACATCACCCTGCCAAACAAAAATCCGCTGCCGCCGATCAGATCCGAGTTTTCCGCACTCAGCGCGTTCCAAAGCGACTCTGCCTTTTCGCGCACTCCGGCGGACGACGTGATCCTAACGTCGCCCGCCACAAAGGAGCGAAGCTCCTCTGAGCCGCACATGGAAAACAGCCTGAAGGTATAAGCTGCGGCAAGCAGCTCAAGTCTTTTTTCGTCCGATTCCGAAAGCTCACGCTTGCTTTTTATGCTCTCAATATATCTGCAAGCGTCGTTTGCAAGGCTCACAAACCGCGTTTCTTCTTCGCCAAGCCCGGCAAGCTCCCTGAATCTTTCATAAACCGCCGCAGTATCCAAGCCGCTCACATCCTTAACAGTTAAGCGTCTTTGCCGCGTCTCTAAAGATTTTTGAGAAGCCGGCGGTGCAGGTGATCGCCGCTCTTTCAAGCTGACGGTCAATAAGCTTGTCGTAATCTGTCACAACCGAGCCCGCCTGAACCTTTTCGAGCGCGCAGCTCTTGTCAAGACCGATAACAGAGCCCGAAGTCATTTCGGGAACATGGATCAGCGACGCGCCCAGCGGAGTGACCATGTTTCCGGTGCCGTGAAAATCAAGCCCTGCTCTTGAATCCTGCATCTGACTCAGCGAAAGGATCTTTTTCATCTCTGCCGTCGGCGCAAGGATAGTATTGAGCTCATACGGAGCCAGCGCGGCCCAGAACTTGACCAAATCGTCATAGGTCACAGTGCCTGCGGTGTCAACGTTTACACTCAATGCTGAGTTGTTGTTGCCGTCGCCGTTTTTGAGCACGTCAATAGCGTCCGAAAGCTGCGCTCTTGCAATATATGCGCCGATCTGATTAAGCGTGACAGTAAACAGGTCGAGTCTCTGGAATCTGAGTGCCTCATAAGAGGCAACCAACATTCTTCCGCGCTTTTTGAGCGTAACAAGGTTTTCTCTCGTCTTGACCACCGTTTGCGGGATCGCCGCGCCCTCGCCCACGATCTTGAGCGACTTTTCGTCGTCAGTCGGCTCCGAAGCGATGCTTCTGTAATCCATGCCCTCAATGTCGGTCACAGTCGCCACAATGTCGGGCAGCACGTTTGCCCTTTCAATACCCTGCGCGACCGCTCTGCCCACATATTCCGGAAAGAGCGCGGCTGAGTTAGAGGTCTGAAAGAACTTTTCAACGCAGTCGCTTGAGCTTCCGCTCACCTTGATGCCAAAACGCTTGAGCTGGCGCGAAAAGGCGTCAAGCCCCTCAAGCTCGGTTCCCATGTAGTTCACGCTCGGGTCAAGCTGCTCCAACGCCTGAGACAATCCGCCCTTGACCTGATACATTCCTTTTTCAATAGTAATATTCTCAAAATTTGCCATATTATAACCTCCCAAAAGCTTACAGCATAACTCCTGCCATGCTCACTGTCGAACACACAACAAGCAGCTCTCTGCCTGCACTGTCGTTAATCGCAACGCCGCCGTTTGAGTTAGCGGCAAGCTTCTGATAACCCGGAGCTATCCTTGAGCCTGCCTTAAACTCCGCGTAGCCACTGAGCTGAACTGTGGCATAGCCGTCCTTCACGGCGATACAAATACCGCAAAACTTGTCGTTCGCGCTGCACTTGGCAACCTTTCCGTCGTCAGTTACCTTAACGGCAACTCCCGGAGCCGTCAAACCGGTGTCTGCAACAAAGGTCGCAACGTTTTCTCCAAAGCCCTTAAAATCAACATTCATACTTTATTCCTCCGTCAAATTCTGAATTCGCCGTAGTCCGGCGCGTTCTGCTTTCTGTTTTCACAGCCAAGCTGAGGCTTGATGCCCAACTTTTCGCTGCGTGTTCTCTCAAACGCAGTCTTAAATTCCCTGAGCTGCGCAAGGCTCATGCCCTTGACGACCGCCTCCATGGTCTCGCGCGAAATATCCGGCTGAACCGCAGCCGAAAGCCTGAGCACCTCTGTGGTAAGGCTGTCGCGGTAAAAAACTCCGTCCTTCGCGCTCTGTCTCAGCCCGTCGATATACGCCTTCAGGCTCCTGCATTCTCCGTCGCTGAGCAAAAAGCCCTTTTCGTTTTCGATCCTTTTCAAAACATTTTCCATCTCAAAACCCCTTCCGTCAAAGCCCTTTGTGACCCCGGCGTTTTTCTGAGCCGGAACAGCCACAAAGCTCCATTCATAAGCGTCAAACGGCTCCAAAAGCTCGCCGCAGCAAAGCTTGCCCGAGTAGCTCTCGCCCTTTTTGTGTCCGCACAGTCCTATCGCCTCTCCGCACACACTGCAAGCCGTTTTCTTCACCGCGCAGCCCACGCTGACCTCCTTGACGATCCCGCTGTCGATTGCCAAGATCAAGTCCTCGTTTTCCTCAGACCTCGGCATATACGCCCTTGCCCTGAGCCTGAAATAATCGTCGCCTGTGGCGGTTTTTTTGCCCTCGACCGCCTCGACCCTGCACTCAAATATCCTGGCTCTCTGGTTTTTCGCGCTCGGCTCGTGGTCAAAGATCCCGGTCTTGCCCACAAAAAGCTTTTCCAGCGCGAACAGCGATTCCACCGTAAACCTCTCGCCGTCTCTGTCAACGTCGTTGTCGCACAGTATCACCGAAAAAACGTACACCTCGTCCGCGCTCAGCTCTCTCCGCGCATAGCCGTTGATAAGGCTCAGGTCCTCCGCGCTCACCTTCTCCGTCACCAAATCAGTCTCCGCCGCCTGCTTTTTGATACCGTCCTTATTCGTCAATGTATTCCACCCCGATCTCCTGTTCGATTTTCTCTGCCTGCGCATTATGAAGCCTTGCCTGAGCCAGCTCCACAGTATCCTGCAAATTAATGTCGTTCCAAACGATCCTAAAGCTGCTCTCCAGCCCCAAAAGCCTCAGGTGCATCCTCACGATCCTGCGGATAACCGGGTCAAGGATAGCCCTGTAATACTCCAGCTCGCTTGTCAGAATATCCGCCTGCTGAGTACTCATCCTCTCGGTGCTCGACCAAGAAAGCCCCAGCAAAAACGGCGGTATCCCCAGCTTACCCAGTATCTGCTCCAGAACCACCCTCACAGGCGTTTCGCATTCCGGCATTTCGCTCTCCGCGCCGATCACCTTAACGCTCACGTCGCCCACCGACACAAAGTCGCAGACCCTGTCGCTTCTCACCGCCTCGCGCCATTCGTCGGCGATTTTTCTCGCGTCGTCCTCACCAAAAACGCCGTTCTGCGGATTGCAGGTCACAACAAACCTCACGTCTCCTGCGCGCTCCCAGTTGTGCTTCAGCGAAGCCAAAATCTTCTCCAAGATCCCGCACACAAACGGCAGACCGCTCAAAAGCGAAGTGCCCCTCACCGTGCCGGGCTTGGGCTTCAAAAGGCTTGCCAAAATCAGCGACTGATATTTTGCAGGCTCGCTTTTTCCGGCTGTGCCTGCGCACACAACCAGATCCAGCGGAGTTTTGTCCGCCCTGATCTCAACGTCGTCAAGGCTTGCCTGATACAGCGCGGCAATGCCCTCTCCGCACGCGTCGGGGATCATCTCGCCCACCGCCGTGCCATAGGTCAGCAGCGAGTCAAGATAGTCATAAATAAAATTCACCAGCCCAAACGACGAGCCGTTGAATTTAACTTCTCTGCAAAACTCGTCCGCAGCCCTCTGAGCAGCCGCGTTTCCGGCTTCTATCCTAAATCTTCCGATCAGCCTCACAAGCTTGCATATCGCCGCGTCGATCACCGGCACGCCCTCTCTGAGCCTGTCATACAGCTCACGCTCCGCCCTGCACTGCGCCTCAAAGCCCAAAAAGCCGAGTGCGCTCATATCCTGCTTTTCCTTTGGAACGGTCTGCACCGCCAAGGCAGCGCGGCGTTTGTTTCTTTTGAATATCAAGCTGTCAATCCTCCTGTCTTGCGGCGGCAACGGCACAAACGCCCGAGCCGCCGTCCGAAATTGCGGCGACAAAATATCTGATGTCGTCCATCGCGTGGTCGTTTTCCTTAACCGGCAAGTCGCCCCTTCGCCGCTCGTCCCACCTATAAAGCGAAAACTCCCTTCGCGTCGCGCGGCAAATCCGGCAGATCCTGATTTTGCCGCTCTTCAGCGCGCCCGAAACCCTGCGGATCCCGTCAGCCACATCATTTTTTGCGGCAACCGCCCTGAACCTTCCGTGCCTGCGAATCACCTCAATAAAGCTCGCCGCCGACGGGTCAACGATCACGCGCTCAATCTTCCTCTCTCCGGCAAGCCGGCAAAGCCCCTCATAGTGCTCCTCGTCGGTTTTCTGAAAGCCCTCCTTGCGCGAATCAAAGTAATACTCGTCAAGCCTGTACCAGCTCTCGCCGCTCCTGCCCCACAGCCCGAACGAAGCCGGGTTCACCGTGCCGTAGTCGCACGAGATCACAAATCTGTCGCAGTCCTGCGGAGGGTCAAAGTACATCTCGCCGTCAGCCATAAACGGATACACCGCGCCGCAAACCGCGACCCACCTGCCCCTCACGAACCTCTCGTAAAACGCCCCGGAATACAGGCTCTCATATCTCCTTTTCACCCTGTCCGAAAGCGACGGATTGTCGTCCATGGTAAAGTGCAGATAAAGCGCGTTTTTCTCCTGCGCCCTGCAAATCCATTCGCGGTAAAACCAGTGCTCCGGGTACTCCGGGTTGCAGTTGAACCAAAACCGCGCCCCCTCGACCGAGCACCTTGCCAACGCCTGCTCCACAAACGACCTTGGCATCAGCGCGACCTCGTCAAGCATGATCCCCGAAAGCGTCATGCCCTGGATCAACGCTGCTGAGCTCTCGTCCTTGCCGCCAAAAAGATAGTACCTGTTCAAAACCGAGCCCCTTCTCAACAGGAGCACGCCCTGCGAGACCTTTTCCTCGCACTCAAATCCCAAGCTCCGCAAAACCGGCAAAAGCGGGATAACGATGTTTCTTCTCAGTGAGCGCACCGTTTTGCCGCAAAGCGCAAAGTCCGCGCCGCCGCCAAGTCCCCAAAAGCTCCACAGCACAAACGACAGCGACATACAAAGCGTCTTGCCGCTTCTCACCGCCCCGTCGCAGATGATCGCGTCAAAATCCCTTGCTTCCGAATCCTTGTGCCACCAGCTCAGCACCCTAAGCTGCTTTTGAGAAAAGCTCTCAATCTTCACCGCCGTCACGCTCCAGCGACCTTGCGCCGCGCTCAATAGCCTCGATCAGCCTCTGCGCTCCGCCGTCGGAATCAACCTGCTGCTCCAGCTTTTCCAACGCCTTTAGCCTGTCAAAAAATTTGATCTCCATGTTACCATCCCTCGGCTTTTTGATTTCGGACACCAAAAACAAGTCCATGTTTCTCAGCTCCTCCTCGCCCGGCTCATTCATAAAGAGCAGCGACACCGCGTCCGAGATATCCCCAAACGCAAGCCGCCTGTAGCCGGCGGAGGCAATGTCTCCGGTTTCCCTGTTTTTCAGTGCCGAGAGTCTCGCAACCTCCTCAACGATTTCTTCTCTGCCAAGCAACGCCTCGCCCTTTGCCGCAGCATTTTTAAAGCCTGCTCTTTCGGCGGCGGCTCTGGCGTCCCTAAGCTCGCAATAAAATCCGCAGAACGCCTGTTCCCTGGCACTAAGCCTGTTCAATCAAATCGCACCTCCCGAAAGCAGTCGTAAATTTTGCGATAGCTTGCCCCGTCGCACCGTCAAGGCTGCCCTCCACTAATACGTCAAAAAACAAAAAACTTGTATAAAAATATACAAGTTCCAAAAAATCTCTCGAATTTTTTTCAATTTGATCCGCAAATCAACACCAAAATCTCAATAAATTATAAGTTTGTCAATAGTTATACTAAATCTCCATGCCGCAAAACGGCACCACAATGAATGAAAGCTTTTTTAATGCGGAGCTTTTTTAGTGTGGAGTTTGGAGTTTGAAGTGTGGAGTTTCGGTCGAGCAGACAGGTTTTGTTTGAAAAATACGTTTATTCCCGAATATATTTATATTTGTTTGTCATAATTTTCCCGTAGGGGCGCACCCGCGTGTGCGTCCTTAGAACAAACATTGGCTTATAGGTAGGGCGCACACATGGGTGCGCCCCTACGGTTAATGGCAAAAAATATCAAATCAATAATAATACAGTCGGGAACAAATGTATTTTATAGATGAATTCTATCTTCACGACAATAACTCCACACTCCAAACTCCACACTTATAAAAATGTTCCCTTGAATTGTACAATATAGCCTTATTATCAAAAAAACGCCCGGTGCCGAACAACTCAAAGGTCGTTCACACACCAAGCGTAATTGATTTGCATTATTCAATTGTTCCCGGTCTGTCCAAAGCCCCGGTTTTCAACATTTTTCAACATCAATATTCTCAGACAACAGAAATATCGGATTCAAGACTGCGGAAATTTCTGAATCAAGAACACGGAAAAATCGGATTCAAGAAGCCTAAAATTCCGCTGTCCAGAATCCGACAAAACCGCCGCAATCTATACTTAAAGAAACTATACAGAAAAAACTATCAAGAAAATATCTATCCTCAATCAATCATTTAGAGCGAAACGATTGATTGAAAAAGCTCTCTGATAGTTTTTCTTTTTTTATCAAAGGCTGTCAATAAAATCCGGCTGTGCAAGCTCCGCTCTCTTTCTGTCCAGCTCTCCCAGCCAGCCGCGTATATCCGCACGCAGCTTCGTGATACCCCGGTATTTTATCAGCGCGTTATAAAACTCCTTCTTCAGTTCCACCGAGAATTTCTCGCTGCGGTCAACGCCCTCAAACTGCAAGCCCTCAGCGATCTTTTTCAGCGGAAAGCCCTCGCAGTATTCGGGCGACAGCTCCCTGATAAAAATCCCCACCAACGTCAAATCAACGTCCTCGTCGATATACCTTTCGTCCGAAGCGTAAAGCATAAAATTATAAAGCAGCTCGTAATTATACCGCCCGTTTTTCCTGTTGATCTCAAAGTGGATGACCGCGTCCTCGTTCCACAGCGTTTGATAAAGCCCCTTGAACATCTGAGTAAGCAAGAACTTTTCCGGTTCGTCTTGCGCGTCTGCAACCTTTTGCAGCTCTCTAAGCCCGTCCTCCAGCGCGTTTTCGGTAAACCTTTCGTGCTCGATCTGATCCAGCAAATCAAACAGGCTCTCGTAATGATAGTTCGCGCTGTTGCTCAGCAAGTCCTTGAACAGCTTCTTCTGCTGCTCGTCGCTTAGCCTTTCCGAGGCGTAGACCGCCGCGAAATATGACTGGAACGAACGGTGCGAGAACTTGTACTCGTTGCCGTCCTCAACGATCATACAGACCGCCTTTTTCAAGTCCGTCAAATAGTCGCGCTCGTCGATATCGCAGCCCAAATGCTCGGCGCATTTCCGCAAAAGCCCCAAGATCTCGGCTTCCCTGAACTCATAAGCCTCATGCAAACAGGTCTGGAAGCAGAACCGCGCAAACAGCAGCTTAAAGCTCCGCTCGTCCAGCCCCGCGCACCTGAAATCCCTGCGGTAATAGCCCTTGTCGTGGTTGTCGTGCAGGCTGTAAAGCGCGCTGTACGCCTTTTCGTAAAACTCCGCAAGGTGGTCGGGTATCGAAAGATTGCGCATGAACGTCAAAAACATCATCGAAAGCAAAAGCGGATTTTCGGCAAAGCTTTGGTGCTTTTCAAAAAGCTCCCTGTCAAGCTGTCTGCAAAACTCCTCGGTTTTCTCGTCCTTATTCCAGATTTTCGAGGCAAGCTCAACCGCCTGCTCCTTGCTCAAATGCTTGAGCCTCATGTGGGTAAAGGTCTCAAGCGGCGAAAGATCCTCCGTCGGGCGCGAGGTCAAAATGCATTTGTTGTTCGGATATTTTGAGCAAAACTCCTGTATCTTATCGGCAGTCTCCGGCGCAAGCTCCTCCTTGACCTCGTCAAAGCCGTCGAACAAAAACAGGTACTTTCCGAGCCTCAGGCTGTAGATAAATTCGTCCTCCGGAAGCGTGATGTCAAACTGCGCCATGCAGTCCTCGATCAGCCGCTCGACCGAAACGCTCCCGGCTTTCTGCAAGCCGACCTTTCTCAGCTCGACCAGCACCGGGACAAGCCCGCCCTCATACGCAGTGTTTAGGAACAAATACCGCATGAGCATCGACTTACCGACGCCGCCCGTGCCGATTATCACAATGTTTTTGCTGACCGCGGTCAGGTTCTCGACCGACGAGGTGTCAAGCTCCTGCTTGTTGTAGCCAACGCCGATTTTGACATAGATATCGTTCTCGCCGATTATGTTTCTTGGGTCGTTGCCGGTCGCAAGCGTCCTGACCTTGTTATACCGCCCGGCGGCATTTTCAAGGTATCTGTAAAACACCGTTCCCAGCTCAACCTTTTTGAAGCGAAACTGCTTTTTGACCGTATCGACCACATAATCAAGCGCACGGTTGGCAATATTCTCCCCAAGCTTTTTCGCGCCGCTCTCAAATGCGACCGAAGAATAGTCCTTTCCGTTCTTCTCCTCGCTCACCAAAACTCCCCCTTTCACAAAATCAAAGACGTTTTCTATAGTCTTTCTTTTTCAAATCAGCCCGTTCATCATCAAGCTTTTTCAACCACTCCAAAGCTTTTTCTCTAAACAAAGGTATTTCGATATACTCAACAATATTTGAATACAGTTCTTCCTTTTCCGATTCGGAAATATAAACAGAATTATCTATATAATCAAAATCAGCAATATGTAAGAATTTGATTCTATCGTTTTTCATTCCTTTTACTATTCTTTTACATATTTCGCTTACGCCCGGTTTACAAAGAACAGTTTTTGAAACTGTTTTATTAAGATAATACCGCATAAAGTAACAATAGTAAGTATATATCTCTCCGGCAGTAAGAAGATAAAAAGAAGTAAAATTATAAGGGTCAATACCAATACCGCAAAAGCATTGTTTTAGTATGAATGTATCCGGATCATCACTGTTGCAAGCTTCCTTCATGAATTTTCTGAGTTTGTCTTCAAAAGCGTTCTTCAAAAACTTCTCATGCTCAATTTGATTAAGCAAATCAAAGTAACCATAATAATTAATCAAAATTTTATTATAATCTAAAGCTGATCCTATTCCGCTCTGCAAATCCTTAAAAACCCTCTTTTGCGTTTCATCATCAAGCCTTTCCGCAGTGTAAACTGCCGCAAAATACGTCTGAAAGGAACGGTGAGCAAATCTGTAAACGCTTCCGTCCTTAACGATCAAGCATACCACATTTTTCAAATCCTCAAGATAATCCCACGGGTTGATATCTAACTCCAAGAAATCCGCGCTATTTTTTATGAGATCAACAAATTCTGATTCTTCAAACTCATATTCATCATCAAAATAAGTCTGAAAACAAAATCTTGCGAACAAAAGCCTGAATTCTTCCTCGTCAAGCTTTTCGCACTTAAAATCCCTGCGGTAAAAGCCCTTGTCATGATTATCGTGAATACTGTATAATGCCTCATACGCCTTTTTATAAAAATCCGCAAGGTGATCGGGTATCGAGAGATTGCGCATAAATGTCAAAAACATCATCGAAAGCAAAAGCGGATTTTCGGCAAAGCTTTGGTGCTTTTCAAAAAGCTCTGTTTCAAGCTGCCTGCAAAACTCCTCGGTTTTCTCGTCCTTTTCCCAGAATTTGGAAGCAAGCTCAACCGCCTGCTCCTTACTCAGAGGCTTTGACTTCATAACAACAAAGGTCTCCAAGGGATGACAAAATTCCTCATGCCGCGAGGTCACAATGCACCTGTTGTTAGGATATTTTGAGCAAAACTCCTGAAGCTTTTCGGCAGACTCCGGCGCAAGCGTTTCTTTTATCTCGTCAAAGCCGTCGAACAAAAACAAATATTTTCCGAGCCTTAGGCTGTAAACAAACTCGTCTCCCGGAAGCTCAACATCAAACTGAGCCATGCAGTCCGCGATCAGCTTTTCAATTGATATTTTCCCTGCCTCCTGCCTGCTGAGCTTTCTGAGCTCAACAAAAACCGGGATATAATCTCCGTCAAAAGCAGTTCTCAGGAATAAATACCGCATGAGCATTGACTTTCCCACACCGCCTGAGCCGACGATCATTATATTCTTGCCGTGTTCGATCAGGTTTTCCGCTCGCGACGTATCAATTTCATTGTTCCTGAAATCCACACCAATTTTAATATAGAGCTCATTCTCTCCTATAATATTTCTGGGATTTATCCCGGTCGCAATAGTTTTGATCTGATTTAACCTTTCAGTCGCGTTTTCAAGGTATCGTTCAAAAACCGTCCCGATCTCTATTTTCTTTTCGCCGTATTTTTTCTGAACCTTGTCTATAACAAAATTCAGCGCACGGTCAGCGGCAGCTTCCCCAAGCTTTTTCGCGCCGCTTTCATACGCAACCGCGGCAATATCCTTTTCGCTCATCTTTTCTCCTCCTCTGTTTTTCAAAAACATTATAATTATAGCACCGCCCCCTGCCTTTGACAACCCTTGCGCCATCACAAAACGCCGCAGCAACACAATAAAAACACTCTGCAAAACTACGCCGTAAAGATTTGTGACTATGGGCAGCTATGAATTTTTAGAGGTGCCCTATATACATATATTCAAAAGTATGCTATAATACATTTATCGACTGTTTCGGAGGGAGAATATGACGATCTTCAAAAAAATAATCAACACCTACAACAACACCGGCTTGATCGTGCGGATCATAATCGGTATCGTCCTCGGAGCCGCACTCGCGCTGATTTTTCCCGGGGCAGAATGGCTGTCAATGCCCGGAACACTTTTTGTGGGCGCACTCAAGGCGATCGCGCCGCTTTTGGTCGCGGTGCTGGTGTCAAGCTCTCTGTGCCAAAAATCCGCACAGCTCGACCGACGATTCGCGCTGGTGGTTTTTCTCTATTTGTTTTCAACCTACCTCGCCTCTTTTGCCGCGGTGTCGGCAAGCTTTTTGTTTCCGCAGACCATAACTCTGTCAGAGACCCTGACGACCTCTCAGGCGACCCCTCCCGACGGGCTCTCCCAAATCGTGACCGGGCTGCTGACAAGCGTGATCGCAAACCCAATCGAGGCGATCTCGACCGGCAACTATCTCGGCATACTCTTTTGGGCTGTGATAATCGGTCTCGCGCTCAAACGCTTTGCCTCCGAAGCCACACGCGAAATGACGCGCAACCTCTCCGACGCCGTGACCCAGGTTGTGCGCTGGATAATCAACCTTGCGCCGTTTGGTATCATGGGTCTGGTATACACCGCAGTCCATGAAAGCGGCTTTGATATCTTTGTCACCTACGGACGGCTCATGCTGCTCTTGGTGGGAACAATGCTGACAGTCGCGCTGGTGCTCAATCCGCTGATCGTAGCCCTCACCCTCAGAACAAATCCCTATCCTCTTGTGCTTCGCTGCCTGAGAGAAAGCGGACTCACTGCGTTTTTCACCCGAAGCTCGGCGGCAAACATCCCGGTAAACATGAGCCTGTGCGAAAAGCTCGGGCTTGACCGCGACATGTACTCGGTCTCGATCCCCCTCGGCTCAACAATAAATATGGACGGAGCGGCGGTAACAATCACGATAATGACCCTTGCCACCGCCAACACCCTCGGAATCGAGGTTTCGCTTCCCACAGCTCTTCTGCTGTCGTTCATCTCGTCGCTCGCGGCGTGCGGCTCGTCGGGCGTGACCGGCGGCTCGCTGCTGCTGATACCAATGGCGTGCTCGCTGTTCGGGATCCCGGATTCAGTCTCGATGCAGGTCGTAGGCGTAGGCTTCATAATCGGCGTTATCCAAGACAGCATGGAAACCGCGATAAACTCCTCGGGCGACGTGCTCTTCACCGCCACAGCGGAATATGCCCAATGGAAAAAAGAAGGCAAAAGCCTCCCCACCTTCCTCGGCGGAACAGGAAAAACTTACTTCAATTGACACCGGACATTTTTGGTCGGGAAGAAATCAATAAAAAAAAACACGTGAGTTCCAGACCGGATAAATAATGATCCGATTTTATTATAATTATTGTAGCTCACTAAATATAAAAATCCACATGACGGCAGCAAACCGACATGTGGATTTTTTATGCAATACCGCATAATTCGGGTATGTAAATCATTTCTGCGATACGTGTTCTCCTTAGCTTAGACAAAATCTGTATACAAAATGATCTTGTCTTCGGCTTCGAGCGAAACGTTTATTTCAGACAAATCGCCGCTGAAGATTATTGTTTCGCCATTGGCTTTTATTATGTATTTGATTATGTTTTACAGAAGATTCTCTCCCTCTCCCATAACAGCGATATCCACTGCCGTCGCGTCCTCCAAGTGGAAGGTCATCAGCTTGTTTCCTGTCTGCTCGTTGTAAATAGCTTCAAGTCCCGACTCTTTAATTATTTGCTCGGCATAGCTGTGATCGGTTTCAAAAACTGCCTTGCCTGTGTAGCGCAGCCAGTGACCGTCAGGCTTGCAGGCAACGATCTCAACAAGAGGGTTTGCAAGCATCTGCTTGTAGACATTCTTGAAATCGCCTACGCCGAAAATGATTTTGCCGTCAACCTCCATATGCGCGCCGAGAGGACGGAGCTTGGGTTGATTACCATCCGTTGTTGCTAAAAAGAATACGCCTGTTTCTTTTAAAAAATCATTTACTTTACTCATTTGAATCTCTCCTATTTTATAATTTTTTTGATATGCTTTATATCTTCATTTGGAAACAATTTGCAAAAATGCTCCAAAAGCTTTTCATAGGATTCTTCGGGAGAACAGCTATAGACTTTATCCTTGAAGCCGTCGCCCATAAAGACCTCCGGCGTGGAGTACTCCGCTACTCCCCAGCCGTATGGGTTACCAAATTTGTCCTTCATATATACAAAGTCGCTGATAGTCACATAGCACTGCGCCTGCAGGCGTGTGATGATAGTATCAAAGCCTTTGTTGCCGCCCTTTTTGTAGTTGCCGATCCGCTTTAGCTGTTTTGAAATGATCGGTGCGTTGGTTTCTACTAAATCGTAGAGCTGCTTATCTCGGTACGGCGCAAGTCCGTCATCATACCGCGCGTCAAAGTCATAACCGTCACGGCGGTAGTTTGCAAAATCAGGAAACCACTCAGGGCTGATATAGCAAGCCTTTTTCTCAAAGAATTTACCGTAGGCGCAGCCTGTTTCCTTAATGACGGGTCCCTTCCATTCCCACGCACTCCACTGCCCCGTGTCGCTGTGCCACCAGCAATCGGGCGAGATGTGTTCTTCAATTGAGAAACCTGATATGGAGTTTTCAAAGAACGGAATAAATCCGTACTCGTTGATCACGTTTACCAGGTCAGATTTTGTTTTTATGACAAAATTTCCGAACATCATATTTCACTCCACAGCTTTGTGCATCCTTTTGCAGTCAAACTTCCAGCTTTTAAATACTTTATCATCAGCTTTGGAATATCCGAGTTTTTCATAAAAGCCTGTCGCTTCCAATCTGGCGTCTATAAAAATTTCGGTATAGCCAAGCTCAGCGATCCACTTCTCCGCTTCGTTGATAACTCTTGCGCCGAGATGTTTTCCCCTATATTCGGGAAGAACAACCACGCGTCCCAACAGAACACAATCGGCGTTCAGTTCGTAAAATCTGCAAGTAGCAACCGGGTAGGTGTCATCCAACAGAACGATGTATTTGCTCTCTGCGCCGTCATGCTCGTCAAATTCCTCCTGTAATGAGATATGATGCTGACGGTTCATTCCTTGAACTCTGACTGAGTATGCTCCTGCACACTGCCACGTTTCTTCTGCTCTTAACACTTCAAAGCTATCCATCACTTTCACCAATCAAATAAAATCTTTATCCGGCTTACCCGGTTTCTTTCTGTCATAAACCTTTTTGCTCTTAACAACTCCGGTGGTCGGCTTCAAGCCGTTCCAGTCCCTGCGCCTCAGAGCATGGTATTTCTTCTGTGCTTTTTTACTTTGTTTTTTAAGCGGTATGAGTTTCATGCTCGACACCTCCGAGATATAATCACTATTAAAATATAAACAATAATAAAACCACCTAACAATTATAACCTATAAAAATCATCTGTATCTATGATACCAGAAAAAAGCAACCTTGTCCACAAACCTCCGCAAAAAATGCGGGTGTATTCTTGTACGATATTTCCGTTATCTACCGCCTGACTTGCCGAACAGGGGTGACTTGTATTTCAGGGCGATGACCCGGAGCAAATATCTTTCGCTGCCGCAGCGAAAAAAATATAATTAAAAAAAGCCGTCTGACAAAAATCAAACGGCAAAATAAAATTATAAATCAAAAACCCAATTTGCTAAGCAACCCCTTGATAATATCAAAGATCTTATCAATAATGATATGCTTATCATTTTTGTGACCAATAAAATATACAATAAAAATACAAGTAAAAATAAGAAAAAAAGAACCGACAGCAATAAAGGCGACAGCGGGGTTAATAAAAAAATAAGCAACGCAACCCAAAATAAACAAAGCAAGAAAAGCAATAGCAGCACCGTAAAAAAGATAAAAAACCATGCTTTTAAATCTTAAAGCAGGATTTATTTTCTTGTCGGGCTTATTATTGATTTCTTTATCGTTGCCGCAATTATCGCTCAACAAAGAGTTTGCATTTGAAAAAATAAAAAAGCCGTTACCCGGACAATTAGGATCACAATTCACGTGATAATCATCACTACGGCTTGGAGGCACATCACGCTCCATAAATAATCATCCTTTCAGACTGTGCAAAAACTTATTTTGCGTACGCTAAGATGAACAACTTTAAAATGACAGTGTAGATTTGGCGTGAAGCAGCCGAAAGGCAGGCTTTTAT
>OMZU01000044.1 GCA_900315605.1 uncultured Eubacteriales bacterium | reverse complement strand
CAGCAGGTGCGTTCCTCGTTGCGTATCGGTGCGGTCATTGAAGCGAATTGATGTTTTCCTTGGAGCAGATTGGTGTGGTTATTGAGGCGGAATAATCAGCTTTGGAGAAAAGTGAAAAAAAACCGGAAAAAAGGGGCGAATTTTCGGCGTTTTTTTGCACTGCATTTTAGTGTACATAATGCCTGAAATAATCAGTAATAAAGGATTGTTTTAGGCTAAATTATCCCCGGTTTTTTCAGTAAAATTGTGGGAAAATAATTTTTTATGGAAAGTTTACAAAATAATTTGTGTGAATTCTACATGAAGCATTATTGAAGAAAATATTAAAAAGTGTTAAGATATATATGCATAATTTTATAAGGAGGATTTTTATGAAAAAATTCAGACAACTTGTCAGCTTAACGCTTTCAGCTCTGATGACATTCTCCTGCTTTTCGGGACTTTCGGCGGTAGGAGTCTCGGCGGCGGAGGAAGGGCTTATCGGAAGCTCAAGCGTTGACCCGGCAGGAAACTCGGACTTTTTCCCAAGCACATCCAAGGAGTTTGCTGTCGGTGCTTCCGACGGACTCAACATCACCGCTGAATCCAATCTTTTCCCGGACGGCTTCAAGGCTGTTTCAAAAACAGACCTCAGCGGCAAAGATGATCTTGTTACGGTTTCGTACTACATCAACACAACAAAGCGTTTGCTCGACTTCGACCTGGAGCTCAGCTTTGATCCGCAAAAGCTTGAATTTACAGAGGATTATAACTTTGACGAGGATTACAACCAGAAAATAATGCCGCAGGTTTCGGGCGATGTCGTTATTAACGATTCAACTGCCGGCAAAATCAAATGTAACTTCTCTTCAACTCAGGCAAAGACGAAGCTTTCGGAAAACGGCGAGTTTGTTCCGTTTTTGACCGTTACCTTCAAGGCATTGGGCTCAGGTGACACAACGGTTGCTCTCAACGTAAAGGACTTCCGTATTTGCGACGTCAAAAACCGCGTTGCTGACCCCGATACGATCGAGTGGGTAGTTCGTGAAAGCAACGTTCAGTCCACACAAACTCCTGTTTTATATGCAACGGCAGCATATGCAGGAACCTACACCTCATACTCAGAGCCTGCCGAGCAGGTTACTACTCAAAAGCAGACTCCGGCTACCCAGGTTCCAACGACTGTTCCGCAGGTTGCAGCAGAGGGCGTTTATGTTAACGCTACCTCAAACCTTTTCCCGGGTCAGGCAAAGTCTTTCTCGGATTCTGACATTCTTCCGTCAGGCGGCTATGTAACAGTAACCTATTTTGCAAATTGCAGCAAGCGTTTGCTCGACGTTGACCTTGAGCTTGAGTATACAGACAGTATTCTTGAGTTTGCAGAGGCATATAACTTCACTGAGGACGGCGACCAGAAGATCATGCCCAAGTTGTCCGGCGACGCTATTGTTAATACAAACACCTCCGGCAGAGTTCTTCTCAACTTCTCTTCAACTCAGGCAAAAACTCAGCTTACAGACAACGGAAACGCAGTTCCGTTTGTAACAGCTGTATTCAAGGTTCTCAAATCAGGCAACGCAAACGTTGATCTGAACGTTAAGGACCTTCGTATCTGCGACGTCAAAAACCGCGTTGCAGACCCCGACACCATCGAGTGGGTCGTTCGCGAGGGCAATGCTCAGAGCATCCAGACTCAGTTCAGCAAGGCTACAACAGTAGCTCCCGGCGTTGGCGCAGAGATCCCCGAATCTCAGACAACTATTCCTAACCCTGTTACCCAGCCGGCTTCGACAACACTTCCGGTCGTTGTAGGCAGCGGAATGTATGTAAAAGCTACTTCAAACCTTTTCCAGGGCACAGAAAAGACAATTTCGCAGCAGGAATTGATCGAAAACAATAACTATGTAACAGTAACATATTTTGCAAACTGCGCAAAGCATCTGCTCGACTTTGACTTTGATATCGAATTCGACCCGGCAGTGCTCCAGTTTGCAGAGGAATATAACTTCAACGAGGACTATGACCAGCAGTTTATGCCTCAGGTAGCAGGCGATATCGTTATCAACGATTCAACTGCCGGCAAGGTTAAGTGCAACTTCTCCTCAACTCAGGCAAAGACCCAGCTCACAGACAACGGCGATGCAGTTCCGTTTGTAAGAGTGACCTTCAAGGTTCTCAAGCAGGGCAACACAACAGTAAACCTAAATGTTAAGGATCTCCGTATCTGCGACGTCAAAAACCGTGTTGCAGACCCAGACACTATCGAATGGGTAGTTCGTGAGGGTGCTGTTCAGAGCACACAGACTGCATTTGGCACAAGCTCATCTATCGCACCCGGCGTAGCTTCCGGCGAGCCTGCAACAGCTCCTGTTGTTACAACAAAGCAGATCACAACAACAAAGCCTATCGTTACCGATCCCGTTGCGGACGGAATGTTCATCAAGGCTACTTCAAACCTTTTCCCACAGACAACAAAGACTATCTCACAGCAAGAGCTGCTTGCTAACAATAATTATGTAACAGTAACATATTTTGTAAACTGCGAGAGACGTTTGCTTGACTTCGACTTTGAGCTCGATTTCGACCCCACAGTGCTCCAGTTTACAGATGAATACAACTTCAACGATGATTACGACCAGCAGTTTATGCCTCAGGTAGCAGGCGAGGTCGTTATCAACGATTCAACCCCCGGCAAGGTTAAGTGCAACTTTGCTTCAACTCAGGCAAAGACAAAGCTCAGCGAAAACGGAGCAGAGGTTCCGTTTGTAAGAGCGACCTTCAAGGTTCTCAAGCAGGGCAACACAACAGTTGACCTCAAGGTCAAGGATTTCCGCATCTGCGACCTCAAGAACCGTGTTGCAGATCCCGACACGATCGAGTGGATCGTTCGCGAGAGCGTTTATCAGTCAGAGCACCCGACAGCATTCGGCACAAACACAGTTATCACCGTTGGCGGTTCAACAGACGAGCCTGTGACCGTACCTGACGAAACAACAAATCCGACAGCTCCGATCATTGACGACGGAACTATCTATGTTGTTGCCGGAACACCAAATTTGACCGGCTACGACTGGAACGGCTCGATCGACACAGGCAACGATATGCAGAGACAGGGCAACGTTTTTGTTCACACCTTCCCGAATGTTGACATTATTGACGAAGAGTTCCAGATCAAGGTCGTTGCCAACAAGGACGGCGAGCAGACCTGGATCGGCGACGAAAACGGCTTCAACATTCCCTTTAAGGTAACAAAGGTAACAGACGTTACAGTGACCTTTGATCCTGCAACAAACGCGATCACGGTTTCGGGCGACGGCGTAGTAATGATCACCGAGCTTGAAATCGATTCAATGAGAATTGTCGGCGCTGCCGACGAAGCAAAGGGCGAGTGGCTCCACGGCATTTCATGGCAGCCCGGAGCTGATGAAAACCTTATGGAGGAAATCACCGACAAGGTTTATCAAATCAGATTCAACGACCTCCCCGAAGAAATGGGTTACGAGTTCAAGATAGCCGCAAACGGCAGCTGGAATGCAAACTGGGGCTTTGACAGCGACAACGTTCAGTTTGAATTCAACAAGGCTCTTCCGGCACAGTTCAACGGCGGAAACTTTGTATTTGATCTTGACGAGGATTCCGATATCATCATCACGATCGACCTCAGAAACTTTGTATACAAAACAAGAACAGGCGCGACTATCACGATCGCAACAACAGACGAACCTATTCCTACAACAAAGCCTGTTCCAACCACAACAAAACCGGTTCCGACAACAAAACCGGTTCCGACAACAACCAAGCCGGTTCCGACAACCAAGCCGGTTCCGACAACCAAGCCGGTTCCGACAACAAAGCCGGTTCCGACAACAACAAAGCCGGTTCCGACAACAGTTCCGGTTCCCACAACAACCAAGCCCGTTCCCACCACAAAGCCTGTTCCAACAACAGTGCCGGTTGCCGACGGACTGGTTATCAAGGCAACTTCAAACCTCTTCCCTGAGACAACAAAGGCATTCTCAAAGGCAGAGCTGACTGCAAACAACAACTATGTAACAGTAACATATTTTGTAAACTGCGAAAAGCGTTTGCTCGACTTTGACTTTGAACTCGAATTTGATCCCACAGTTCTCCAGTTTGCAGAGGAGATCAACTACAACGAGGACTATGACCAGCAGTTCATGCCTAAGGTTTCAGGCGACGTTGTTATCAACGACTCGACCCCGGGCAAGATCAAGTGCAACTTTGCTTCAACTCAGGCAAAGACAAAGCTCACAAACAACGGCGAGGAAGTTCCGTTCGTAAAGGTAACCTTCAAGGTTCTCAGCATGGGCAAAAACACAACTGTTGACCTCAATGTTAAGGATTTCCGTATCTGCGACATCAAGGACCGCGTTGCCGATCCGAACACGATCGAGTGGATCGTTCGAGAGAGCGTTTATCAGTCAACTCATCCGACTGCATTCGGAACACGCACACTTATCACATCAGGCACAGAGTCTGTTGAGCCTACAACAGTAAAGCCAACAACACAGCCGACAACTGCAAAGCCAACAACTCAGCCTACTACAGCTAAGCCAACTCAGCCAACAACAGCTAAGCCAACTCAGCCAACAACAGCTAAGCCAACTCAGCCGACTACAGCAAAACCAACAACTCAGCCGACAACAGTTCAGGAAACAACGATTCCTCCGATTACAAACGACAAGCTTTACTTCGAGGTTCCCGTTGAATTCTGGGGTCAGCCGAGATGGAACTCCAAGCACACCAAGGCTGCGGTTTACTGCCACGTTGAGAATCTCTACAACGACGATGCATACTCGGTTCAGGCTTTCGCTTCAAGCGGCGAGAGATGCGAGCATGTTTACGGCAACATATTCTCATTCAACCCCGGCACACTCAAGGATAACGCTGACTACACCCTTGTTTTCGCAATTGAAAACGCAGACGCAAACATCAAGCGCACCTGCGAGATCACCTTCAACAAGGATTGCTTGGGAGACACACTCAAGGTTACAAACGAAAAGCGTATGAACCGTGAGATCCAGCAGAACTCAGACTATCTTGCAAACTGGCAGAAGCCTGCCAACAGCGCAAAGTACGGTCCTCTCAACATCATCAACCAGCTCGGCGAGTTCACAGGAGGAGCACTCCCCGTGAATATGTCAAAGGAGAAGCTTATCACTTCAAACCTTTATGAGTATGCATTCAGAGAGGACGCTAACTCCAAGTTCTTCACAACAGAAAAGCTCAACGCTATGGAAGAGGCTCTCGGCGTAACAGCACAGAGCGTATATGATTCCTACGCTGCCGAATATGCAGACGTTATCGCAGAAAAGACAGCAAGCGGCGAGCTCAAGGATACCTACAACACGATTAACGGCAACCCGACCTTCTTGGTTCCTACTCTTGAAAGAGTTGCCGAAAGACTTGGACTCCAGATCGCTCCGCCAACTCCGGACGACACAAAGATCTACTTCTCTATCCCCGCAGAGTGGGGCGAAGTAAAGTGGAACTCCAAGCACACCAAGGCAGCGGTTTACTGCCATATGTACAGAGTTTACAACGGTACCGAGCTCAAGAGCTTCACATTTGCAACAGCAAGCGAGAGATGCGAGTTTGAGCATGACAACGTATTCTCATTCGACACAACAGTATACGGAGATATCCTCCCCGGTGCTGACTATGTTGTAATTCTTGCAGTTGACAACGTAAGCGGCGTTCGTCACCAGACCTGCGACATCACAATGGGCTTTGACTGCATCGGCGACACACTTACTCCAACCTCAGAGACCAGAACAAACAGTATGGATTCTCAGAAGCAGGACTACCTTGCTGTTTGGAGCAAGCCCGAAAATGCCGAAAGATTCGGTCCTATGAATCTTATCGACTCTCTCGGAAACCTCCTCGGCGGCAAATTCCCGTATTATATGCCAAGAGCAAAGCTTATCGCCGACAGACTTTATGACCCGGCGTTCAAGATGAAAACAAACGCAAAATACTTTACGACCCAGCGTTTCAACGAGCTTGAAGCTGAGCTTGGCGTAACCGCAAGACAGGTTTACGACCAGTATGTGACCACATACAAAGACCTTATCGAAGAAGGAATTGCAAACGGAACGCTTGTTGACAAGTACGACAACGACGGCAATCCCGAGTATCTTGTTCCGACTCTCGAAAGAGTTGCAGAAAGACTTGGTATAACCGTATAAAATCAAGGCTTCTCATGCGCTGCCGGTCTTTGACCGCCGGGCGCGTAAGGCAAACGTAAATAACAATTAAAACAGAGCCGGAGGCAGATAGCTTCCGGCTCTGATGCATTAATTAGTGTGGAGTGTGGAGTTTGAAGTGTGGAGTTATTGTCGTGAAGAAAAAATATATCTATGAAATATGTTTGTTCCCGATGGTATTTATATTTGCTTGACATAATTTTACCGTAGGGGCGCACCCGCGTGTGCGCCCTCGGAAGCAATAGCTCTATATCTGAATTATTGCAATTTTTTATGGCTTATGATAGAATTAATTATACAGAAAACAGTCTTGGAGGCTTAAGCTATGTATCTGAAAAACAGTTTTATCAGTTTTTTAAAAGTAAAAAATGTTGTTTTCCTGATACTCGGTGTATTCCTTGTGTCAACTTCCGTAGCGATTATAACGCAGTTGATCGTCGGTTACTTCGGCGACTGGTCAACCATTCTTCACGCTCAGGCTTTTCCCGAATCGGTTATCCTTATCATCATAGGGATCGTATTGATCGTCTGCTCCAGAATATCACGAAAGCTGATAAACGACGCCGTATTTTTCTCAGGTTATTTTGAAGGCGATCTGAACGGCTATGTAGATTTTGCGGAGCTTGCCGAGGTGACGGCTAAAACAACCGATCATTTAAGAAGCCGCGTCAAACTATTGCGTCCGCTGTATATGAAAAATTTCAAAGTCATCAGAACCGTCAACTATAGATATCCCGAAATCATCGAGCTTTGCAGCAAAACTGTCACCTGCTCATGCCGGAGTTGCGGCGGCTGGATGGAAAAGCGCGTATATTTTGAGGGCAGATGTCCGTATTGCGGAAACTCTGATCTGACTGCGCAGGTCGTGTCTGGACAGAGACTTTACTATATCAACGACAACACCAATCACAAGCCGAATGACCCCGCCTATTATGAGGGCTCGTCCTTGCAGTCAAAGCGGATAGGCTACGCTGTCGGCTTCGGTATGGAGCTGTTCTTTTTCCTGATTTTTCTGATCGTGTTTTTAACAATGGTGAACAATTACAATAATGAGCCATATTTCAGAGATATGTTGGGACGCGGCATCACTTCGTACAGTTTGTTCCAGTCAGGTTTGCTGAATGCGATCATCTTTTTCGCGTTTGCGCTTGCCGCAATAGTTCTGACAGCTCCTATAACCGTTATGCGAATGATAACTATCGAATCCGCACAGCGTTACTCAAAGGATTTCGCGCAGTTTCCAAACCCGTTTTTGACCTTGCAGGAGTTTGACAGGAGCCGAAAGGCAAAGGATCCCAACAGCAGCATTACTCCCGAAGATCGATATAAGAGTATTGTTAAAGCCATCAAGGAAGGTTATCTGCGCGGCTGCTCTCCCGAAAAGCACGGCGGCGTACTGCGGATCGCCCTAGCAAAACAAATCGTCAAAGACCGTTGCCCCGGCTGCGGCGCACCTATCACCGGTGCGGTTACCGAGAACTATCAGTGCGGCTACTGCGGAAGAATCATCACGGACGTTATCCGGAAAAAATGATATTATACAAAAACAGAAGGTCGGCTCAATAGTCAAAGAGCCGACCTTTAAAAATAATTTTTCTTTACATATTGATTTTATAACGTAATTATGTTATAATATGATAGTTGCAAGTAGTCATTGCGTGCAAATAAGCGAGCGACAGGCCCTGTGCGATTGGAATCTGTGAACCATGTCAGGCGGGGAACCGAGCAGCATTAATCAGTTTTTCTGATGCGATACAGCAAGTCTGTCGTTCACTTATTTGTACGATTGCCGCACGTCGGCTGACGGCTTGCAATTTTTTTAACGAGATTGCGAGGTGACGGTTGTGTATCAGGTGCTTTACCGCAAATGGAGACCGCAGCGTTTTGACGACGTTTCGGGACAGGAGCACATTGTTGCAACGCTCAAAAAAGAGGTTGCCGAAAACAGACTCAACCACGCTTACCTTTTTACCGGCTCGCGCGGTACCGGCAAAACGACCTGCGCCAAAATTCTTTCAAAGGCTGTCAACTGCCTTGATCCTCAAAACGGAAATCCCTGCGGAAAATGCGAGATCTGCCGCGATATCGAAAACGGAAGCGTGACCGATATCGTCGAGATGGACGCCGCGTCAAACCGCAAAATCGACAATATCCGCGATATCATCGAGGAGGTACAGTTCAAGCCGGCTCGCTGCAAATACAGGGTATATATTATCGACGAGGTCCATATGCTCACAACAGAGGCGTTCAACGCCCTGCTCAAAACTCTTGAGGAGCCGCCCTCGCACGTTTTGTTTATCCTTGCCACAACCGAGGTACACAAGCTTCCGCAGACGATACTCTCGCGCTGCCAGAGGTTTGATTTTCACAGGATCCCTCCGCGCGACATCGCCGACAGGCTGCTTTACGTTGCCGGACAAGAGGGAGTTGCTCTGCATGACAACGCGGCATTGCTCGCCGCTTCGGTTGCCGACGGAGCACTGCGCGACGCGCTTTCGCTGCTCGACAGGTGCATGGCGATTAGCTCCGACATTGACGAAGAGGTCGTAAGAAACGCCGCCGGACTTGCCGACAAGGAGTATCTTTACGAGCTCGCCGCCTGCACCATCAACAAAAACACGGCGAAATCGCTTGAAATAATCGACAGGCTCTACTCCGAATCAAAGGATATGTCAAGGCTCTGCGACGAGTTGATAGCGCATTTCAGAGCGTTGATGCTGATAAAATCCGTGAGAAATCCGCGCGATATCCTGGTCATGTCGGAATCCGAGCTGGAAAAAGCGCAAACCCAGGCGGACTATCTTTCGCTTGCGGACATAGTATATTATATGGACGTGCTCTCGCGAGCCTATGGGCGAATGGGACACGGAACCGGCGACAGAACCGAGCTTGAAATGGCTATGGTCAAGCTGTCCGCTCCGGAGCTTGACGCGACAGTCGAGGCAATGGCGGCAAGGGTCACCGCGCTTGAAAAAGCAGTCAAAAACGGTATCGCCGTAAGCGCAAAGCCTCAGAGCGTTGAGACCGAGCTCGTAAGCAAGCCCGAAAAATCAGCTGCGGTCGCTCAGGAAAAGCCGGAGCAAAAATCAGATATCACACCCAAACCTCCTGCCGGCAACGCAGACGAGCAAAAGCCTGTGACCGAACCATACCGGGAGCAAGAAGCCAAGCCCGAGCCGAGGACAGAGATACATTCTTCTCCGCCGGCTCCCGAGCCAAAACCCCAGCCTCCAAGGCAAAGCGCGCCGAATCTTGACGAGATCTACAGAAACGCAAAGCCGTTTCCCCAGTGGATAGAGGTCGTGAATAAAATCAGACCCATTTCAAAATCAACGGCTGCCGCGTTTACGGGTTCCTTGGCTTATGAAAGCGGCGACTATCTTTTGATCGACGTAAACAACGAAACCGCCTTTGATCTGCTCAAAAACAGCAGCAAAAGGGACGAAGTACGCCGTGCTATCAGAGAAACCACAGGCAGAGTTTTCAGACTCGGACCATACAAAAAACCTTCCGCGGCTCAGAAGAACGAGGATAAGCTCGATACCTTCAAAAGCCTGATGAAGGACAGCGGAATTGAAATAACAGAGGAATAAGAGTCCTCAAAATAAATTTGAAAGGATGTAAAATAATATGAAAGCAAGAATACCAAAGGGATACAGCGGCGGCGGTTCGCCAAACAATATTCAGCAGCTTGCGCGCCAGGCACAGAAGCTTCAGGACGATATGGAAGCAGCTTCCGCAGAGCTCGAAGCAAAGGAGTATGACGCCACAGCCGGCGGCGGTGCGGTAAAGGTTACCGTAACAGGCAAGATGGAGCTGATAAAGGTTGAGATCTCTCCCGAGGTCGTTGATCCCGAGGACGTTGAAATGCTCTCAGACCTGATTATGGCAGCAGCCAACGAGGCTCTCAGAACAGCTTCAAAGGAAAAGGAAGAAAAGATGGAGAACATCTCCGGCGGACTTAATATTCCGGGAATGTTCTGATTATGGCTCAATATAACGTTGCTCCGCTGGAAAATCTGGTGGAGCAGTTTGAAAAAATGCCGGGCATTGGTCACAAAACCGCACAGCGGCTTGCATATTATGTTTTGAATCTGTCAAAAATCCAGGCGGAGGAGCTTGCTTCTGCGGTGCTCGACGCCCACACCAAGATCCATTACTGCAAAAGGTGCTGCAATCTGACAGACAAGGAGCTTTGCCCGGTTTGTGCCAGCCCGACAAGGGACAGCGGCACGATCTGCGTGGTCGAAACTCCGCGCGACGCAACGGCGGTAGAAAACACGCGCGAGTACAAGGGCGTTTATCACGTGCTGCACGGCGCGATTTCTCCGCTTAACGACATAGGTCCCGACAACCTCACTATAAAGCAGCTTGTTGCAAGGCTTTCGGACGATACGGTGAACGAGGTAATAATGGCGACCAACCCGACCGTTGAGGGCGACGCCACCGCACTGTATATCTCAAAGCTTTTGAAGCCCATGGGCGTAAAGGTGACAAGACTTGCATACGGTATCCCGGTTGGCGGAGACCTTGAATACGCCGACGAATACACGCTTGCAAAAGCTCTGGAAGGCAGGAATGAGATCTAATGGCATCGCTCAAAACAATCGCTCAAAACAAAAAAGCCCGCCACGACTACTTCATCGAAGAGACATACGAGGCAGGAATAGAGCTTTGCGGCACAGAGGTCAAATCTGTCAGAGGCGGCAGGGTGAATCTAAAGGACAGCTGGTGCTCGATAGTAGACGGAGAAATTTTTGTCAACGGAATGCACATTTCTCCGTATGAGCACGGCAACATTTTCAACCGCGACCCAATGCGTGTGCGCAGGCTTTTGATGCACAAAAAGGAGATAAACCGTCTGTACGGAATAATCAAGCAAACGGGCTATTCTCTGATTCCGATAAGCCTTTATTTCAAAGACAGCAGGGTAAAGCTTCAGGTCGGCTTGTGCAAGGGCAAAAAGCTATACGACAAGCGCGAGGACATGGCGCGGCGCAGCGCAAAGCGAGACATCGAACGCGCGATAAAGGAGCAGAACAGATAAGGCTTTGGCAAGTCGTTTTATAATGCTGTTACAAAAAACGGGGGTGTAAAGGTTTCGACGGGGATTGCGAGCCTTGATAAGCGAGTGGCGGTGCGGAACCGCCTAAAAATCCGCAACTTAAAAATAACTGACAAAAATACAGTTGCTTTAGCAGCTTAATGCTGCTCGTTCCTGCCGGGAGGACCACGACCCGGCAAGGGGCGTCGATTAGTGGTAAATGTGAACAGGGAATCGCTCCGAGCCCTGTCACAGCTTAGGAGCTGCCAAACCGCGCAGCCTGTCGATGGGCGTCGCGGCAAGGGAGATTAAAAACACCGACTGCACTCGGAGAAGGTCTTGGTAAACGATTTTCGGACAGGGGTTCGACTCCCCTCACCTCCACCAGAAACGCCTCACTGACGTGAGGCTCAAAGAAGAAAGAATGATGAATAAAGAATAAATAATAATCAGATGAACCTTTGGGGCGTTTCTGGTGTATTATTCACTATTCTTTATTCTTTTTTCTTTATTCATTAAATTGAATAAACAGAAGTTTACTACACCACAGAAGTTTTCGGAAGAATCATCTTTTTATCTCATCCTTGACAGAAATGCTCTCGGTGTAGAAGAATGCTGAAACAAAAGAAAAGTGCGCCTAACTACAGACACGTCTGAAAAATTATTTATTTAGTTTTAATTGAGGTGAAAAATGGATTGGATTATAATAGGAATACTGTTTTCTTTGTTAGTACTGTCCTATATTTTTTTAATAATTGAAAAAAAGTCACATGAAAATGAAAAAAACAGAATAATCAAGAATTGTTATGACGATATAAATAACTTAAAGAAAATACACAAAGAAGAATTAACTGCAATTTATTCTCGCTTAGAAAAAGATAAAAACAGTTCATTATTAATTAAAATTATTTCAGACACAATATCTGCGTATGAGTACAAAGAAATGAATACACTCTATTACAACGAATTTGCGATTGATGAACATAATTTTCTATTTAGAAAAAAAGATGAATCAGATTTTGCAGCTAACCGTTTTAGAAAAGCATTGACCGAAGAATACAAGCTCAAATACTTATTTTTTCTTTTCCCGATATTACAAACTGTTTTTTCTATTCCGTATGATAAAAGAGAAACAATTGATAAAAAAATGATAGAAAGTAGTATAACTAATACCATGAATACACTTTCTGATACAGATGTTGTTAAAGCAGTAAAAGTGATTTACAGTGATGATAATCAAAAAATTGCACGAGAGAATATTCTTTTAAAAAACAGAAATGACTTTTTAGAATCAACTACTTCTAATCTAAAGGCAATTCCATACATGGCAAAAATCATGGCAGACTATGAGACCTATGATATTGAACATCTGGCTAAAGAATTAGACTGGGGTTATAATGCGCAGAGAAAAACAAAAGTTGCTTCTATTAGAGAAATACGATATACCGCTCAGTTGATGGTAGAAAAATACAAATATTCACAATACCAATTAGACTATCTGTTCGAGTTATTTCCAACCCTTCAAGATGTAATTGAAACTGATTATAATCAGCTTCCCATCATAAAAGTAGAAGAATTATCAAATCAAACTCATGACGGTGTACGAGATTATTTAACAAAGGAAGAATACAACAATCTGTCTATTACAGAACGTAATCAATTAGCGTTAGATAGATATCAAGAATCCAAGAAAAAAACAAATTGGCAAATTGGTAGAGATTACGAACTATACATAGGTTTCCTATATAAACAAAAAGGCTATGAAATCGATTACTTCGGAGAATATATGGGAATGGAAGATTTAGGTCGTGATATCATTGCAAAAAAGGATAACAAAACCCTTATTATTCAATGTAAGTATTGGAGTACCAAAAAACAAATACATGAAAAACATGTCACTCAGCTTTATGGAACAATGGTAAGCTATTGTGTTGAAAATGGTTTTAGTAAAAAAGATGTTACAGGAATTCTTGTAACGAACATAAGTCTTTCGGAAACTGCAAAAAAAATTGCTCATTTTTTAAATATTCAATTTCAAGAGAATATTCCATCTGGTAAGTATCCATGTATCAAATGTAATATCGGTCATGATTACAATGGGACGGAAACTAAGATTTATCATTTACCCTTTGATCAACAATACGATTCAACCAAAATCAATAAAAAAGGAGAATTTTTTGCATTGACTGTTCAAGAAGCTGAAGAAGCTGGATTTCGCCGAGCGTTTAAATGGTTTGGCAATAAATAAAAAACCGCCATGCCTAGATGGAACCAGTCAGAGCGGTAACCACTATGCAAGGCGCAGTAGATAAAATTAAGCATCTTTCTTCTACCTCAGCCTTGCAGATTTTGCAAGGTTTTTTGCCTATTCATCAAAAGGGATTATTTATTAACGGAAAATGCTGAAGCGAAAAGCGGCAAGTGGCAACGAAAGAGAAAATTTCGTAACAGAAGTTCAATACTCCACGGAAGTTGTCGATAACAGTCGGCAGCTTCCTTTATATGTTTGCCCAGAATGGGCAGCAACTTGGTGGTGAAAGTCCACTACACGCTTGGCAGTAGGAAGTGTTAGCTAAGGGCAAGGGTGTCCGTCGTGAGGCGGAATCTGAAGTAAGCCTAAAGCAAACTCTCGGTCTGACGAACAGAAATCGCATATAAGGCATATACGGGGCGGACGAGTCTGCATAACAAGACAAAGTCCCATACTGCCCGAAACCCGTGGTGTAAATGCGGCAGATATATGAGAGGAAGGTTGCTGTTCTTAACTGGGGAGGTCGGTGGAGCTGATACTCAAACGCTTGAAGCGTTACACCACAGGCTGGCTTGGTTACTATGCTATAGCCGATATGGAAAGCCACATCAAACGCCTA
>OMZU01000010.1 GCA_900315605.1 uncultured Eubacteriales bacterium | reverse complement strand
CTATAATGTTATAGATTGTCCGCTATTAGGCGGATATTATTCTTAATTGGAATTATGTGTGATAGGTAAATAAAAATTATCAATTTTTAGAGGTTACCTACATCTTATTGCTATGAAATCAAAGATAGTAAAATAATTGATGACAAGATAGATACAAGCTTGGGAGGAATACTGGGCTCAAAAAACAAAATGATGTGGTTTCAAGATGATGGCAAGGATAAAAAATGTGACGCATTACTTGAAATGGCAAGAATAATAAATAATACTGAATCTCAAAACGAATAAGCTGTTGTAAAAATAAGCAAAATAGGTATTGACATTATACTCATAATTAATTACAATATAGACAGTATTATAAGGTTACCTGACGCGGAAATTCTATTGACGCGAAAGCTGACAGATTATGACGGGATTGTTTTGGTTCCGTCTGAATCGGACTGTTTTTTAGCTGTATGGTAGCCGCCATGCAGCTTTTTTGTTTTGTATAAAAAGCACTAACGAAAAAACCGGAGGCTTGAATATGGAAGGTGAAACGACTTCAAACCGCGTTGCGGTCATCAGCATAATCGTTGAAGAATCCGAGCGCGTTTCGGAAATCAACGATATTTTACATTCGTCGTCCGATTTTATAATAGGACGAATGGGGATCCCCTATCGTGAGAAAAATATCAGCATAATAAGCATTGTGATCGACGCCCCGATGGAGATCATAAATTCCGTTTCGGGCAAATTGGGCAGACTTTCCGGCGTGACCGTAAAGACTGCGTATTCAAAGAGTTAAGATATGAAGGTTAAGGAAATCATAAACAAGCTTGCCGAAACGACCTGCGCCGAGAGAGAAGAACTGATTTTTTTGCTCAAAAATATCACTCCCGGTGAGCGTGAGCTTCTCAGAGCTGCGGCGCAATCGGCAGCGCGGCAAAGCTTTGGGAACAAAATCTATATTCGCGGCTTGATCGAACTCACAAATATTTGCAAAAACGATTGCTACTACTGCGGTATCCGCCGTTCCAACGCAAAGGCTGTGCGTTACCGTCTCAGCCGTGAGCAGATTTTGAGCTGCTGCAAAACAGGATATTCACTCGGCTTTCGCACCTTTGTGCTCCAGGGCGGCGAGGACGGATTTTATAATGATGATCTGATGTGTGAAATCGTCCGCGAGATCAAAGCCACCTACCCAGAATGCGCGGTTACGCTTTCGCTGGGCGAACGAGGTGAAGAAAGCTTTCGGAGGCTGAAGGAAGCCGGGGCGGACAGATATCTTTTGCGCCACGAAACCGCCGACGAAGCACACTACGCGCTGCTTCACCCTCCCGAAATGTCGCTGAAAAACCGCAAGGAATCGCTTTTCGCGCTCAAAAAACTGGGGTATCAGACCGGCGCAGGCTTCATGGTCGGTTCTCCGGGACAAACCTTTGAGACGCTTGCCGAGGACTTGATGTTTTTGAAGGAGCTGGAACCGCAGATGTGCGGCATCGGTCCTTTCATTCCGCACTGCGATACGCCGTTTGCGGACAAACCTGCCGGCGGTTTGGAGCTCACCTTGACCCTGCTTTCGGTTATCCGACTCATGCATCCGAAAATTTTGCTTCCCTCAACCACCGCGCTCGGAACGATCAGTCCGCGCGGAAGAGAAGAAGGGATCCTGCACGGAGCCAACGTGGTCATGCCCAACCTTTCGCCTGCCGAGCACAGAAAGGATTATTCGCTTTACGACAACAAAATCTGCACAGGCGACGAAGCGGCTGAATGTATACGCTGCCTGTCGAACAGAATGAAAAACATAGGCTATGAAATCGTCACCGAACGCGGCGACTATAAATAGATTTGAACAAATTGGTATAACAGGAGTAAAAAATGATTAAATACGATCCAAAATCACTAAAAGCAGAGGAATTTATCAACGACTCAGAGATCAACGAAACCCTAAAATACGCCGACGAAAACAAGGATAACTTTGAGCTTATCGACAGCATAATCGAAAAGGCAAAGCTGCGCAAGGGTCTTGACCACAGAGAAGCAAGCGTGCTTCTCGCTTGTGAGGACGAGGGCAAGCTAAAGGAGATATATGCCCTTGCCGAGCAAATCAAAAAGGATTTTTACGGTGACAGAATAGTTATGTTCGCGCCGCTTTATCTGTCAAATTACTGCGTGAACGGCTGCGTTTACTGTCCCTATCACGCTCAAAATAAGCATATCTGCCGAAAAAAGCTGACTCAGGAAGAGGTAAAGGCAGAGGTCATCGCTTTGCAGGACATGGGTCACAAGCGTTTGGCGATCGAAGCCGGCGAGGATCCGGTCAACAATCCGATCGAGTACATTTTGGAATGTATTGATACCATTTACTCGATCAAGCACAAAAACGGCGCGATCCGCAGGGTGAACGTCAATATCGCCGCAACGACCGTTGAAAACTACCGCAAGCTTCACGACGCCGGGATCGGCACATATATTCTTTTTCAGGAGACCTATCACAAAAAAAGCTACGAACAGCTTCACCCGACCGGACCCAAGCACAACTACGACTATCACACCGAGGCTATGGACAGAGCAATGGAGGGCGGCATAGACGACGTTGGACTCGGAGTGCTTTTCGGTCTTGAGCTCTACCGCTACGAGCTTGCCGGCTTGCTAATGCACGCCGAGCATCTTGAGGCTGTCCACGGCGTAGGACCCCATACGATCAGCGTGCCGCGAATCAAGCGCGCCGACGACATTGACCCCGACACCTTTGACAACGGTATCGACGACGAAACCTTTGCAAAGATAATCGCGATAATCCGTATCGCTGTGCCCTACACCGGAATGATCATTTCTACGCGCGAGGGCAAAAGCGTTCGTGAAAAGGCGTTGCGCCTCGGTATCTCGCAAATCAGCGGCGGCTCGCGCACCAGCGTGGGCGGTTACGTTGAGCCTGAGGACGAGGACGAAAGCTCCGCACAGTTTGATGTTTCCGACCAAAGAACCCTTGACGAGGTGGTAAAATGGTTGATGGAACTGGGCTATATCCCGTCCTTCTGCACAGCCTGCTACCGCGAGGGAAGAACCGGCGACCGCTTTATGTCGCTGTGCAAAAGCGGTCAGATCCAAAACTGCTGCCACCCCAACGCGCTTATGACCTTGCAGGAGTATCTCATGGATTATGCTTCTCCCGAAACGCGCGAAATCGGCGAAAAGATGATAGCTCGCGAGCTTTTGAACATTCCAAAGGAAAAGGTCAGAAAAATCGCAGCCGAATATATTGAGGAAATCAAAAACGACGGAAAACGTGATTTTAGATTTTGATTTTCAAAGCTGTCAAGAAAAACGAGGTGATATTTTGAGCCTGAATTCAACTCCCGTGGCGGAAAGAACGCATATCGGATTTTTCGGCAGACGAAACGCCGGCAAATCGAGCGTGGTCAACGCCGTTACAAATCAACAGGTTTCCGTGGTCTCCGATTATGCAGGAACAACTACAGACCCGGTCACAAAGACAATGGAGCTGCTTCCGCTGGGTCCCGTTGTAATAATCGACACTCCCGGCTTTGACGACGAGGGCAGCCTTGGTGAGCTTAGGGTAAAGCGCACCCGCCAGACGCTCAATCGGGTCGATATCGCGGTTTTGGTCGTTGACGGAACGTGCGGAAAGACTGCCGCAGACGACGAGCTAATTAGTATATATAATGAAAAGGGTATACCATATATAGTAGTATACAATAAGTGCGACCTTTTTGACGCGAAAAAATACTCCGACGGCGTTTGCGTCAGCGCGACAACCGGCGAAAATATAAATCAGCTCAAGGAGCAAATCGCTGCGCTAAAGCCAAGCGGCAGCGAAAGAAGGATCTGCGCCGATATAATCGATCCCGGAGATCTGGCTGTGCTGGTTGTCCCGATCGACAGCGCCGCGCCCAAGGGCAGGCTTATTTTGCCTCAGCAGCAAACGATCCGCGATATTTTGGATTTTGGAGCAACAGCGGTGATTTGCCGCGAAACCGAGCTTTCTCAAACGCTCTGTGACCTCGGAAAAAAACCATCACTGGTAATAACCGACAGCCAGGCGTTTGCAAAGGTTTCAAAAACAGTCCCTGCCGACATACCGCTGACCTCGTTTTCGATACTCATGGCAAGATACAAGGGCTTTTTGGAAAGTGCCGTAAGGGGAGCGGCGGCGATCGGCTCGCTTGAGGACGGCGACGCGGTGCTTATTGCCGAGGGCTGCACCCACCACAGACAGTGCGAGGACATTGGCACGGTAAAGCTGCCGCGCTGGCTCAGGAGCTTTACCGGCAAGGAACTGAAAATCAAGTTTTCATCTGGCAAGGATTTTCCCGAGGATCTTTCGGGATTCTCGCTGATAATCCATTGCGGCGGCTGTATGCTCAACGAAAGAGAAATGAATTATCGCAGAAACCATGCCAAGGACAACAAGATCCCAATTACAAACTACGGGACGGCAATTGCCTATATGAACGGTATCTTGGAGAGGACCCTTGAGGTTTTTCCGGATATTCTGTCGATTATTAAATAAATATACATGGTTTTTTAAAACAGCTTAAATGTCAAAAAAAGCAAAAATTTGCATAATTCAATTATTTATATTGACAAACGGGAAAAAATGTGATATCCTATTAAACAAAGTTTGAAAGATGACAATTTAATGTAAACGTATAGATTCTTTCAAATTATTAAAGAAATCATGTTGAATTATGTTAAAAATCGTCGTTTTGACTATTGAATAATGAAATATCAACAAAGAATAGCTTCCATTATTGTGCAATTAGCAGATTGAAAATTGCAAAAAAAAGTGATATCATATTTGTATTCTAAAGAGAAGTGCGTTGCACGTGCGGGGGTTTTTAGAATAGAATAAATTTCTTTAATAAGCAGGAAGACATATGCAAAAATTCAAAAGCGTAAAGAAGTTTACCTGCATCGTTATTGCTGTTATGATGGTTTTATCTTGTGTTGTTGTCGGAACAAATGCTGTCAACACCGTAAAGGTTGCTTTCACTAACAACAAGAACTGGGGAGCAGTGAACGTTTACACTTGGGACGCAAACTTTAATAATTGCACAGGCGCATGGCCGGGAACACCGGTAACCAGTACCACTGTAAATAATTATGGTGAAACTGTATATCATGCAGAGATTCCTGCAAATGTAACCGGTATAGTATTCAACGATGGCGGCAGCCAGCAGACAGTTGATATACACAGCTTTAACGGCCAGTCAATAGGCTGGTATATGACAGATCAGGATGCGAACAACGGTCATTGGAACGTTGAGACATGGGATTACACTCCCGAGGAATCAAATACGACCTCTCCGACCGATACCGGCAGTTATAAGACGATTTATTTTACAAACGATAAAAACTGGAACGTAACTGCTTATGCTTGGGATTCAGCAAACAATGCTCTCCTCGGAACATGGCTCGGAACAGCAATGACCTTTGATTATAAAAATACCTTCAATCAGGATGTATTCAAAATAGTTGTTCCCGCAGGAGCAGTTGGTGTAGTATTCTCAAACAACGGCGGAGCACAGACAGTGGATCTTGTTCCTGCCGACAATACAGGCTACTATCCGGATTCCCAGGAAGCCCTCGGAAAATGGATTTGCAAAACTTGGGCTCCCGTACATGATGTTCCGACAACAGTTGAAGTAACAACAGTTGAAGAAACCACAATAGAGGAACCGACAGTTGAAGAGACAACAGTTGAAGAATCAACAATTGAAGAAACAACAGTTGAGGCTACAACCGAAGAAACAAACGCTCCGATTTATGTTGATAACTTCAGTGCTTCTTCTTATTCAATCTCACTTAAGGACAGCATTGCTATAAACTTTAGAGTTAAGCCCGAAACAGTTCTCGGTTACACAGATCCTTATCTCGTAGTAACAATGAACAACGAAGAGACTGTAATCAACGATTACGAGACTCTTGCTGACGGCACGCTCGTATTCCAGTTTGACAAGGTTTATCCTCAGACTGTAATTGATGACGCTTCATCAGTTCTCCACGGCTTCAAGGGCGACCAGGAATACTTATGGTGCTCCTTATACAAAGTCTGTTTTGGAATATGCTATCAGCAACCAGGCTAAGGAAGGAAACTCCCACTCACTCAAGGGACTTCTTGTAAACCTTCTCAAATATGCCGCTGAAGCACAGAAGTTTGTACACTACAAGGAGGACAACCTTGCTTCAGACTACATTAACACAGAAGCAAGACGTTTTGCTAAGTCTATCCTTACAGATCTTGTAGATGTTAAGGACTTTAACGCAGTTGAATGCCCGGGTACAGTAAAGTCTGAGTTTACTACAGCAACACTTGTACTTGGCAACACTGTAGGAATCAAGGTTACTTTCACTGCAAATGATATCACAGACAAGTCAATAAGAGTTGACTTTAACGGTGAGTCAAAGTACTTTGAGGCAGAAGACCTTGCACCGGCAAATGCTCAGGATAAGGCAACATTCACATATTCGCTCTATGCTAACCAGCTTCATGATACAGTTAGGTTCACGGTATGTGAAGGTACAGACCATACACCAATCAGTGACACTATGACATACAGCGCAGCATATTATGCAAGCAAATTCCACACTGATCTGGGTGTAGGACCTCTCCTCACAGAGCTCATGCTCTACGGACAAGCTGCAGAAACCTTCGCAAATGCTCAATAAATTGTACGCTGTACAGTATTAGCAAATGCATTCTAAATTGTTTTAGATTACCGGTAAAATGGTAGTTTAAATATAATAATCCTCACCTATCAAATTAGTAGGGATTATATAAATTTAAAAAGAAAACGAGGTGATAACAATGAAAGAGATGTACACAAAGGCTACAGTAGCTATCAGCGCATTCACAGCTGAGGATGTTATCAGAACAAGTGAGCCAGCTCCGTCTTCATCACAGGGTCAGCAGCCAATCGAACTTCCACCGGATGAATAATTAATATTCAACTTAATGGAATTTGAAACAGAAGTCCCCCGACTATGTCGGGGGACTTTTGTATGGTAATAATATTATATCATTTTAAATCAAAATCAAGAACTATGGTCTTTTTTGCGGAATTAAACTTTGTCAGCTTGATCCCGGCAGAAGAGAGCATTTTTTTTGACGCAATTGTGGAGGGAGCGTCGGCGTATTTATCATACAGATAAACGACCTCGGAAATACCGGATTGTATGATAGCCTTGGCACATTCGTTGCAGGGGAAAAGATCAACATACAGCTTTGAGCCTTTCAGATTTTTTCCTCTGGCATTTAAAATAGCGTTCAGCTCGGCATGAACAACATAGTTATATTTTGTATCCTCACCGTCTCTTTCCCACGGGTAAATGTCGTCTGAGCAACCGTAGGGAAATCCGTTGTAGCCGGTTGAAAGAATAATATTGTTCGCGTCAACAATACAGGCTCCCACCTGTGTGTTGGGGTCTTTGCTGCGTTTTGCTGCAAGCAGCGACACTCCCATAAAGTATTCGTCCCACGAAATATAATCGTCTCGCTTCATATTATCACTCCAAAAGTATTAAAACTAGGTAATTAAGGCATTGGCGCGTAATTCGCTGTGCGCACTGTTCAATAAGATATTTTGTCAGAATATAAGATAATCAGCGTGTATACTGATATTTTGGAACTCTGACGAAATAATAAACAGGTAAACGTGCGGCACGAAACGCGCTAAGGCTCCTTAAAGTAATTTTTGCTTCCATTCTTCTTGCCGGAAGCCAACTAAAATTGTATCATCATTTATTATAATCGGTCTTTTGACCAACATCCCGTCCGTAGAAAGCAGCTCAAGCTGTTCCTCCTCACTCATTTGGGGGAGCTTATCCTTGAGCGACATTTGCTTGTAAAGCATTCCGCTTGTGTTAAAAAACCTTTTCAGCGGAAGTCCGCTTTTTGCGTACCATTCCCTAAGCTCGTCGATCGTCGGGTTTTCATCCTTGATATTGCGGTCAGTGTATTCAATGCCGGCTTCATCAAGCCAAGCTTTTGCACTTTTGCAGGTTGTACACTTGGGATATTCTATAAAAATTAACATTGCGATCACCTCGATTTAACTTAATATCATTTTATCAAATATTACATATATTGTAAATATAATAAAAAAATAAAGTTGTAAATTCCTATTGATTTTTAGGATAAAAAGGTGTATTATGACTATAAAATCAGCCGTACATGCTTTGATTCACAAAGCCTGGGCGGTATCATCGAGAGGGTATTATGGATATTGTAATTGTCGGCTGCGGAAAAGTCGGCGCGTCGATCGCCGTTGAGCTCAATTCGGCAGGACATGATATAGTTGTTGTTGACACCAATGGATCAGCAGTTTCAAGACTTGCCGATTCAATCGACGCAATGGGCGTTGAGGGCAACGGAGCAACCTACGAGGTGCTCTCGGAAGCCGGAGTCAGCGACGCAGATTTGGTTGTTGCAGCAACCGCACGTGACGAAGTTAATCTTTACACCTGCCTTATGGCAAAGGCTTCGGGTGCAAAGCATACTATCGCAAGGGTCAGAAGCCCCGAATACACAGACGATCTGTTCAGGGTCAAGGATCTGCTCGGGCTTTCAATGTCTATCAATCCGGAGCTTACAGCCGCGGTTGAAATCAGCAGGCTGCTCAGGTTTTCGGGCGCGATAGAAATTGACGCCTTTTCAAAGGGCGCGATCGAGCTCATCAAGGTTGAGATCCCCGAGGGCTCGTCGGCATGTAACCGCAAGCTCAGCGATATCGACGTTCTCAAGGGAAAGGTTCGCATTGCGACTGTTGAACGCGGAGACGAGGTTTATATTCCGAACGGAGACTTTACTATTTTGCAGGGAGACCGGGTCACGGTTGTCACAAAGCCTGAAACCGCAATAAAGTTCTTCAAAAAGATGAATATAAATATCGGCAAGAGCAAGGATGTTATGATCCTCGGCGGTGGTAAAATATCTTATTATCTTGCCCAGCGGCTAATTAAAACAGGCGCGAACGTAAAAATCATAGAACAAAACGCTCAAAGGTGCGAGGAGCTTTCGCAAAAGCTTCCCGACGCGATGATAATTCACGGAGACTGTATGGATCAGGCATTGCTGCTCAGCGAGGGAATAACCCACGTTGACGGTGTTGCTGCTCTTATGGACTACGACGAGGAAAACATCCTCATTTCGCTGTATATCAAGGGCGTTTCAAAGGCGAATATTATCACAAAGGTCAACAATCAGTATTTTGATTCGATAACAGACAAGCTGGGTCTTGATTGCGTTATCAATCCAAAAAAGCTCACCGGTGAATATATCGCGCGCTATATCAGGGCAATGCAGAATTCACTCGGAAGCAATGTTGAAACTCTGTATCGCCTCAACGAGAACCGCATAGAAGCTCTTGAGTTCAGAGCCAAAAACAGCTCAAAGCTGATCGCAGTTCCTATCGAGAAGCTGAACCTGAAGGATAATTTGCAAATCATCAGCATTTTCCGCAAGGGCAAGATCATTCTGCCCACAGGCAAGGACGCTATTATGCCCGATGATTTGGTAGTTGTTATCACAAAGCACAAGGGTCTGAGCGACCTTGACGATATTATGAGCAAACGTTGAGGGCTGACTTATGAACAAGCGTGTAATTATATATATTCTCGGCTGGGTGCTGATCGTCGAGGGCATCACGATGCAAATTGCAACGATAACCTCGCTGATTTATCACGAGCACGAGGGACTGTACTTTCTTATTACCGGAGCTATCAGCGCAGGCTTGGGCACCATTGCCGTTAAGGTAAAAAAGCCCAAAAACATGGTGCTTTATCAAAAGGCAGGCTTTGCCGCAACCGCACTGAGTTGGATCTTGCTAGCTCTTGTCGGAGCTTTGCCGCTGTGTATAAGCGGCGAGATCCCATCGTATGTTGACGCATTTTTTGAGATGTCCTCCGGCTTCTCAACCACAGGTGCAACGATCCTCACCGAGGTTGAACACCTTAGTCACACAATGCTGATTTGGCGAAGCTTTTCAAACTGGCTGGGCGGTATGGGCGTAATCGTATTCCTGCTCGCCCTTATCCCAAAGCTGGGCGGTCAGCAAAACATTTATCTCATGCGCGCCGAAAGCCCGGGACCGATCGTCGGCAAGGCTGTTCCGCGAATGAGAAACTATGCCGCAATGCTCTACGGAATTTATATCGGTCTCACCGTGCTGGAGCTTATCCTTTTGCTGTGCGGCGGACTTGGATTTTTTGACGCAATCAACACTTGCTTTGCAACCGCCGGAACGGGCGGCTTCGGTATCAGAAACGAAAACATGGCTGCTTATGACACCTACTATTTGCAGGGTGTTATCGCAAGCTTTTTGGTGCTTTTCGGTTTGAATTTCAGCGTTTATATTCTGCTTATCGCGCGAAAATTCAAGCAGGCGTTTATGATGGAGGAGCTGTGGGTATATCTCGGCGTGATCGTCGTTTCCACAGTTATCATAACCTTTAATATCAACCATCTTTATCCCACGGTCCATGATTCGATCCACAACAGCTTTTTCTATGTAACGTCAATAATCAGTACCGCCGGCTTTGGCATCGACGACGCAAACCGCTGGCCTGAGCTTTCAAAGGCGATCATTCTTGTGCTGACGTTTTTGGGTGCGATGGCAGGCAGCACAGGCGGCGGCTTCAAGGTTTCCAGGGTCATCATCCTGTTTAAAGAGGTCAAAAAGGAATTTGCCCTTCTGGTGCATCCGCGCAACATCAAGGCGGTCAAGCTTGACGGCAAGACCGTTGACCACAACATCATGCGCTCAACCTCTATGTATCTTGTGATTTACATGGGGATTTTTGTGGGAAGCTTTGTGCTTATTTCAATCGAGGGCAAGGATTTTCTGACGAGCTTTACCTGCGTTGCGGCGTGTATGAACAACACAGGCCCCGGCTTGGGCGAGGTTGGTCCGGTCGGCAACTACGCTCATTTTACTATTTTCTCAAAATGTGTGTTGATTTTTGATATGCTTGCCGGCAGACTCGAATTCCTGCCTATGCTGCTTTTGTTCTCGCCCAAGGCGTGGAAAAAAGCATAACAGCATCTGTGCTCAACGGGGTCAAAAAATATCCGGTTTAATAAAAATATGGGCAGTCATAAAATGGCTGCCCTTTTGATTGGTTTGGTTAGTATGAAAAAAGCATTATCCGCCCTGATTATCCCGACGCTTTGCCTGAGCTGCGCACTTTGCAGCTGCGCTCCTGCGGAAAGCGAGGCGAACGATCAATTTTTTGCAATGGAAACGATTATGACCAACAAGGCGTTTGGCAGCAACGCCCAAGCAGCTCTTGATGAAATAAACGCAAAGGCAAAGAAGCTTGACGCGCTGTTGTCGGTGACAAACGAAAACAGCGAGGTCTACGCCCTGAACAGCGGAGAAACGCTTTCTCCGTCCGGGGACACATATCAAATAATAGAGCAGTCGGCTGAGCTTTGCAAATTTACCGACAACAAGCTGGACATAACCGCTTATCCCGTGCTGAAAGCGTGGGGCTTTACGACCCAAAGCTATAGGATACCGTCACAAGCGGAGCTTGACAGGCTTTTGGAGAGCGTTGGAACAGAGAACATCTGCCTTGAAGGATCAGAGATTAATTTGAAAAACAACGCTCAAATCGACCTGGGTGCGACGGCAAAGGGGTATCTTGCAGACCGCGCGATCGAAATATTAGATGAAAGCAACGTCTCCTCCGCTCTGCTCAATTTGGGAGGAACCATTGCAGCGCGAGGAAAAAAGCCCGGCGGCGAGGAATGGAAAATCGGTGTTGCCGACCCCGAAAACAGCTCGTCATACTTTGGATTTCTTGATCTGAGCGACAAAATCGCCGCGACCTCGGGCGGATATGAAAGGTATTTTGTCGGCGACGACGGCGAGACATATATTCACATCATAGACCCCAAAAGCGGCAGACCTGTCAAAAACGGAACGGTCTCCGTGACGGCGATTTCCGAAAGCGGGATCAAAAGCGACGCGCTTTCGACCGCGCTTTTTGTTGCCGGAGCGCAAGAGGCAGAAAAGATCCGGGAAAGGGACGGCAAAGCCTTTGACTATATTATCCTGACCGACAACAATTCACTTTTTATAACAAAAGGAATTTCAGACAGCTTTAGGCTTGCAGAAGGCTTTGACGATATAAAAATAAACGTTGTACAATAATAAATCGGGAATAAAGGCGTTAAAAACCTTTATTCCCGACTATATTTGGTATTAGTATTATTTGCTTATTATTCGTTTGTATCTTTAAAAGTAAAGAAGCGTTGTCCGATATAGTTGCAGCCTACGAATACGCACGCGCCGATTGCCCAGCTCAGGTTTGCTGCAAAGGTGTTCACATCCATGCCGAACATTGTCCAGCCGAACGCCTTGCTCATTTCGCTGACAGCCGTTGCAACGATTACCCTGACAAGCAGACAGGCGGCGATGTTCACCGTGAATTTTACAACAGGCTTCCAGCCCTTTTCGGTGCTCTTAAAGGTGAAGTATTTGTTAAGAAAATAGCTAACGATGCTGCCGACAACTGTGCCAACGAACGCCGCCGCACCTGCGCCCCAGGTGAACTGCTTCCAGCCCACAAGGTTGAGCAAAATCAAAATCACTCCTTCGCCGACGAGCGTGTTCAGAATGCCCACCAAAATGAACTTCCAAAATTTTATGTCAAAAAACTTCTTTAAAAACTCTCCCATGTTTACTCCTGTTCCTCGTTGTTTTCTTCTTCAAAATTTGAAAACTTTGTAATATAAATAGGTCTGTCCTTGGTTTCCATATATATCCTGCCGATGTATTCGCCCAAAACGCCGATCGACATCTCGGTGAGTCCGCCCAAAAACAGCACCGCGCACAGGGTCGTGACATAGCCCGGGGTGGTCACGCCGAAAAACAGCGTTTGAATCAAGGTTATGATTATGTAGATCAGCGAAATCGTGAATATCACGGCACCCATGACCGCCGTAAACCGCAGGGGTGCGACCGAAAAACAGGTGATCCCGTCAATCGCATATTTGAACAAACTCGAAAACTTCCATGTGGTCGTGCCGAGCTGACGGTCAACCGTCTTGAACGAGATCCACTTTGTGTTGAAGCCGACCCACGAGAAGATGCCCTTTGAGAATCTTTGCACCTCGCTCAGCTCCAAAATGGAGTCCACCATCTGGCGCGTCATCATGCGGTAGTCCATTGCGCCGTAGGGATTTTTGACGTCGGTAAGACGATTTGAAAGGCGGAAAAACAGCTTTGAAAACATTCCGCGGAAGAAGCTTTCGCCCTCGCGCTCGTCGCGCTTTGTTGCGCAGCAATCGTAGCCGTTTTCAAGTGCATCTGTCATCTGAGGGAAAATTTCGGGCGGGTGCTGCAAATCTGCGTCCATAACCACCACATAATCTGCGGTTGTGTGCTGCAAGCCTGCGTACATTGCGGCTTCCTTGCCGAAATTGCGCGAAAAAGAAATGTACTTTATGTTGTCGAACTTCTTCGCAAGTTTTTTCATAATCAAATAAGTTTTGTCGCGGCTGCCGTCGTTCACGAGGATATAGCGGAAGCTGTAGTCGGGCATTGAAGCAATGACCTTGTTGGTTTCGGTCACAAAATGCTCAAGCCCCTCTTCCTCGTTATAGCAGGGAACAACCAAATCTATAGTTTTCATAATATTCATCCTTTTTAAGTTAAGAAGGTGTGTTGGCGGTAAACAATACCCCGGTCGCCCGAAAATGCTTTCGTTTGAAAATTACGTTTTTGGGAAACCGGAATATGCTTTTATTATTCAAATATAACCTTGTCTCGGTATGCGCGCGGATATAATTTTACATTGTATTTCATAGTTTATACTTTTTTCGGAGCGACAACAAAGCTTTACGAGCGTCTAAAAGCTGTTCTCCGTCGGCAAGCTCCTGTTCAGCTTCCCTGATAGATGCGTCGGTGTGCAGAGCTTCCATAAGCTCCTCATATGCTTCAATGCTGAGTACAACAAGATCGCCGTAACCGTTTTTTGTAATAAAAACAGGCTCCTTTTTCGCATGGCAAAGCTCGGAAATTTCGGTTGTATTGCGCAAGTCGGTAATAGGTCTGATTTGCGGCATATTATCCGCCTCCTTTTCTGCACATTATTATAGCATAATTATATACAAAACGCAAGAAAAGAATGAGAACAAGTATTTTTTACGGAATTTACGATAATAAAATATTAAAGCCTAGCAATATTTATCCGAACAGGCCGCCCGTACAGCTAAACAAACAAAAACCGACAAAATATGAACGTTTCCAAAAACGTTATTATAAGAATCAGTCATTTTCGGGCAACCGACGTTTTGTTTTGAGCCGAGTTATATTCTCGGATTAAAAACTCGGATTAAAAACTTGGATTAAAAGTATTATATCAAACCTGAGAAAAAAAGTCTATTTTTTTTAAGAAATTTCGCAGAATTTATTTACCAAAACGTAATTTCGTGGTAGAATATAAAAGTAAAATTCTGCCTGATTGCAAATTGGTACCGGTTCGCGGCTGACAAGCCTTGGTTTTCCGACCGGTATAAGGCACAATTGGAGGTTAAACAAGTATGTCCAAAACCAATATTTTGAAATCGGACGCGCCAAAGCTGCAAAGCCGCAGCAACAACAAATTTACGGCGTTCCTACTTGATCACATTTATGTGATCTGCACCTTTGTGGCTTCGTTCTTCCTTATGACGCTGGCGTTCGGTTTGATGAACGTTTCTCCGTTCGGAACCGCGGACAAGCAGATCATGGTTGTTGACAACTGGCACCAGTACTATCCGTTTTTGGCTGACTTTCAGTACAAGCTCCAGCACGGCGAATCGCTGTTTTGGAACTGGTCGGTGGGCGCAGGCGTAAACAATTTTGCGCTTATGTCCTACTACCTTGCAAGTCCGCTCAACTTTTTGACTGTATTTTTGCCTCCCGAATGGCTGAGAGAATTTTTGATGTTCTCGGTTGTGCTCAAAATCTCGCTCGGCGGCACCTTTACTGCTTATTTTCTTCGCAAGGTCTACAACCGCAACGATATTTCGCTTTTGCTCTTTGGCGTCAGCTTTTCGTTCTGCGCGTTTTTTATGGGCTATTACTGGAACACCATTTGGCTTGACACCGTTTGCATAACGCCGCTTGTTGCGCTGGGAGTGTATTCCCTGCTCAAGGACGGCAATTTCAGGCTGTACACGGTCACTCTGACCCTGTCGCTCCTTGCAAACTATTATATCGGATTTTTCACCTGCATTTTTGTGTTGCTCATATTTATTGTATATCATATCATTCGCTGGGAAGGCATCAAGAAGCTCTTCTTTAACCTTATCAGGATCGGCGGCTTCACCTTGATCGCAATAGGCATGACGGCGTTTTTCCTGCTGCCCGCTTACTTTGGACTTCAAAACACCAACTCCTCGGGAAGCAGCTTCCCGTCGGATTTTGCGATCAACATGGGCGGCTCCAACGATCTTATCGGCGTGCTCAGGGCTTTGAAATACATTGTTGCAAACCTTGTCAATTTCTCCTGCGCCGCAACCAAGGCAGCCGACGCTATTCCGAATATCGCCTGCGGAGCTATTTCGGTATTCTTTGGTCTGCTGTTCTTTACCACCAAAAAAATCAGCCTCAAAGAAAAGCTTGTGGATTTCGGTCTTTTGCTTTTCATGTTCCTGAGCTGCATCATCAGGTGGCTTGACTACATGTGGCACGGCTTCCACTTTACCAACATGATCCCGTACCGCTTTAGCTACCTTATCAGCTTTGTAATAATCATAATGGCGTTCAGGGCGTATATGGTCATCGATTCAATATCGCTTCTCAATGTTATTTCCGCCTCGCTTCTCAGCGCGCTTGTGCTGACAATGGCGATCGGCGACAAGGGCTATGACATCACCTTTAAGGATCACCTCGACTGGATGACACCCACGATCATCGGCTCGGCGATCATGCTCTTCCTTGTTGCGGCAATGGTTGCGCTGTTCTCAAAGCGGATCATATCCAAGCGCGCAATGTCGGCTGTGCTCGTCGTTATTGTGCTTGCTCAAAGCGGAATGTCCGCGTTCTACGGAGTTACCGTAACCACCGTTACCGGAACCTATGACTATCCGCGCGGCGAGGGCAACACTGTTGCTGTTATCGAGGAAATGGACAGGCTTGAGGAGAACTCACCCGAGCTTTGGAGAGCCGAAATGACCTCTACCCAGACCCTCAACGACGGTGCGCTCAATCACTACAGAGGTATCTCGGCGTTTAACTCAATGGCAAACGTTGACATGTCGCGCTTCTGCGAGAACTTTGGCATGATGGGCTGGAAGGGCGGAAACCGCTACACCTACGCTGAGGGCTCGCCTGTTACCAACACCTTTATGAACCTCAAATATCTTATCTCGCGCGACAACACCTTTATGAACTCCTACGACTTTGACGAGACTTATACCGTCAACGGCGTAAAGCTTCTCAAAAACAAGCACTATATCCCAATGGGCTTTATGATCGACAGATGGATCTCTATGTGGGAGGAAAACGACAACGAGGATCAGTTCAACCCGTTTGACAAGCAGAACGAGTTTTTCAGATACGCAACTGCGATCAATGATGACGTTTACGAACCGCTTGAGGTAGTTTCTCAGGGCCACAGCGAAGCAAACCAGATCACCGTTACCAAAAACGGCTACGGCGACTACTATGTGAACTGTGTTGACCAGACGACCGCCAACCATGTAAAGTGGAACTACACCGCTCCTCAGGACGGAGAATACTTTATGTATGCCGACATTGCAAACGGCGATGATGTGACCGTTATGCAAAATGATGTGGCTCAAACCAAAAAATACGGCATGGGTCGTTCCTATATTGCGGCGATCGGTCATTTTTCAAAGGGCGACAAGATTTCGGTATACGCCGACCTTGAGGCAGGCAAGTCCGGCTCGGCAAAGGTTTATGTAAACAGACTGAAAACCGACATTTTTGAGCAGGGCTTAGAAAAAATCAGCAAGGACGTTATGACCACAACAAGCTATTCGGGCAACTCTGTTGAGGGCAACATCACTGTCAGCGAAGAGGGTATGTTCTACACCTCCATCCCCTACGAGGAGGGCTGGACAGCTACCGTTGACGGCGAAGAAACCAAGATCACTCCTATCGGCGGCTCACTGCTTGCGTTCCCCTTGCAGCCCGGCGAACACACGATCAAGCTTGTATACTATCCCCAGGGCTTCTGGATCGGTCTGGCTGTAAGCATAGTTGCTTTGGCTGCGTTCATAGCGGCGTGCGTATTCTTCTGCGTTATCAAAAAGAAGAAAAAAGCCACCGCGTCAGCTGAAGCTGAAAAGACTACCGACGAATAACAGAAAAGAGATGACGCAATGAAACGCGCAATAATATCACTGTTGCTTGCAGCGGTGTTCTCTGCAACCGTTTTGTCCGGCTGTGACAACGGCGGCTCAGACTCTCAGGAAACCACTGCCGACATCAACGCAACAACCGCCGAACCCACGACCGTAAATCCCGAAGAGGACAAGGAGACCAACCTTGCCGCTCTGCATACCTTTGACGCCGAAAACGGCGACGAATTTGCCGGTGTGTGGAAGATAACCGGGGGAAGCGGCTCTCAGCTTGAAAGCTTTGTGTTTTTGCTTGACGGCCACAACAAGTCGAGCATGGTGCTGGGTAACATGGGCTTTATGAGCAACTATAAGCTTGGAACAGACGAGAACGGCAAGCCGACCTTTGAAACGCATTTTTACTACGGGCTTGAGGGCGTATATAACTACAAGTTCTCACAGGACAAGTCGTCAGTCACCCTTACCAACACCAAAACCGACGACGAATCGGTGCTCGAAAGAGTTGAGGACTACAACTTTATTCCCGATTACCCCGACGATCCGCAGCTTGACCCGCAGCTTTACGGCGCATGGATGTCGGAAAACGGAGATTCCTACTATTTTGACAAGTACGGGATCATGTACAACAATTCCTTTGATTCTCAGTTCACCTTCATGACCTATTCTGTCGAGGACGGCGAGATCACCGCCGAATACACTGCGCAGGATAAGGAGACCGACAGCTACAAATACAGCCTCACACCCGACAAGCTTACGCTGAACGGCATGGAATACAGTCGCATAGCGGCAAGCGAACTAAAGTGAGCTAATACTAAACTCAAATAAAAAATAGACAATCTTTGCGTCCTTGCAAGGCGACAGCCTTGCGGCGTCCTTCGCCTCGTCTTGCGAAAAATATCCTCGCAAATCTTTGTCCACTTTTTATCTGAGATTAGTATAAAAGATTCAAATGATTTCGGGCAGAAGCATTTTGTAAAAAACGCTTCTGCCCGAATTGTCAGATATAACTTCGTGCTTTAATGTTCGCACACATGGGCGCGAACCCGGAATATTGCTTGATGAACCGATCAATTTTAAAAAAACTATTGACAAATGCAGATTTATGTGATAAAGGGTCCACCTGTTCCCATACCGAACACAGAAGTTAAGCTCAGTGGTGCCGAAAATAGTGCTCTGGCGACGGGGTGTGAAAATAGGGAGATGCCAACACACAAAAGTGTCCACCCAGTAGGGTGGGCGTTTTTATTTTTGGTGATAAATATGTATAACTTTTTTGATGGTCTCACCTCAGTTTGGGGTGCGCTGAAAAACTCAAATAAGCCTGTGGTGCTCTACGGCATGGGCGACGGAGCCGACAAGGTCCTTGCCGCCTTTGAGCACTTTGATATAGAGGCAAGCGGCGTTATGGCAAGCGACGCTTTTGTTCGGGGTCAGAGCTTTCACGGCTTTCGGGTCAAAAAGCTCTCTGAAATCGAAAGCGAGCTCGGCGATTTTGTTATTGCTCTTTGCTTTGCTTCTCAGCTTCCCGAGGTTATGCAAGCGATCCGCGCGGTTTCCTCACGGCACAAAACCCTTGTACCAAGCGTTCCTGTGTTCGGCAGCAAATTGTTTGATGATGATTTTATCGCAGAATACATCAACGATATGCGTCCGGCGCGCGAGCTGCTTGCCGACGAGCAGTCAAGGCGGGTCTATGATAATGTGCTCAGATTTTACTACACGGGCGAGTTGGGGCTGCTTGATGATATAACGACTGAAAAAAACGAGGCGTTTGAAAACATACTCAGGCTTGGCGGCAACGAGCTTTATGTTGATCTGGGAGCGTACAACGGCGACACAATAGATGAATTTCTCGCTCACTCCGGCGGCAGCTACCGAAAAATCGTCGCTCTTGAGCCGAACGGAAAAAATTTTGAGAAGCTAAAGCTTCACTGCGCCGACATGGAGCGCGTTGAGCTTTGGCAGCTTGGCGCGTGGAGCAAAAACACGATCCTGACCTTTAACAATAAAGCCGGACGAAACAGCGCGATCAGCGAAAGCGGCGTAAAAACTCAGGTCGCGGCGGTCGATACGCTTCTCTGCGGCGCGGCGGCAAGCTACGTCAAGGCGGATGTTGAGGGAGCGGATCTCGAAACGATTTTGGGCATGAAAAATACGCTGAAAAGCTTTAAGCCAAAGCTAAACTTCTCAGCGTACCACAGATTTGAGGATATTTTCAGGCTTCCGCTTTTGATAAAAAGCATCAATCCCGAATACAAAATTTATCTCAGACACCATCCGTATATCCCTGCGTGGGACACGAATCTTTATTGCGTGTGATATTATATTTGGTATTTGGCAACGCCCGCGGGCTTTTTCGGCGAAGGCTGCTCAAAAGCCCGGTCGCGCAGAGCTTTATTCACGGTTTTTTAAAATATCGTCGATCTCTTCGTCCAGTTGACTCCGGCGGTCAATGTCGGCAAGATATTTATCGTAATCAAAATCATCGTCGTCCCTAGGGCGCGGCGGTGATTGTTTTTTTGTGCTGTGGTTTTGGCTTGCGCGCTGGTTATGGCGTTGGCGATTCGCGGTCTGCTGAGCGCGCTTCTGCGGCGTTCTTTGGTTTGCGCGAGGCTTGCGTTCGCTGCGCTGCGACTTTGTTTCGTCAGCTATGCGCTCTCTTTCGTGTTCGTCGCGACGCTTTGCCTCAAGCAAAATTTCCTCGGCTTCTCGTCTTTCTTGCTGTTCCTTTTTGTGCCTTTCGTCTCCAAAAGCCAAGTCGCCCAAAAACAGCCCAAAAATCCCTGCAACCAGATATACTCCCAAAAGGATGATATTGGTTATGTTTGAAAAGCCGCCGCAGTAGATTATCATTGTGAACAAAAACGCAATGGGCGCGATCAGCGCGAAAAGAAAATCAAGTCCGTGCTTTGAGCAATAAATCGCCGAGCACGCCACGGTCGTTACAAGAAAAATAAAATACAGCGCGATCCCGAAAAAGTTTTCCATCGTTTTGTTGGCAAAAAAGATCGGGACAATTAAGAATACCGCAAAAATTATAAGCGCGTAGGGAAGATATTTTTTTATTAATCCGCTCATATTAGTTCTCCTGATTGTTTTTATATTTATCAACTATATTATACAATATATTCACAAAAAATCAAGTGGCGACGCCGCGGAGGAAGCTTTCCGTCCGCGGCGTCGTTGACAAGATGATTTAATGAAAGCGATAAAAGCAAATTATCATTTTAAAGAACGTCTATCAAAAACGCTAAATACAGCTGCAACCGTGTTGCGTCGTTGATGGTAAGTGTTTCGTCGTGATCTACGTCAGACACTGCCAACGCTTCGCTGCTCAGCTCCGTCAATCCGGCAAGGTGCTTTTGAATACTTGTAACATCATGGATACTGAGATATTCGTCCAAATTCACATCTCCCAGAGCAAACTGCTTTGGCTCGGTGGTTATCTGCGGAGCTGTTGCCGGTGGGGTGGGCACCGGTGTTGTCGTTGTTTCAACTGTAGTCGGCTCTGTTGTTGTAGTTTCAATAGTAGTGGGTACATCTGTAGTCGGCTCTGTCGTCGCAGCTTCAATAGTAGTGGGTTCAACAGTTGTCGGAGCCTCTGTTGTGGGCGGTTCAACATGGATCGTATCGCCCAAATACAGCCAGCTTCCCACGCTTTGAGGACCGTCGCTTACAGCCGCATAAACTCCTCCGTTTTCAACCTTTACTCCGTAGCACTTGTCTTGGAGTGCGCTGTTGTTTGAGTACAAAGTTTCTTCTCCGCTGAGGATATTATAGGCATAAACCGAGTTTTGGTCGTTGTAGTACAAGATACCGTTTTCGGAGGCAAGGGTTGCGTAGCTCTTTACATAATACATATTGTTACCTGCGCTCCAGGCACCCGAAAGCGTCTTGACTGTTTGTGAGGTGTTGGTCGCGGCGTTGTATTTTTTCAGAGCCGTGTGCTGACTGCTTTCGTTGTCAATATAGTACAGCTCTCCGTTTTCATAGCAGAATTTTGAGCTTGAAGTTGAAAAGACAAGATTGTCATAGGTTGTCGGTGATGAGAAAAGCGAGGTGTAGCCTGTATGTTTTCTTAGAAGATCATCATTTTGGAAAACATAATCGCTTTTTAGGAAATAGTTGTGAAAAGCGTGACCAAGGTTATCATAGTAAGTTCTTTCGCCGTTTTCATCATCTATCCAATATGATACGGAATCATCCCAGGTCAGGTCAACGTTATAGTAGGAGCCGCCGATACAAACCTTGTTCCAGGCGTGATTGATTGACTCTGACTCAACGATCTCCGAGTCGATCCCCGCAAGCGAGAGCAGGTAGGAATAAGCTCCGGCATACGAGCTGCACTGACCCAAGCCCTCGATCATAATATAATCGGCTGTGGTTCTGTAGGCGTATTTGCCGAGAACGGCGATTTCGTCGTGAAGTATGAGAGCTTTTTCAAAGTCGCTCATGCCGGCGGAAACCTTTGCAAGACAAGCGTTGACCGCAGCGTCAAAAAGCTGCCTTCTCGACTGGATCTCCGAAGTGCTGTACAGGTATTGCGGCTTGATCGCAACGATCCTGCCGCCGCTGGTCATAAAAGAAAACCCCGAGAAGTAAAACAGCTGAGGATGGTTGTTCTTGAGCACATTGATAAGATAGCTCAATTGGTTTGTCTGCACGTTTAGGTCAGATACGTCCGCCATTGTTTCGCAATTTTCAACGCAGTCAGCAACCGCTTCCACAAGTGCCGGATCAACATATTGCTCGTCAATGCAATGGATGGTTCCGACCTGATTTTCCTGCGCGGAAGCTACACTAAACGCAGACATAGCCGAAAACGAAGCTATTATCGCTGCAAGAGCGGCTGAGATAAATCTGGTTGATTTGCCTTTTTTCATTAACATACTGTTCTCTCCCTTCGGTTTTTCATTTGTTATTATAGGCAATACCGCATAATTCGGGTGTACGGATCGTGCGGTGTTGCCTTATTTATATTCCTTGGAAATTTGCAACATTTTTTCCGTTGGATCATTTAGGAACAATAATACAGTTTAGTATTAGTTTTCCTCAACCGGGAATTTTTTGATAAGCTCCGCTATTCTGAACTGCATTATGGTTGCGTCGTTGATTGAAAGTCTGCCGTCTCCGTCAAGATCCGCAATCGGCATAAGCCTCTCGTCAAACTCCATTAAATTCGCAAGTATAAACTGTATCATTGTAGCGTCGTTGATAGAAAGTCTGCCGTCTCCGTCAATATCACCGAGCAGACGCTGTTCTTCCGGTTCCGTTGTCAGCGGTTCGGTTGTCGGAGAAATTGTAGTTGGTGTTATTGTCGTCGGTGCAACCGTTGTTGGAGCAATCGTCGTTGGTGCAACCGTTGTTGGAGCAATCGTTGTTGGTGGAATTGTCGTTGGTGGAATTGTAGTTGGTGGGATTGTAGTTAGTGGGATTGTAGTTGGTGGAATTGTCGTTGGTGGAATTGTAGTTGGTGGGATTGTAGTTGGAGGAATTGTAGTTGGTGCAATTGTCGTCGGCGCAACCGTTGTTGGCGGTTCGGTCGGCTTAGGCGGCTCTTTAATAACCTTTCCGAGGTTTACAAGCTCAGCTTCGCGGTACAGCGAGGTCTTTGTAACTGCGTAAACCTCTCCATTAATGATCCTTACTCCGTAGCATTTACCGCTGATCGCCTCATCATTTGAGAACGTGGTTTCAAAGCCTGTTTCCAAATCCAGTGCGTAAACCTCACTTGCCGAACAGTAGTAAAGCACCCCGGCAAGGGAATCAATGCCCATAAATCCGTTAATAAAGCTCTTCGTAGGAGTCGCCTTCCACACGAAATTGAATTTCTTTACACGGGTCGCCTTGTCGGTAGCCATGTCGTATCTGAAAAGCTCTTCTTCCGTGGTTGAATTGTCGATATAATAGAAATATCCGTTTTCGTAGCAGAGCTTTGTGTCGATCTTGCGGAACGCGCGCTTATCATATGTTCCGGGCGATTCATTAATGTATGTATAGTTGACGTGTCGCTCCAAAAGGCTCTCATCGTACTGGAAATCATAATCGCTTCTCATAAAGTAGTTATGGTCGGCGTGCCCCGGAGTATCTATAAATGTATATTCGCCGTCGTCCCCCAGCGTTGCCGAAACATATGGGTCGTCGTAGGTTACGTCAACGTTATAATACACTCCGTCGATGCAAACCTTGTTCCATTCGTGATTCATCGTTTCGGATTCAACGATCTCGCTGTCGATCCCGGCGAGCGAGAGCAGATACGCGTAAGTGTTTGAGTATGCGGTACAGCGGCCGCAGCCGTTGATCAGCAAATCATAGGCGGTCAGCTTTTTCAGGTTATAGGTTGCTCTTACAATGATTTCATCATGAAGGATCAGAGCCTTTTCCAAATCTGTCATTGAATCGTCGATTTTTGACATTAGTTCTTCCACTTCGGCATTAAAAGCCTCTGTTGCCTGCGGGATCTCCTCCTTCGGCATTGAATAATTCAGCTCCACGTCGCAAACATAGGTACCGTCATAGCTGAAGCGCATTGAAAGACCCATATAGAAAAGCTCAGGGTGGCAATAGTGAAGCGCGTCAAAAATCGGCTTCATATCCTCAGGAACAAGGCGCAGCTTGTGTACGCTGACGTAATCAAGTCCCTGCTGAGCGGCCTGCGCTATTTCCTCCACTGCTTCCTGATTGGCATTGACGGATTTGATGTTGGTTATCGTGCCTTTCTTTTCCGTTGCAGAAGCAGAAAACGCAAAATTGAGCGGAATCGAGAAAGAAAGTAATGCTAAAATAGTTACAATTGATAAAACTTTGTTGACCTTATGATTGTTTTTCATAGAAAACACCACCTTTTGATTTAATTATATCATTATTTCCAAAAATTTCAATCATATTAATTAACAAGCATTTGTTATATTTTTTGTCAACATTCACTATTTCACTGTGCGATTTTAATAAAGACACCCTGAATAAAGCAAGCGAATAATACCGTCGGCAATATCATATTATGTATTGTAAAGAGGAGGGCGGATCATGAACTATGAAATAGAAAACCGCGCCGAAAAACTGGGCGAGTACATAATCGAGCACAAAGCCACGGTCAGAGGAGCGGCGCAGAAATTCGGGATCAGCAAAAGCACGGTTCACAAGGACGTTAGCCAACGACTGAGAGCTTTGAACCCGGCTTTGTATGCACAGGTGCGTAGGGTGCTCGACGCAAACAAAAGCGAAAGACATATTCGCGGCGGAATGGCGACAAAAAACAAATATTTGCTGCGAAAAAAACTTAATAATTATTGAGATTTCAAAAATCATAAAAGCTGCCGCAGTTTGTTTTGCGACAGCTTTTGTGATTTATGATTATTCTTTTGCGTACTTTTCGGCAGCAGCATACACGTCGTTTCCGTGGCAGTCAATTGCAACTATGCACGGAAAATCTTCGATCTCATATCTTCTGACTGCCTCTGTGCCCAAGTCCTCGTAGCAGAGTATCTCCTCGCCCTTTATGCTCTTGGCGATCAGCGCGGCAGCTCCGCCGATAGCGGCAAAGTATACGCAGTGATTTTTGACAATGGAATCAATGACCTCGGGGCTTCTTGCGCCCTTGCCTATCATTCCCTTTAGCCCCAGCTCCATGAGCGACGGCGCGTATTTGTCCATGCGGTAGCTTGAGGTGGGGCCTGCCGGTCCCACAACATATCCCGGCTTTGCAGGAGCCGGACCCACATAATATATCAGCTCTCCTTTTAGCTCGACCGGAAGCGGCTTGCCCTCGCAAATCAGGTCGTACAGCCGCTTGTGCGCGGCGTCTCTGCCTGTCAGCACCGAACCTCTAAGCAGCACGCTGTCGCCTGCCTGAAGATTTTCTATTTGCTCGTCCGTGATCGGAAGCGTAACTTTTTTGGTCATGCTTTTTCCTCCCTTATATTTCCGCCGAAGCGTGTCTTGCCGCGTGACAGCAGATGTTCACCGCCACCGGCATACCGGCGATATGCGTCGGTGAGGTCTCGATATTCAGCCCGAGCGCAGTTGTGCTTCCTCCCAGACCTGCGGGGCCAAAGCCCATTTTGTTGATTTTTTCAAGCAGCTCTGCTTCAAGCGCGGCGTAGCGTTCATCGGGATTCCTTTGGTCAATGGGGCGGAAGGTCGCTTTTTTGGCGAGCTGAGCGGCACGCTCAAACGTTCCTCCTATTCCCACGCCCACAACTATCGGCGGACAGGGATTGGGGCCTGCGGCTCTTACGGTATCAAGAATAAACTTTTTGACTCCCTCAACGCCGTAGGATGGGGTCAGCATTTTTATTGCCGACATATTTTCGCTGCCAAAGCCCTTGCCGCCAACCGTAAATTTGATTTTGTCTCCGTTCACTATCTTGGTGTGGATAATGGCAGGGGTGTTGTCCTTGGTGTTTGTTCGGTCAAAAACCGGGTCGCGCACAACGCTTTTTCTCAGATAACCCTCGGTGTAGGCAAGACGAACGCCTTCGTTTACCGCCTCGTCAAAGCTGCCGTCGGAGATAACGACCTTGTCTCCGTATTCAACGAACAGCACCGCCATACCCGTGTCCTGACAAAGCGGAAGCTCCTCGCGCGCGGCTATTTTGTCGTTCTCAATGATTTGGTCAAGCACCGATTTTCCAACAGGCGAGACCTCGGTTTTTTTGGCGTTTTCAAGCGCGGTCATAATATCGTTGCCGATAAAATAGTTGCAGTCCATAAACAGCTGCCTGACGGTTTTGGTGATTTCAGACGCTGCGATTTCTCGTATTTTCATTTTTCCCTCCGGATTTTTTAAACTAAACAGAAAATTGTACGATCCCGCCGTTGAACAAGCTTGTTGATGTCGGCGCGGTTAGGATAGGCGGGCGAAAGTGCCCACCGGCAATTAATGTTCACTAAACAGGAAATTGTACGATCCCGCCGTTGAAGAAGCTAGTTGATGTCGGCGCGGTTAGGATAGGCGGGCGAGAGTGCCCACCGGCAATTATTTGTCACTAAACAGAAAATTGTACGATCCCGCCGTTGAACAAGCTTGTTGATGTCGGTGCGGTTTGGATAGGCGGGCGAAAGTGCCCACCGGCAATTATTGTTCACTAAACAGGAAATTGTTCGATCCCGCTGTTGAACAAGCTTGTTGATGTCGGCGCGGTTAGGATAGGCGGGCGAAAGTGCCCACCGGCAATTATTTGTCACTAAACAGAAAATTGTACGATCCCGCCGTTGAACAAGCTTGTTGATGTCGGCGCGGTTAGGATAGGCGGGCGAAAGTGCCCACCGGCACCGGCACATATATTATAAAACTTTTTTTATGGTATTTCAATATCAAATGTTTTGTGATATAATTTTTATAATACAGTCAAAAATCCGTCACAATCCTGTTGTATAATACAGACCGTAATGATACTACCAAAAAAGGGGAGAACCGAAATGAGCAAAATACTTGTTGTTGACGATGAATTCAGGATTCGCCAAATCATCAGAAAATACGCCGAATTTGAAGGATACGAGGTCGAAGAAGCCGTTGACGGTATGCAGGCTATTGAGGTTTGCAGAAAAAACAGCTTTGATTTGATAATCATGGACGTTATGATGCCGGAGCTGGACGGCTTTTCGGCTTGCCGCGAGATCCGCAAGTTCTGCGATACCCCGATCATCATGCTCTCGGCAAGGGGCGAGGAATATGACAAGATCCACGGCTTTGAGCTTGGAAGCGACGACTATGTTGTAAAACCGTTTTCTCCAAAGGAACTGATGATGCGCGTCAATGCGGTCATCAAGCGCACCGGCAGCTCCTCCGAAAACGAAACCAAAAAAGAAGTGTTCAAATATCAGGGGCTTGAGGTCGATTTCTCGGCGAGGATCGTCACGATCGACGGCGAGCGTATTGAGATGACTCCAAAGGAATACGATTTGTTTTTCTACATGGTCAAGAACCGCGGACTCGCACTGACCAGAGAGAGCCTTATCAGCGAGGTGTGGGGCTACGACTTTTTCGGCGACGAAAGAACGCTTGACACTCATATAAAGCTGCTCAGACGCAGCCTTGGAGAATACAGCAGATGCATTGTTACTCTGCGAGGGGTGGGCTACCGCTTTGAAACGCTTTAACCGAAACTATATTCCGCTGAAATTCAAGCTGCTTTGGTACTTTTTGTTTTTCGGAGCAATCATTCTGGTCGTTTTGTGGGCATTCCAGTCCTTTTTTCTTGAATCGTTCTACACTATGTCAAAGTCCGCTCAGGTTGAGCGCAAAGCAAGAATAATTTCACGCTCGATCCAGGAGAACAAAAACATAAAAACCACCATTCAGGACGTTGCTTCATCCAACGGTCTGTCGGTATATATTTACTTGTCCTCGGGCTCGCTTTTGGACGGGATCTATTCGTGCGAATACGACAACCCGGCAACTGCCCTCAACCTTGAATATCACGACGTTTATTCCTATTACTATGAGGCGCAGGCGAACGGCGGAACCTATATGTGCGTGACCTCGAACAGCGAGGAGGATGTTGCGCGGCAAAAAATCACCAAGCTTATCAACCAGATCTCTTCGCCCGACAGCGCGCAAAACGACATTCGCTTTAAGGTTGACAAAGAGAAAAACCGCACCCAAAACATGGTCTACGCCGATATCATCAAATCGCCCGACGAAAGCGAGTATTTTTTGATAATCACCTCGTCGATCACTCCTCTGACAAACACAGTTGATATCATCAAAAGCCAGCTTATAATAGTTTCAATGGTATTTGTGCTGCTGTCGATTTTGTTCTCGATCTATGCCAGCCGCAGGATCGCAAAGCCTATTTCGCGCACCAACACCGCGGCAAAGGAGCTTGCAAAGAAGAACTACGACGTTGATTTCAATGCGGTGGGCTATCTTGAGGTCGAGGAGCTGAACGAAACCCTGAACTACGCAAAATCCGAGCTTGCCGCAACCGAAAAGCTACAGCGTGAATTGATCGCAAATATATCTCACGATCTGCGCACGCCGCTGACTATGATAACCGGCTACGGCGAGGTCATGCGCGACCTGCCGGGTGAGAACACCCCGGAAAATATCCAGATCATCATTGACGAGGCGGCAAGGCTTTCAACGCTTGTAAACGACCTGCTCGATCTGTCAAAATTGCAGTCGGGGGCAACAGAGATGAAAATGACTCGTTTCTGCCTGACCGACAGCGTAAAGGATATTTTTACGCGCTATTCAAAGCTCAGGGAGCAGGACGGCTACAACATCACCTTTGAATACACCGAGAACGTCTATGTAATGGCGGACGAGCTGAGGATATCTCAGGTGATCTATAACCTGGTGAACAATGCCGTCAACCACTGCGGCGACGACAAAACTGTAATAGTTACCCAAAAGCTGCTGGAAAACGGCGTCGTGCGGCTTGAGGTAACAGACCACGGCGAGGGTATTCCGCCCGACAAGCTGCCGTATATCTGGGACAGATATTACAAGGTTGACAAGGAGCACAAGCGCGGAGTTATCGGCACCGGATTGGGACTTTCGATCGTAAAGGGAATCCTGGACAGCCACAACGCGCGCTACGGAGTAAAGAGCACGCTCGGCAAGGGCAGCACCTTCTGGTTTGAGATCGCTGCCTGCTAGTGCAAAATCCCTGTGACCCGATCCTGATTTATAAAAACCTCCCGGCAAGTCAAAAGCTGCCGGGAGGTTTTTGTGCTTTATTGTTTTCTGAAAAATGTCATTTTATGGGAGAGCATTGGGCATAACAAAATGCACCGACCGCTTCTCGTTGGCAAATCATTGAATGTTCCTAAGCCTTGTTTTGCGGCGGTATTCAAGCGGACTCATTTCAAAATACTGCTTGAACGAATTGCTGAACTTGGTCTGGCTCTTAAAGCCGACCCTCATGGATATCTCAACAACCTTCATGCTGGTGGTTTCAAGCAATTCTGCTGCGGTCTCCATTCTCAGGGTGTTCTGAAATTCGTGGTAGCCGTAGCCGTACACGCCCCTAAAGTAGTTTTTCAAACTTGTCTCGCTCACACCAAACCGCTGGGCAAGCTCCTTGGCAGAGTAGCGGCGGCTCAGATCCTCGCTCACGATTTTGTTTACCTGCTTGGCGATCTCGATTTGCGCGTTGGTAAAATACTTTCTGTCGGAATCCATAAGCTTCATGCCGTCCTCGGTCAAAAGCAGCAAAAGCTCCATGACCTTGATCGACAAAAGCCTGTGGCTTCTTGGGTTTGAAAAACATTTGATAAGCTCCTGCATGACCTCGTCAACCTCGGGCGAGGGCTCAAAGATGGTTGAGTGATCGTTGTTTTTGTATTTCTCATACAAAAGCTCAGGGGTAGATTTGCTGCTCTCAAAATCGCGCGTTCGGTTTGCCCAGTTTGAATAGACAAAAATGTATATCTCAATGCCGTGGTATGAGTTTTCGGGAAAACTCAGAGACCTTACCTTTTGACCGCAGTTAAGGGTCATATCTCCGCCGGAAATATAGGTTTTTTCGTGGTCGTTAAACTCAACGTCGCATTTGCCCTTGATGCAATAGTTGATTCTGATGTGCGGCTTTTCCGCAAAGCATTGAAGAGCGTCAACCGGTATGCTGTCGGCGTTGATCGAAAAGCTTTGGAACAACATTCCGTCGCCAACGCAAAAATACTCCATTTTTGCTTTTTCCGAGCCGTCGTCATCCTTGAGAATTAAACTGCCCGTATGCGATTTTTCGTCTGATTCCATGGTTAGATTAGGAAACCGGCTGAATCTTTTTTTCACCCAATTATTCAAGATTGTCACTTCCGTTCCTGCTGATTAATGTGCTTGTCCATAAGATAATACCGCAAAACTTGGGATGTGCGGCAATGCCATAAAAATTACTCATATCAAAACTTTCCAAAGCTGATTACTGACTTTGGAAAAAGAATAAAACATTTCCTGATTTATAATGGTATCATATTATTGATTTTTTGTCGCTGTATAATTAGAAAAAATATCCCAAATAGCAAGTAATTAGAAAATACTTGTGAATTTTTTGAAAAATTGAGGTTTAAATTAACATTTTGTGCATTTATATAGATAAAAGAATAAAAATGTTAAAAAAAGGTACATATCAAAATGTCCTAAACGTTATTTTGTGTTTTACATCAAAATTGCAACATTTTGTTTTTTATTTGACTTTTAAAAGCATACGATTAGGTTTTTAAGAGTGAAAAAACAGAACCGACCCCAAAGCTGTTGCAATAAGAAGCCGAAAATAGTATAATAAATAAAAAAGGAAATGGGGAGAACAATGGAACGAGAGGGCTTTAAGTCGCGGCTGGGCTTTATTTTGGTTAGCGCGGGCTGCGCGATAGGAATCGGAAATGTATGGAAATTCCCCTATGTTGCCGGACAAAACGGCGGCGGAGTTTTTGTGCTGCTCTATTTGTTTTTTCTGCTGATTATGGGAATCCCCGTGCTCACAATGGAGATCGCTATCGGCAGAGCCGGAAGAAAAAGCATTGTGGGCGCATACAAAAAGCTGGAGCCAAAGGGCAGCAAGTGGCATCTTCACGGCTGGATCTGCATCGCCGGCTGCTATCTGCTGATGATGTATTACACCATCGTGTCGGGGTGGATGGTCAATTACGGCTGGAAGTTTGCCTCGGGTCAGTTTGCGCAAATTTCCGAACCGGCGGCGATCGAAGGCGTCTACAATAATATGCTTTCAAATCCGCTCGAAATGCTTTTGTTCACCGGAATAATGGTCATCGGCGGCTTTTTGGTTTGCAGCATTGGACTGAAAAACGGTATCGAGCGCGTAACAAAGTTTATGATGCTCGCGCTTTTGGGGCTCATAATCGTGCTGGCTGTCAACAGCATGACCCTAAAGGGAGCAGGCGAGGGGCTCGGGTTTTATCTTGTTCCCAACCTCGAAAGAGTCCACAAGGCAGGCTGGATAAACGTTATCAGCAACGCAATGAACCAGGCGTTCTTCACGCTCAGCCTGGGCATGGCTTCAATGGAGATTTTCGGCAGCTATATGAGCCGCGACAACACGCTCGCAGGCGAGGCGGTCAGAATAACCGCGCTCGACACCTTTGTGGCAATTGCCAGCGGACTTATAATCTTTCCTGCGTGCTTTAGCTTTGACGTGGAGCCGAGCTCGGGACCCTCGCTGATTTTTGTTGCTCTGCCGAATATTTTTGTAAACATGCCCGGAGGAAGGATCTGGGGCACGCTGTTCTTTGTTTTTATGAGCTTTGCAAGCTTTTCAACCGTTACGGCAGTATTTGAAAACCTGATTTCAAGCGGCATAGACAATTTTGGCTGGTCGCGCAAAAAGTCAACGCTTATCAATGCCGTCATAATTTCTGCGGCAAGTCTGCCGTGCTTGCTCGGCTTCAATCTGTGGCAGAACATTCGCGTTTTCGGCAGATTAAGCATCATGGATTTTGAAGATTTGCTGGTCAGCAATCTGATCTTGCCGGTTGGCGCAATAATTTTTGTGTTGTTCTGCACGCAACGCTTTGGCTGGGGCTTTGAAAACTATCTTGCCGAGGCAAATGCCGGCAAGGGCATAAAGCTTTCGGCAAAGCTTCTCGGATACATGAAATACGTCCTGCCGTTCCTGATCCTCTTCATATTCATCTACGGTCTTTTTTCTCCGAGATGAAAGGTCGGTTTTGCCGAAAAAAAACGGTTGCCCGAAAATGCCGACATCGGGAAATCACGTTTTTTGGAAACGTTCATTTATATATTTCTCAAAAACGTTAGCTCGATATTTTGAAAGTGTGCGCCCTCGGAACACCGTGGCTTTTAGGTCGCACACATTGGTGCGACCCTACGACATGTAACAATAACGTATAACAAAAAATAAAAGCAGACAGAATGTATTATTGCACTCTGCCTGCTTTTTGTATTTATTCGGTAATCGACTTGATCAAGCCGCCCTTTTGGATTATATTTTGGATAAACTCCGGGAACGGCTCAGCCTGATAGGTCTTGCCTGTGGTTTCGTCGGTGATCACTCCGGTATTAAAGTCAACCGAAACCGTGTCGCCGTCCTTGATTTCCTTTGCCGCCTCGTCACATTCCAAAATCGGAAGTCCGATATTGATCGAGTTGCGGTAGAAGATCCTTGCAAAGGTCGAAGCGATCACGCAGGAGATCCCGCTTGCCTTTATAGCGATCGGCGCGTGCTCTCTTGACGAGCCGCAGCCAAAGTTTTTCTCGGCAACCATGATATCGCCGTCTTGAACCTTGTTTACAAACTGAGCGTCGATATCCTCCATGCAGTGAGCCGCAAGCTCCTTGTGAGAAGCGGTGTTGAGGTATCTTGCCGGGATAATAACGTCTGTGTCAACGTTGTCGCCGAATTTATGTACTCTGCCTTTTGCGTTCATTTTATTTCACCTAGCCTTTTACTGAATTTTTCCGGGATCTGTGATGTAGCCTGCGATCGCGCTTGCCGCCGCAACCGCCGGGCTTGCAAGGTAAACCTCGCTGTCAACGTGACCCATTCTGCCCACAAAGTTGCGGTTGGTTGTCGAAACAGCTCTTTCGCCTGCCGCCAAAATTCCCATGTGACCGCCCAGGCAGGGTCCGCAGGTGGGGGTCGAAACAACCGCGCCTGCTTCTACAAAAATGTCGAACAAGCCCTCGTGCATTGCCTGGAGCCAAATCTGCTGAGTTCCGGGGATCACGATACAGCGCACGCCCTTGGCAAGCTTTTTGCCCTTCATGATCTCAGCCGCCGCCCTCAGGTCGGAGATCCTTCCGTTGGTGCAGGAGCCGATCACGCACTGGTCGATCTTGACCTCGCCCTCGGCGATCTCGTCAACGGTCTTGGTGTTTTCGGGAAGGTGGGGGAAAGAAACCGTGGGACGAAGCGTTGAAAGGTCGATCGTGTATTCCTCGTCGTATTCCGCGTCCTCGTCGGCACTGTATTCAACCGGAGTTCCCTGATATCTGCCGTTGCAGTATTCGCGCGTGATGTCGTCAACCGGGAAGATACCGTTCTTCGCGCCTGCCTCGATCGCCATATTTGCAATGCAAAGCCTGTCGTCGATATTAAGGTACTTCAAGCCCTCTCCGGCAAATTCCATAGACTTGTAGAGCGCGCCGTCAACGCCGATTTTGCCGATAATATGCAAAATCACGTCCTTGCCGCTGATATAGTCCGCAGGTTTGCCCACAAGGTTGAACTTGATCGCGGAGGGAACCTTGAACCACGCCTTGCCGCTTATCATTCCTGCCGCCATGTCGGTTGAGCCAACGCCGGTTGAGAACGCGCCGAGCGCGCCGTAGGTGCAGGTGTGAGAATCCGCGCCTATGCACAGACAGCCCGGACCCACAAGTCCTTTTTCGGGCAAAAGCGCGTGCTCAATGCCCATCATGCCGACGTCCATAAAGTTTTTGATGTCGTATTTGTTCGCGAACTGCCTTGTCTGCTTAACAAGGGTCGCCGCCTTGATGTCCTTGTTCGGGGTAAAGTGATCCATTATCATTGCGATTTTGGTGTTGTCAAAAACCGCGGTCGCGCCGTTTTCCTCAAAAACGTTTATAGCCACAGGCGAGGTAACGTCGTTGCCCAGCACCATGTCAAGCTTTGCCTCGATCAGCTGCCCTGCCTTTACTTCGCTGAGCCCTGCATGAGCCGCAAGGATTTTTTGTGACATTGTCATTCCCATAATTCTATCCTCTTTCTGTATTTAATGTAGATTATAAACAAATATTTATACAGTCGGGAACAAACGCTTTTTATAGATAAATTCTATCTTCCCGACCAAAATTGTCCATTGTCAATTGTCCATTGTCAATTGACCAACCCTTTCAACGCTTCGATCGCCCTAACAACTCCTGCGCCGTAGGCGTGACCGGCTTTGTCGCCGTTGAGCTCAACCGCATATCGGCTTGAGTCGCTCTTGTAGTAGCCTACGGAATCGCTCTCGCCGTCGGAGTAATAGGTGAATTTTGCGGAGATCGCCGCCGAGCCGCTTGTGTCGCCGCTTTCAATATCGGCGCGCTCAATTTTTGCAAGCTCGTTGTAGAACTCGGTGAATTTGTCGGTCTCGATCTCCTTGCCGTCATATTTAACGGTGGTAACGGTGGTCGTGCTCTCGTTGCCCTCGTCGTCGGTGGTTGTCTCGTCGTGGGATTCAAGCTCAAAATCATAGGTCTTGCCGTCAACGCTGACCGAAAGTGCCGAAAGCGCGTCAAGCTTGGCGTTGAGCACATATTCGCTCACCAGCTTTTCGTAGCTCGTTTCTGCCCACGGAAGCTTGTCGGAGCTGATCTCGTAAACAACGTCGCCGTCCTTTTCCATAAAGTAAACCTTGCCGCCTACCGGCTTTGAGCTGACGAGCGAAACCTTTAGGTCGGGATAGTCGGCTTCAAGCTCGGTGTGGGGCTTTAGCAGTCCGACCTTTTCGAGCTGATCCTCGCTTGGCTTAACATAGACCACGCTGTCGGCGTAAAGACCTCTTATCGCGCCCTCTATCAGGCTTGACTCGCTCTCGTTGGCATAGCCGCCCGAGGGCTTTGCAAGGATATACGAAGCAGAAGCCTTGCCGCCCTTGTTGGGAACAAGCTCAAGCTCTCCGTCAATCGCCTCGCCCTTTATGCGGATCGAGCTTGCCTGACCCTTTTCAACGTCGGTCGCGGAATCATTCACCGCAAGGCTGATAAGCTTTGTAACGTCGTAGTCAAAGGGAGCCACCGCGTCTGTTGGAACAAGATAAACCTCCTCGCCGCTGCCAAAGCGCACATAGGTTCCGGCACCCTGGGGAGCGTCGTCGCCCACATATATGCGCGAGGTCGTGTTGTCGGTATAAGTGACCTCAACCACCGAGCGCGGCTTGTCAAGCCCATATTCTTTTATATTATCCGGATGCTGGCTTGCGATCTTTGTAAACGAAATAGAAGAAGCGGCGTTGGCGATCTCGTCGGGGATACCTGCCTGCAAGTCAAAGCCCTCATAGCCCAGCAGCTTGTATTCGGTCGCCTCTCCCTCGGGAGTATGAGCCGCAACGTCAAGGGTACCGTGGTCGTTTTCAACGTGTACCCTGATTATGTCCGCAGGAACGTGCTCCATAAGCTTGCCGTAGCTTTTTTCAATGTCGGCAACGTCGATCTCTCCGTTGGGCTTTGTGGCTATTTGAGCCTGCAAAACGCCGTTGCTGTCGGTCACGATCTCAACTTTTGCGCCCTCGTCCACGGTAGCCTCTCCGTTAGAGCCGCCTTCTCCGCCCTTTGGCAGGAATATCAGCAGCAGCATTACGCCGACCAAAACGACCGCTGCCGCAATACAGATCATCAGTAGCTTTTTGTTGTTTTTCATCACTTGTTCCTCCTGCGGATCCAAACAATGATCCCGATTATCAGCACGATCGCCGGAACAACCACAATAAAGATGATCGTCAAAAGGTTGGAGGTGGTAATGTCCGTCACACCCAGCTCCTTGTTGTCAAGCGACTTGCTTTCGATCGTGATTCCGGAATCCTGCTTGTCGGAAACCGTATTGACAATATTCATAAGATAGGCTGAATTGTTAAAGCTGTTCACCTTTAAAACATCCTTGGTGAACATCATGTATGAGCCGAACACGATAACGCGCGAGGATCCTGTTTCGCCGCCGTCCTTTACGCCCTCGGCGGCAATATTCAGCGGCTCTCCGGTGATCGCGTCGTTGTAGTTCCAGCTCTCGTCTGCGTCAAGAGGATAAACTCCTGCGGCGTTGGTGGTCGTGAGAAGCGCGTGCGCGGTCGCGGTATCGTTTATGATGATATCGTGAGAATCCGAGGTCACGACCGGGATAGAGCTGTTTTTGAGCCCGTCGGTATAGTAGTCGGTGTATTGGGTCACAAAGGCATAGGGTGAAGAATTGCTCACAAGCATGTTCGGGCTGGTTTCAAAAACATAGCCCTCGTTTACCTGCATACCCCATTCCTTTAGGAAGTCGTCAAGGTTTGGCGTTTCAACCTTGTCGGCACAGGGAATATAAATCAAAGTCTTGCCCTGCTTTCCGTCGTTGTTGAGCCAAGCAGAAAGCTTTTCGGTCGCGCTTTCGTCAAGGTCAACTGCCGGTGAGAACAGGAAGGTGATTACCGCGTCGGCGTCAAGGTCGCCTGTGGCAAGCGAAACCTCGCTGACCTCGTATGCGTTGTTTTCGAGCAGGGTTTTTACGCCGGAATAATCCTGCTCCTGGTTTCCGGTGATAAAGCAAGCCTTAGCCTTGTCAGTCGTGGTAACGTTGAGCACCGCGGTAACAACAGCCTGCTCGATCTTTGTGCCGGTATAGTTATAGTAGCCGTAGTTTGCCGCAGCCTCTGCGTCGTATTCAAAGCAGTCGTCAAGCCCCAGAGCGCGGTACTGGTCTCCGCTCTCAACAATAACCAGGTTTGACGCGCCCGACGACCAATCAACGTCGGGATATTTTGACGCGAACGACGGATTTGAGGAAACGTCAACATATTTTACGGTGAGCTTTCCGTTTGAGCTGCTCTCCATTTTTTCGAGCAAATTCTTTGCCTGAACAAAATACGAGCTCTGTGCCTCAAAGGTGCTCTCGCTCATAAGCACGTTCACGGTAACGTCGTTGTCAAGATGGTTCATATATTCAGCGGTATCCTCCTGGATAGCAAACGCCTTGTTGGAGGTAAAGTCAAGCTTGATTTCCGGGAATCGGTCAACAAGCAGTCCGCAGATGATATTTACAACGATCACAGCCGCAACAAAAACCGCGGTGATCGCCACCGAAATAACTCCGTGCTTTGCCTTGCGCGACTTCAAAAACGCTCTGATCCTGCCCTTTTCGCGTTTGGGCTTGTTTGTTTTTTTCTCTTTCAACTCGCGCACCTCCTCAGCTCCAGCGGCGTCTTTCGAGCACGCGCGCCGTAAAGAAAAGGAACAGCACAGTCACGCTGAGGAAGAACACCACATCGACAATATTGAGAATACCATATGTAAAGTTTTGATAATAGTCCATAAAGCTGATTTTCTTGATCGCAGAGGAGATCCACTCAACCTGGATGATCGTCGCAAAATAGCCGGTCATGCTTATGACCAGACCCGCGCCCATGCCGATAACAGCGGCAACGACCATGCTCTCGGTGAGCGACGAGATAAACACGTTTATTGCGATAAGCGACGCGCCGAGCAGCAAGATCCCCAGGAAGGTGCAAAGTATCACCGCCCAGTCCGGGGTGGTAAAGAACGCGATAACAAGCGCGTAAACCAAAAAAATGCAGCAGCAAAGCGCGTAGAGCACAAAGGAGCCCAAGAATTTTCCGAAAACAATCTCGCCAAGTCCGGCAGGCGAGGTCAAAAGTGCCTGGTCGGTTTTTTGCTTTTTTTCCTCGGCAAAGGTTTTCATAGTTATGATAGGGATAACAAACATGATGATATAGAACATATTTCCGAAAACACCGGCAAGGCTCGCGGTATTGTAGCTCACGCAATAGGTGTTGAAGAATATGCCCGAAAAGAAAAAGTATACCGCCAGCACCACATAGGCGGTGGCTGAATTAAAATGAGCGTAAAGCTCACGCTTTAGTATCGCAGTCATTAGATCTTGCCTCCGTTTCTGCCGCTGCCCGAGGTCAGCTTGAGGAACATATCCTCCAGCTTTTCGTTGCCCGACTGCATATCGAGTATCGGACAGCCTATCCTCGCCATCGCGTTGAACACGTCGCGGCGGATGTCCGAGCCTGTGGCGTGCTCAACCGAATAAGCCGCCGTGCCGTCGCCGTTGTCGCGAAGCTTTTCTGCGCGGATAACGTCGGGGATCTTGTTGATCTCGGCAACGATCGCAGACGAAGCACCGTCAATAACAAGCGAAAGCGTTTGCTTGCCGTAGACCTCGCCCGAAAGCTCGCCCGACTTTGCGTCGGCAACGATCTTGCCCTCGGAGATAACCAGTATCCTGTCGCAGGTCGCCGAGATCTCGCTGAGCACATGAGAAGAAAAGATTATCGTGTGCTTTTTGCCGAGACTCTTTATCAGCTTGCGGATCTCAATTATCTGTTTGGGGTCAAGTCCGACGGTCGGCTCGTCAAGGATAAGCACCGGAGGATTGCCGAGCAACGCCTGAGCAAAGCCCACGCGCTGGCGGTAGCCCTTTGAAAGATGCTTGATTATCCTCTCGGAATGGTCGTCAATGCGCACCAGCCTCATCACCTCGGCGATGTGCTCCTTTTTGGGCAGCTTAACGCGCTTGAGGTCGTACATGAACTCAAGATATTTTCTCACTGTCATGTCAACGTAAAGCGGCGGTATCTCGGGAAGATATCCGATCTTGCTTTTTGTTTCCTTTGGGTTTTCAAGTATCTCGCTTCCGTCGATCGTCACCGTTCCCGAGGTTGACGAGATATAGCCCGTTATCATATTCATGGTGGTAGATTTTCCTGCGCCGTTCGGACCGAGAAAGCCTAGTATCTCTCCGGTCTCAACGGTGAAGCTTATGTCGTCTACCGCTTTGATGTCGCCATAGCATTTTGTAAGGTTTTTGACTTCTACCATGAGCTTCACTCCTTTACTAAAATTACACAAGACTAATTATACAATAAAATTTGGATTTTGGATAGTAAATTCAGAAAATTTCAGTTGATTTTCACACAAAAAATTTTTGATTTGAATTATTCGTCAAAAAAAGAAAACAATATTTGTGAAATGTGCTGATCTAAGTATCGTAGGGTCGCACCCGTGTGTGCGACCTAAAAGCCATTGTGTTCCGAGGTCGCACCCATGTGTGCGACCCTACAGCAAAGGTTTCTTAACGATTTGAAAGTATCAGAAAAAGGTATCAAAGGTGAGCTTATGGAATTTTTTAATGCTTTTTGGGTAGGCGGTCTGATTTGTGTGATCGGTCAGCTTTTGATCGACAAAACCAAGCTGACTCCGGCAAGGATACTGACCGGCTTTGTGGTTGCAGGAGTGGTCTTGGGCGCGCTGGGACTATACAAGCCGCTCGCAGATTTTGCCGGAGAGGGCGCGGCTGTGCCGATAAGCGGCTTTGGATATCTTATGAGCGAGGGAGTAAGGCACGCCCTGAGCACCGACGGCGCGCTTGGGATCCTGACCGGAGGAGTGGGCGCGGCAGCCGCAGGAATTGCAGCGGCAATATTCTTCGGCTTGCTTGCCGGGCTGATTTTCCGTTCGTCGGATAAATGAGCTGTGCATTGCTTTGAAAATAAATCACCGCGCAGCTTTTGACTTGGAATAGCCGCGTTACGGTTCAAACAGCTCCTCTCCATCCACCACGACCACATTCCCCGCTCCCGACTGCGAGGCGATCCTGCCGAAAGTGCCAACATAGCACAGTGCTTTGTCAGGCAGTACGGCGATCAGATCCGAGGGGTGCTTTTCGGTCGGTTTTTTACCTCCAAAGGTGAATCCCTCGCGTTCTGCCTGCGCGTAAAACCGCCGGCAGATCTCCTCGCTGCTCATGCGTACATAGACCTTTTTGTTTGCGTTGATAAGACTTTCGATCGTTTTCATTTTCATTCCTCCGAAAATTATTACCCTAAAGAGGACAAAAGAAAAACGCCCATCGTCAGACGGGCGTCAAAAACATTTATGCACACCCATCATTCAAGCATTACCACCTTACCGCGCGGCAGGTTGGTGTGCGGTCAACGAGCTTGTCTCTCGCGCACTCTTTATAGGTTGGTTCTATTATAACGCTGTCGGCGGCACTTGTCAACACCGGAGATTTGTTATAAAATATTTTTGGAAAACACTTGACCTTGACGTTGCGTCATAGGTTATCATAGAGCCGAGGTGAGAAAAATGAAAATGCAGATCAAAGAATTTGCTCAGCTGACAGGCGTGAGCGTGCGCACGCTCCACTACTATGACGAGATCGGTTTGCTGAAACCGTCAGAGGTAGACGCGCAGACAGGCTACCGCTTTTATGACGAGAATGCATTTGAGCGTATGCAGGAGATTTTGTTTTACCGTGAACTGGATTTTTCGCTAAAAACGATCGCGGAGATCTTATCCTCACCCGACTACGACAAACAACAGGCACTGTCACGTCAGCGAAAGCTGCTGCTTGCGAAAAAAGAACGGCTGGAGCAGTTGATCGCGACGCTCGACAGTGTGGGGGAAGGAATGGGTTTTATGAAAACGAAAAACGAATACGAAGCTCTTAAAAATCAATACGCAGAGGAAGCCAAACAGCGTTGGGGCAATACCGACGCATACAAAGAGAGTGAGAGCCGCAACACAGATTTTAGCAAGTCGGCTCCCTTGCTCGACGCGGTTTTTGAAGAATTTGCCGAACTGAACCGAGCCGGGGCTTCACCCGAAAGCGAACCGGCAAAAATCATGGCAGAAAAATTACAGCAGTGTATCACAGACAACTTCTATACCTGCACAGATGAAATTCTCAAAGGCTTGGGACAGATGTATGTCGCCGACGAGCGTTTCCTTAAAAACATCGACCGGCACGGCGAGGGCACAGCGGAGTTTGTTTCGGCTTGTATCAAAAATTATTTTAAGGCAATACCGCACACCTGAATTATGCGGTGTTGCCTTAAGGACGTGTGAGCAAATATGCTTGCACGTTTTTTTTAGGAAGCTGTTTAACACCTCCGTAGAACAAATAAAAAAACTATTGACAAACGAAATAATTTATATTATTATAAATTTAACGAAAAACATTAAAAATTTAATCTTTTCAAAGGAGATCATTATGGAAAACTCAGTTAAAACCAAAATCAATACCTTCGGCAAGGTGTTCCGTATCATTACCACAGTTTTTATCGTTTGTCTGTATGTGATCGAGGGCTTTTTGCTCCTCGGAACAGTGCTTTCGGCTGCTTTTCCCAAGGACGCGGTAGTTGTGGACGTTTCCGCCGGGGTAGATGTAAAAATCAATAACAGCTACTTTGACATCGACAACGGCAAGTTTTCGGCTGTGATCGGGGACGGAAAGCTCTCTCTCGGCAGCTTTGTCAGCGACAAGGTCAAAGTAAAAGCAGACAACGGCAGTCTTTTGGTCAATGCCGATTTCAGCGACTGTCATTTTGACCTTTCCGATATTATGATGATATTTATTTGCGCCATAATATCCGTAGCCGCCGTGATAGTCGCGCTTTACTTTTTCCGCGCTCTGATGAAACGCTTTGAAAAGTGCGAAACTCCCTTTGAGGACGAAATCATCAAAAAAATGCGCACTTTTGCGATCGCGCTGATCCCCACCCTGGCTGTATCTATGATCGCAAAAAACATGATCGGCAATGTTTTCAGCTATGCGTTTATCGGAGACACATCAATAAGTATAGATATGCTTCCGGTCGCCTTTGTTGTGGTCGTATTTGTGCTGACCGCGATTTTCCGCTACGGCGCGCAGCTCCAAAAAGAGCATGACGAAACCGTGTGAGGCGTTGGCTATGGGACAAATAATCGTAAGACTCGACCGCATGATGGCTGACCGAAAAATAAGCCTGAATGAGTTGTCGGAAAAGGTCGGAGTTACAACCGTAAACCTTTCAAAGTTAAAAAACGGGCACGTAAGCGCAATAAGGTTTTCGACCCTGACCGCCTTGTGCAGTGCTCTCGATTGTCAGCCGGGCGATTTGCTCGAATACGCAGAGGACGCATAGTGCTTACTAAATAACAAAACAAACCCCGAAAACCGCAGCTTTGGTTTTCGGGGTTTTTAAGTCGAGCAGAAAAGTCGGCGGAAAGCTAAGCTTCGGTTGCCCGGCAATGCCGACATCTGGAAAATTTTTACGTCGAGCAGAAAAATCGGCAGAAAGCTAAGCTTCGGTTGCCCGGCAATGCCGACATCTGAAAATTTTTTACGTCGAGCAGAAAAATCGGCGGAAAGCTAAGTCTCGGTTGCCCGGCAATGCCGATATCTGGAAATCACGTTTTTAGGAAACGTTTTTTATTTTATAGGAATTTGCGTATTCCACCGGCACTTATTCAACCGTAACGGACTTTGCAAGGTTTCTCGGCTTATCCGGGTCGTTGCCGCGGTTGATTGCGGTGTAGTACGCCAAGATTTGGAGCGGCACTACTGCGGTGATCGGCATCAAAAGCTCCTCGGAATGTGGGATCTCTACCACATAATCCGCGATACCGTCCTTCAGTCCGCGCGCGCAGGCGTCGGTGCATACCAAAATGATCTCCGCGCCTCTTGACTTTACCTCAACGATATTGCTGATCGTCTTGGGAATAACGTCGGTCTGGGTCGCAACCGAGATAACCGGCATTTCATCATTAATAAGCGAGATCGTGCCGTGCTTGAGCTCGCCGGCTGCGTAGCTCTCCGAGTGGATATAGCTTACCTCCTTGAGCTTGAGCGAGCCTTCCATAGAAAGCGCGTAGTCAAGACCTCTGCCGATATAGAGCAGGCTCTCGGCTGAAACAAGCTTGGTAGCAATATATTTGCATTTTTCTTCACAGTTTTCAATAACGTACTGAACAGCGTCGGGCATTTTTTGCAATGCCGAGATAAGTCTTTTGCACTCCGCAACGCTCAGGGTTTCCTTGGCGAGCGCAAGCTCAAAGGCAAAGAGATACATCACCGAAAGCTGGGTGATATACGCCTTGGTGGATGCGACCGCGATTTCGGGACCCGCGAGTGTATAGATCAGCATATCCGCCTCGCGCGCGATCGAGCTGCCCTTTGCGTTTACGATCGCAAGGGTAGTCGCGCCCTTGCTCTTGGCAAGTCTGAGTGCGGCAAGGCTGTCGGCGGTTTCGCCCGACTGAGAGATGATGATTACAAGATCATCTCTGCCCACGATCGGGTTTCTGTAGCGAAATTCCGAGGCGATGTCAACATTTACCGGAACTCTCGCCAGATCTTCGATAACATATTTTCCGACCATGCCGGCGTGCATTGCGGTTCCGCAGGCAACGATCGTGATGTTTTTAATTTCCTTGAGACCGTCAAGCGTGATACCGCATTCGTCAAGACAGGGAAGTCCGTCCTTGATTCTCGGAAGGATAGTTGTCCTGATAGCCTCGGGCTGCTCGTGGATCTCCTTTATCATAAAGTGCGGATAGCCGCCCTTTTCGGCAGCCTCCATATCCCAGTCGGCGGTTTTGAGCTCCTTTTGAATAGGCTGCAAACGCTCGTCAACAAAGCTTACGCCGTCCTTGGTAAGTGTTGCGATCTCGTCGTGCTCAAGCAAATAATAGTCGCGCGTATACTGCAAAATCGCAGGAACGTCGGAGGCGATAAAGCACTCGCCCTCGGCAACGCCGACGATCAGCGGACTTTCTCTTCTCACGGCAAACACCCTGTCGGGGAAGTCCTTGAACATGATTCCCAGAGCAAACGAGCCCTTTAGCTCAGCCATGACCTTGTCGATGGTCTCCAGCGGCTTTCCGTCGTATTCGTAGTCAAGAAGCTGCGCCACGACCTCGGTGTCGGTCTCGCTGAGGAAAACTCTGCCCTTTGAGATCAAAAATTCCTTTAATTCTATGTAGTTCTCGATGATTCCGTTGTGAACTATCGTAACTCTCGCGCCGCTGTGTGGGTGAGAGTTGATGTCCGACGGCTCTCCGTGGGTAGCCCAGCGTGTGTGACCGATTCCAACATGTCCGCTCGGCTTTCCGACTTCTTTGAGCTTTTCTCTCAAATCATCAAGCTTTCCCTTGGTTTTTACGGTCCTGATCTCACCGTCGTCAAAAACCGCGATTCCTGCCGAATCGTAGCCTCTGTATTCAAGCTTTGTCAGTGCGTTTACCAAGACCTCGCTGCAGTCCTTTGCACCAACATATCCTACTATTCCACACATTCTGCTTTTACTCCTTTATAAATCTGTAAATCAATTAGTATTATGGTTAAAGGTCGGCACCAGCTCGCAGAGAACTTCCACAGTTTTGTCGCTGTCGTTTTCTTCTGCGGCGTCCTTCAGCTTGCCGAGTGAGCCGTTGAGCTCGTCGGTATTCACCTGGATTTGGTTGCCGATAAAGATCTTTTTGTTTGCGGTAGATTTGAGTCCTTCCTCGTCCATGAGCAGCTCTTCAAAGAGCTTTTCGCCCGGGCGAAGTCCCGTAAACTTTATCTCAACGTCCTTGTAGGGGACTTTTCCATACATTCTAATAAGGTTCTCGGCAAGCGTTGTGATCTTGACGGGCGCGCCCATGTCAAGCACAAATATCTCGCCGCCCTTTGCCATTGCGCCGGCTTCGAGCACCAGCGAAACCGCCTCGGGTATCGTCATAAAGTATCTGATAATGTCCGGATGGGTAACGGTAACCGGCGAGCCGCTTTCGATCTGACGTCTGAACAGCGGGATAACCGAGCCGTTTGAGCCGAGCACGTTTCCAAAGCGAGTGGTGACAAACTCGGTGTGAGAGCTGTTCTGCGCTTTGTTTTGAATAATCATCTCGCAGGCGCGTTTTGTTGCGCCCATAACATTTGTGGGATTCACCGCCTTGTCGGTGGATATCATAACAAACTTGTCAACGCCGTATTTTTCCGAAAGCGTGGCAACGTTCAAAGTTCCGAACACGTTGTTCTTGACCGCCTCCTCAGGCACAGTTTCCATAAGCGGAACATGCTTGTGAGCTGCGGCATGAAAAACGATCTGCGGACGAAATTCGTTAAATATCTTATCCATCTTGTCGTAATCTCTGACGGAAGAAATGAGGGTGACAAGATTCAGCTCGGAGCCGTATGTGAGCAAAAGCTCCTGCTGTATATCATATGCGTTGTTCTCGTAGATATCAACAATAATGATCTGTTTAGGTTCATATTTGGCGATCTGGCGCACAAGCTCGCTTCCGATAGAGCCGCCGCCGCCTGTGACCATACAAACCTTGTCCTTGATAAATTTTTGGATCTGTTTGCTGTTGAACTGTATCGGCTTTCTGCCGAGCAGATCCTCGATTTTGATTTCCTGAGCCTGGGTGATAAGCTGGGTGTGCTTTTCGTCAAAGAGAAGCTCGCCGAGATAGGGAACTATCTTGATCTTGCAGTCTGTTGCTGAGCAGTATTCAAGGATCTTACGTTTTTCTTCTTCCTCGCAGGACGGAACGGCAACGATTATGGAATCGATTCCCTGCTCCTTGCAAATTTTGGGGATATCAGCGGTCACGCCGATGATTTCAACGCCTTTGATAACATTGTGAAGCTTTGTTTGGTCGTCGTCAACAAAGCAAATCGGAAGGATATTGCTTGAGGGATTGTTGGGGTCAAATCTTGCGTTCTCAATCTCCTTGAGTATCATTCTGCCTGCCTGACCTGCGCCGACGATCAGGGTGCGGTCATAATTTTCGCTCACCGTCGCCTTGGCGATAACCAAAAAGGTTTGCTTAAAGAAAAATCTAAACAGCACCACGCCTAAGGTGGCACAAATATAATACAGTCCGGTGAAAACAAGCCTTGTGGGAACTCCGAGGATCTTCAAAATAGCATAGCCGGTCGCGAAGCCCAGCGTCATAGCCAGTATCGTTAATATGTAATCGTTGACGTTAAAGTACCGCCACATTCGCGAGTACGAGCCAAAGGCGAGCATCATCATTACGCAGGTCACAAGGTAAATAACGATATACGAAAGCAGATACCGGTTGGATTCCGGACCTATAACCTTGGTGACTGATAAAATAAAGTTCAAAAGAATCGCGCTTACTACTATTATAAAAATGTCGGCAAGCATCAAAACAAGCTTGCGGTAGTTAAAATTTTTCATCGGCAATAACCCCTCACTGACCGATTTTGTGTACGAAAAAAATAATACTGATTAGCAATTTTAATCCAGTTCATATAAAACCAGTATACATTATATTACATTTGCTAATCAATGTCAATCGCAATATTTTACATCTTATATAGTATAAGTATAAAATGGCACATATTTTTAATGTTTTATCCGTTTTCTGTTTGAAATTATTGTATATTTAGCATAATTGTGTTATAATAGAGCTATTAAAATGTATTTTTAATGATTCGAAAGGAGAAAAACATGAAAAAACCAAAATTGTTAAAAAAAATCATCGCTCTGCTTCTGACGCTCACCATGGCGGTCGCTTGCTTCACATTCGGAGCCTCGGCTGCACAGTCCGTTGGAGCGAATGATCTTCCGCAAGACTACACGACCATGCTGTTGCTCAACGATTTGAGCTGGGACAAAACATATATATATGCCCTTGACGAAAACGGCGAGGAGGTCTGCGGAAGATTTCCCGGTGTTGAGCTAAAGGAGAAGATCTACGACAGCGACAACAGGGAGATCCTTCTTGCTGTTTTACCTGACGGCATAGAAAGCGTCTTTTTCAGCGACGGCGGCACAGAACGCACCGAAAATATCAGGTATCTTACAAACGGTCTGTACAGGATCACCGAAGAGCAAAACTCGCAGCAGCAGTATAAATACACGCTTGAAGAGGATTACGGCGAAGATAATGTAATCTGGATCGCAGATGAATTCGGGAAAAAAACGCTTTTTTACCCGAAAAACATAAACGACCAACCTTATTATGACGAGCCGGGAATCGATATCACTTCATATCCAAAATATAGGTTTTCTGAAGAATCTTTATATGATAGCTTTTATATGGTTCAGGTACCGGAGGATTTCAAAAGCTTAAAATTGACTGTGGGAACCGGCTATTACCGCGATATCTATACCGCGTCATGCAGCTCGAAAAGAGGAAGTCATAAATTTGTTATTGAATATTATGAAATTATGGGCGATGAAATATACGAATTAAACGATTTGTGCATAACCTGCCTTACCGATGGTTATTTCACAAGATTCCAATACGGCGACTCAAACCTTGACAGAAGAATAACCATAGGAGACGTTACCAGGATCCAATATGAGCTTGCCGAAATAGGCACTCCGATGACTCAGCTCAACAAAGAGGTTTCCGACGTGACCCGAGACGGCAGGCTGACTATCGGCGATGCAACCGCTATCCAGTATTACATCGCAGATTATTTTTACGGATACGCACAAACGGGAGAAAACTATATCCGTGCAGAAAACGAAGAAATGAAATGTATCAAAGTTTATGATACAAATCTGTGGGATAAAATGTTTGTCAGCGCGTGGGATGCCGACGGCAATTTGCTGTGCGGAAATTCGCCCGGATATGCGGCTGTTGATAGATATCCGTCTTCAGAATGCGTACTATACGAGATTTATTTACCAAAAAAAGCGGTCAAAATGGTTCTCAGCAACTCAAAGGGCGAAAAAACAGCCGAAATCAATCCTCGGAATATCCCGGATGACATTGTCAACGAATTCCATATCGCGAAATACGGTCTGTTCCTGACGGGAGAAAAGGACGAGAACGGAAATGCGGCTCATGAAATAAAGCTGACCGAATTAATGCTTACATAGGCAACACCGCACACCTTGCGGCGCACGTCCTCTTGAATCGTAAGTTGAGGTCACCTCTAAATTAAAACCGGGCTTTGCCCAAGAAAAAAGGCAATATCGTACATTCAAGGTGTGCGATATTGCCTAAATTTTTTGACTAACAGCCTTGATCGTCCTGACGTAGGCAAGCGAATGGTTTATCGAAAAATCTCCGTGGTGCATACCGGGCAGCTCGGTCAGGGTGCTGAGAGGGATCGCGTCGCAGATCAGTTTTGCGGATTTTTTTATCTTAGGGCTTTCCTTTTCTCCGTAAAATACATTGACCTTGGCAGCGCAGTTTTTTATTGAATCCTTGAGCCGATAGGATGTGTTTGCTTTGAGAAACGCAAGCATGTCCTTTTTTTGAACAGCGCAGGTGTCGCGGTAATAATCATCAAAAAGCTCTGATTTTATTTTTAACTGACTAAACTGCATTTTTGCAAACCATTTTTGCTTTATCAGCGGATAGCTGCAACCGAAAACCGGACGGATCAATGCGTTTGTGAGCCTTGAAGGGATAGCCGGCGCGCTTTCTATAATAGCATGGTCGCAAATGTCGCCCTGCTGCGAAAGCATTTCCAGCAAAATCTGTCCTCCGAGAGACAGACCGCAAAGCATAAAAACAGAGCCGCCCAGATTTTCGTTTATGAACAAAGCTATATCCTGTGCGTTGCTTTCAATCGTAGAAAAATGCCTGTCGCTTCCGGCGTGACCGTCTAATATCGGCACGATTATATGGTATTCGTTTTTCAGCATTTCGGCTTCTTCACGATAATTCCACCACGACAAGCCGCCTCCGTGGAGAAAAATAATAGTTTTTGAGCCTTTGCTGCCAAATTCTTTGTAGTTCATAAGACCGTTACCCTTATTTCAAAGCTTTTGTGCGATCAAACAATGTTCCTCAGGCGGAATGAAATTTACAGTTCGGATAGGCGGACAAGAGTGCCCGCCGGTACTTTTACATATAATAACACAAATTATATGAATATTAATGCTATTTCGCGAATTATGTTGAAAATATTTTTACAATATGTTATAATATTTCATATAAGAATAGTTAACAAGCCGTTCGGATAGGCTTGTTAAATATAATAATTATTTCAAAGGAGGCAAAACCATAAAAACTCGAAAGCATTTCAAAAAAATCACAGCTCTGCTCTTGGTTCTGATCTTGGCTGTATCAAGCTTTGCATTCCCGGTTTCTGCGACGCAAACCACCAAAGCAAATTATATAGGCGGCTATACGACCATGCAGCTTCTTAACAGCGCGGGCTGGAGCAAAATCTATATGCACGCCGTCAACGCCGACGGAGATGAATTGTCGGGAGTTTTTCCCGGAATAGAGGTCAAGGAAATGTTCTTTGATCGAATCGGAAGAAAAGTTTACATTGCGGTGATCCCCGAGGAAGTGACCGAGATCTATTTCAACGACGGCGGTTCCAACCGAACAGATGTTATCACTGATTTCAAAAACGGATTGTTCAAAATCCTTTCTCAAAAAGACGGACAAGAATATTGCGAGTGTATGCTTGATGAGGATTACGGCGAGGGGAAAACCATATGGCTCAAAAAGCATGACGGATGGGATTAAACGTTTATTACTCCTAAGGATAAGGATCGCAATCCCCTTTTTGATTCACCCCTTGATATCACCTCGTATCAAACATACAGATATACCGACGACAGCAGGTATTATATGCTGACTCTCCCGGCAGATTTCAGGAGCTTTATCATAACCAACGGAAGCGAATCTCTTGGAGCAAGTGCATGGTATAGCTATCAAAGATTCGATTACACTCTTCTTGAAGATATAGATAACGGAGGTTTTTATGAGGCGATCGTTGGCAATTATCTGTATAATATTAACAACGCGTGGTTTACAAAATACCAATACGGCGACGCAGATCTGGACTCCGAAATCAGCATTAATGACGTCACCAAAATCCAGAGCGTGCTCGCTGCTTTGAGAGAGCCTATGTCAACGCTGAATTCCGGGGTTGCCGACACCGACGGCGACGGAGCTGTTACGATCTCGGACGCTACGGCAATACAGTATTATCTTGCCTCGCTGAGCGGAAGCGAAAGAACCGGACGGGAATACCGCAGAGCAGAAAACTACGGTGTGCATGATTATTTCTGTATAAATAACAATTGCGGCTGGGACAAGATTTATCTTTATGCGTTAGACGCCGATGACAATCCGATTTGCGGCGATTCCCCCGGGTATTTGTTGACCAAAACGGAGACTTATAATAAAAATCATCATTATACTGATATTCCGAAAAATGCCGTGAAATTGATTTTCAGTAACGGAAACGGCGAATACTCCACTCCTGTTGATCCGTCTCAGGTGCCTGAACGTGATCCTGTAAGATTCGGTCAATATGAATACAAGACCTATTATGTAGATATTACCGATCAAAAAGACGAAGAGGGACGTAATATCTGCGAAATAAAATACTCTGTATCATATATAATTACAGATCCTTGAGTGTAAAAACGCAGATCAATAACAACCGACCCTTGCTATGACGGCAAGGGTCGGTTTTAATATGTATTGTTTATCCCAAGACCTTTTTGGCGGTATCAACGCTTTCCTTGGCGTCGCGGCAGTAATAGTCCGCGCCGATTTTTTCGGAATACTCGGGCGTGAGCACCGCGCCGCCAACAAACACAACGCACTTGCTGCTTCCGTCCGGGTTTTGCAGCCTGCCGTCGGCTCGGATAAGGCGGATGGTTTCCTCCATGCTGGGAAGCGTAGTTGTCATAAGTGCGGATAGCCCAACCATTTTTATATCCTGCTCCGCGGCGGTATCGACAATGAGCTGAGGGTCAACGTCGCGCCCAAGGTCAACAACATCGTAGCCGTAGTTGTCGAGCAGCACCTTGACGATATTTTTGCCGATATCGTGAATGTCTCCCTTGACGGTGGCAAGAATGATCTTGCCCTTGCTAACGGGAGCGTCTCCGGCGGCAGAAATGTGTTTTTTGATTATCTCAAAGCCCTCCTGGGCGGCGTTCGCGCTTTGGATAAGCTGGGGCAGAAAGATTTTGTTTTTCTCAAAATCCTCTCCCACCCTGTCAAGAGCCGGAACAAGCATTTCGTTGACGATCTTCATTGGGTCAACGCCGTCCTTGAGCAGTCCGTCAACTGCGGCTGCGGCTTCATTTTTTAAGCCGCCGTAAACCGCGGACGGCAGGTCGGCTTTTGCTGCCTGAGCAGGCTTTGGCGCGGCAGGGGCGTCGTTGTACGCGCTGATAAATTCAACGGAATTTTTGTCGATGCCCGCAAGCACCCTGAATGCGCGAACCGCTCCCGACATTGCCTGAGCGTTGGGATTGATGATAGGAAGGTCGAGCCCTTCTTCAAGAGCCATGGTGAGAAATGTGCTGTTCACAAGCTCGCGGTTGGGCAGTCCGAATGAAATGTTCGACACGCCGAGACAGGTTTTGCAGCCCAGCTCGGTTTTGACTCTGTGCAAGGCACTCAGGGTTTCGCGGCAGGCGTCCTGCTCGGCGGAAACCGTCAGGGTCAAACAGTCGATAAAAACATCCTTTCTGCTGATCCCGACCGCCTCAGCGCGTTCAACAATGCGCTTTGCGATCTCGAATCTGCCCTCGGCGGTTTTGGGGATGCCTCCCTCGTCAAGGGTAAGTCCGACAACAGAAGCACCGTATTTTTTTACGAGAGGCAAAACTGTAGAAAGGCTTTTTTCTTCGCCGTTCACCGAGTTTACGATAGGCTTTCCGTTGTAGCAGCGCAGCCCGGCCTCCAAAACCTCGGGCTTTGTGCTGTCTATTTGCAGCGGAGCGTCGCAAACGCTCTGGATAGCCTTGATAACGCGCGTCATCATCGCCTTTTCGTCAATTTCCGGATGACCTACGTTGACGTCAAGGATTTCCGCGCCGGCGTTCACCTGTGAGATCGCCTGGGTCAGAATGTAGTCAATATTGTTATCGACAAGAGCCTGCTTGAACAGCTTTTTGCCTGTGGGATTGATCCTCTCGCCGATTATCCTGGGGCCGTTGACAGCCACGGTCTTGCTCGGGCTGCAAATCATAACCTCGTCCGGCTCGCTTTGCGGCTGATAAGCCTCTGTTTCAAGCGCGAGCCTGAGCTTTTCTATATATTCGGGATTTGTGCCGCAGCAGCCGCCGATGAGCTTTACGCCGTATTTGAGCAGAGCGCGAACACATTCGGCAAAGCGGTCGGGCAAAATATTGTATTCGTTGCTGTTGGGGTCGGGCAGTCCGGCGTTTGCCTTTACAACCAGCGGAAGCGCGGTCGCGCCCGACATTTCGCTTACGACCGGTTCAAGCTCGTCGGGACCCAGCGAGCAGTTTACGCCGATCGCGTCAACTCCGAGAGCGGTCAGGGTGATCGCAGCCGCCGAGGGAGAAACCCCGGTAAAGGTCCTTCCGTTTCTCTCAAAGGTCATTGTGGCAACGATCGGCTTGTCGCTGTTTTCTCTTGCGGCAAGCACAGCCGCCTTGAGCTCATAGAGGTCGGTCATCGTTTCGAGCACGATCAGATCAGCCTCGGCTCCGGCGATTATCTGTTCCTTAAAATAATCGTATGCCTCCTCAAATCTAAGCGAGCCGGCAGGCTCAAGGAGCATACCTATAGGACCGATATCCAGCGCGGCAAGCGCAGAGGTGCCCTCGCAGGCTTTTTTGGCGTTGGCAACTCCGGCGCGGATTATCTCGTTGACCGAATAGCCGCAGTCGGCAAGCTTGTAGGCGTTTGCGCCAAAGGTGTTTGAGTAAACGATATCCGCTCCGGCAGCGATATAAGCCTTGTGAAAGGATGTTATCAGCTCCGGCGAGGTTATGTTGAGCGTTTCGGGCACATGCTCATATTTTGCTCCGCTTTTTTGTATCAGGGTGCCCATGGCTCCGTCAAGCAGAATAAAGGGCTTTTTATTTAAAAAGGCTTTAAAATCCACAGTGTTCTCCGTTTCGTCTGTAGCGGCAGGTCTTGCGCAGATTGCAGACCGCACAGCCGCGTTTTTTTGCTTCAATGGGTTGAGATGAGATCCCGATTACCGCCGTCACCGACTTGGACGGCGTGAGGATATGGCTTGAATTTGCGCTGAGTCCGATTTTTCGCGGAGCGTCAAGCTCGCTCAAAAAGCTTTTTTGCAGCTCGATCGGAAAATCTCCGTAGCCCGGACTGTAGCGAAAGGTAAAATAGCTTTCGGGAAAAATCGCGAAAAGCTTTTCTTCGATTTTGTCGCAAACCTGCTCGATCGCGACCGCCGCAAGGCTGTTGATAACGACCGCGCGCGGCATATCGGTGATTTGGCTGACCCTTATCAATTTGTCAACCTCCGCGCCAAGGGTGGCGCATATCAGCGCGGCGGAACGGCAGCCGACAAGGTGATTTTTTATATCTTCTCCGACGAGCAGCCACTCGCAGGGCAGGCTGATTATTTTGTAAAGATATCCGGGATTTGCAGCAGAAAGAAGCCGAGCCTCACAATCGTTGAGCAGGCTTGTCATTTTTTCGTCCGGCTCGGTTTTTGCGCCGCCCAAATACCGCAGGGCTTCGGCGCGGTCAAGAGATTCGAGCTTTATCACAGCAAACTTGACACCGCCTCTGTGATTTTTCGTGCAACATAGGGATTGTTCATTGTATAAAGATGAATACCGTCAACGCCGTTTGAGATCAAATCAACTATCTGCTCAACAGCATATGCGATGCCTGCGTCTCGCAGAGCCTCGGGACGGTTTTCGTATTTTTGCATAGTGCGTGAAAATTTTGCCGGCAGGCTTGCGCCGCAAAGCGAAACCATTCGCTCGATCTGGCTTTTGTTTGTGACCGGCATGATACCGGCTTCTATAGGAACATTGATAGAGGCGATTTTGGCTTTTTCCGCAAATGAGTAGAACGCCAAATTGTCAAAGAAAAGCTGGCTGATAAGGTGGGTCGCGCCGGCTTCGACCTTCTTTTTCAGGTTCAGGATATCGGCGATCTCGCTCTCCGCTTCCATGTGGACCTCGGGGTAGCAGGCTCCGGCAATATCAAAGCCGCCGCGCTTTTTGATATAGGCGCAAAGGTCGGAGGCATAGACAAAATCCTTTTTAGGCTCAACATTTTCAACACGATCTCCCCTGAGTGCGAGGATATTCTCGATCCCGTGAGCTTCAAGGTCGTCAAGGGTCTCGTCGATCTCTGCTTTTGTGCTGTTCACGCAGGTGAGATGAGCAACGGATTCGATCTTAAAATCATATTTTATTTTTGCGGCGATCTCGCGCGTGCGGCTGTCCTTTGAGGTTCCGCCTGCGCCGTAGGTAACGCTCACAAAATCGGGGTCAAGCGCGCAGATCTCGCCCAGCTTGTCGTATACGCTTTCGATTGGCGAGGTTTTTTTCGGCGGAAAAACCTCAAAAGAAAATACGGTCTTGCCGGGATTTTGAAAAAGCTCTGTGATTTTCATGAATTTTCACCTCTTATATTTTTCAAGGCAATACCGCATAATTCAAGGTGCGCGCCTTGAATTGTGCGGTTTTACCTTAATTATAACACAATAATATTTTTCTTGCAACAATTCAATTCTCGGAGGGCAAACACACATTAAAATACACATTAAAATCTATTAAGATGATTTATAAGAAAATAGTATGTGGAGCAGTCTGAGATGTTTTTATGGAAGGTGGCATATATAACAAGGAGCATATCTCACGAAATCATGAGATTCACTTGAAAATATATGAAAATAATGGTATAATTTAAAAAAACCATTTTCGGAGGTTTGTTATGGCAGTTTGTTATAATAATTTGTGGAAAACCTTGATTGATAAAAATATGAATAAAACAGATTTAAAAAATGCTGCCGATATAAGCTTTAACGTTATTGCTCGAATGGGCAAAAATGAAGCTGTTTCATTTGAAAGCATTGAAAAAATATGTTCGGTTTTAGATTGCGACATTAGCGATGTTATTGAATTTATAAATCCTAACAAAGTAAAGATAAAACCAAAAACTATAGAGCTTTTTGCAGGAGCCGGAGGGCTTGCGCTTGGAATAGAGCAAGCAGGATTTGATACAATAGGGTTGATTGAATTGGACAAGGACGCTTCCGATACATTAAGATCAAATCGACCTGAATGGCGCGTAATAAACGATGATATCGCTAATATTTCCTCTTTGGACTTAGAATCATTTTTCGGAATAAAAAAAGGCGAGCTTGATTTGTTGTCAGGTGGTGCACCGTGTCAAAGCTTTTCTTATGCCGGCAAACGTCTGGGACTTGAAGATGCACGCGGAACCTTATTTTATCACTATGCTAAATTTTTGGATCAGCTTCAGCCAAAAATGTTTTTATTTGAAAATGTCCGAGGCTTGCTCACACACGATAGAGGGCGAACATACAAAACTATAGCAGGTATATTTGAAAGCACAGGTTATTCAATTCAGAAAAAAGTGTTAAACGCATGGGATTACGGAGTAGCGCAAAAAAGAGAACGATTGATCACAATTGGAATACGAAAAGATATTGAAAAAAAGATAAATTTTTCATTTCCTGTTCCCCATGATTACAAGCCTGTTTTAAAGGATATATTACTGGACTGCCCCAAAAGCGCAGGAACGCTGTATTCCGAATACAAAAGAAAGATATTTGAGCTTGTTCCGCCGGGTGGCTATTGGCGTGATATTCCGGAAAAAATCGCAAAAGAATATATGAAAAGCTGCTGGAATATGGAAGGTGGAAGAACCGGAATACTTCGCCGACTAAGTCTTGACGAGCCGTCTTTGACTGTACTTACTTCACCAAGTCAAAAACAAACCGATCGTTGTCACCCTCTGGAAGCCAGACCTTTTACAATAAGAGAAAACGCACGTTGTCAAAGTTTTCCGGATGAATGGATATTTAAAGGAAGCATATGTTCACAATACAAGCAAATTGGCAATGCTGTGCCTGTAAGACTTGCATATGAAATAGCACAAGAAATAAAAAATTCCTTGGAGGAACTATAATGTGGAAGCTGAGTTATATTTCTGAAGCCGACTTTTATAATCATGTAAAATCAACAATAAAAAAATATGGGGATAAGCTTGCTTCATATGATTTGAAAAGATTCAATAAAAATACAATAGATCCAATAAAGCTGATCTTTGACAAAACTGTTTACAGATACACATGGAAACAAATTGTTGATAATGAAATTTTTCGCCAAAGAGATAAATCAAACAATAATGATATCGGGTATTTTCATCAGCGAATTTTCAGTTATATAAAAAACTGCATTGTTCCGGATAATGGGTGGGATGTAATTTATCAAAACTCGGACGGAATCGAATTACCCGACAAAAGCTTGGTTCACACAGTATATGTTGAAATGAAAAACAAGCATAATACAATGAACTCGGCATCCGCAGGTAAAACCTTTATAAAAATGCAAAATCAACTCTTGAATGATGATGACTGTGCCTGCTTTTTGGTTGAAACGATTGCTCAACAATCGCAAAACATCAAATGGGAAACTACAGTAGACAAAAAGAAGGTGGGTCATAAACTTATCCGCAGGGTTAGTATTGACCGCTTTTATGCATTAGTTACAGGACAAGACGATGCTTTTTATCAAATGTGTATGACGCTTCCTTCAGTAATAAAAAAAGCGGTTGATGAATTACAGGAAAGTATAGTTCCAAATGATACGGTTTTTGATGAAATAAAAAATCTGTCATCTGAACAAAACATAGATTCTGAAGATATGGCTATCGCAATGGCAATTTATATGCTTGGCTTTGGAACATATTCAGGATTTAATAAACAAGAAATAATTTAGGCAAAACAAAAACGCAGGGGTCGTCCTGCGTTTTTCTTTTTGAAATCGTTCGATTTTGCGGCGGTAGCCCGAAGCTGAACAGAGCTTTTTTGCCGAACAGTTTTTGCGGCGTGAGCTGCGCGGCGACTTTTGGCAGCGGGTACGCCGGCTATTTGCCTTTGGCGCAGCCTGCGCCTTTTTCTGCCGAAAAGAATTATCGCCGCAGAATTGCTTACAGCATAGATGATAAAAATATAAATGCAAAAATTTAACATATACCTTCCTCCTTATATTATTAATTATAAAGAAAAAGGTGTCCCATAAACCGCCCAATGGATTAATACTGTTATCTAATAACGCCGGTCAAGCATAATGATACGTTTGACCGGCGTTCATGTTATTTAATTGAAATTATAGGAATAGTTAGGAGATTCCTTGGTGATCTGGATGTCGTGCGGATGGCTCTCTCTGAGGCCTGCGCCCGAAATATGAACAAAGCGAGCCTTTTGGTGAAGGTCTGCGATAGTTGCGCAGCCTGTGTAGCCCATGCCTGCCTTTAAGCCGCCCATAAGCTGATATACAGTGTCGGAGAGATATCCCTTGTAGGGCACTCTGCCTTCAACGCCCTCCGGCACATATTTTCTGTTGCTTGCCTGGAAGTATCTGTCTGCGCTGCCCTTGCCCATTGCGCCGAGGCTGCCCATTCCGCGGTAAACCTTGAACTGTCTGCCCTGATAGATCTCTTTTTCTCCGGGGCTTTCCTCGCAGCCTGCAACAAGCGAGCCGACCATTACAACGCTGCCGCCTGCGGCAAACGCCTTTACTATGTCGCCGCTGTATTTGATTCCGCCGTCGGCGATAACGGGGATGCCGTACTTTGCAGCCTCGCAAGCCGCGTCGTAGATCGCGGTGATCTGGGGAACTCCGATGCCTGCAACGATCCTTGTGGTGCAGATCGAGCCGGGGCCGATTCCGACCTTGATCGCGTCTGCGCCTGCGTCTATCAATGCCTTTGCTGCTTCTGCCGTGGCGATATTACCTGCAACGAGCTGTAGCTCCGGATATGCTTTTTTTACTTTTGCAACCGAATTGACAACGTTTGAATTATGTCCGTGAGCCGAATCCAGCACAACAACGTCTACGCCGGCTTCGATCAGGGCTGCAACTCTGTCGAGAACATCAGCAGTTGCGCCGATCGCCGCGCCGCAGATCAGTCTGCCCTTGTCGTCGCGAGCGGAATTGGGGTATTGAACGCTTTTTTCAATATCCTTGATCGTGATAAGACCCTTGAGTGTGCCGTTTTTGTCAACGATCGGGAGCTTTTCGATTTTGTGCTTGCGAAGAATATCCTGAGCCTCCTCAAGCGTTGTGCCCACCGGAGCGGTGACAAGGTTTTCCTTGGTCATGACCGCAGAGATCGGCTGAGCAAAATCCTCGGCTGTCATAAAGCGAAGGTCGCGGTTGGTCAGAATGCCGATAAGCTTTCCGTCGCGGCAAACCGGCACGCCCGAAATTTTATATTTGCCCATAAGCGCGTCCGCGTCGCGAACGGTGTTTTCGGGAGAGAGGAAAAACGGATTAACGATTACGCCGTTTTCGCTTCGCTTGACCCTGTCAACCATATCCGCCTGGGTTTCGATCGGCATGTTCTTGTGTATGATGCCGACTCCTCCTTCGCGCGCAATGGCGATTGCCATTGAGGTTTCTGTAACGGTGTCCATAGCCGCAGTCATAAGCGGCGTGTTCAGCCTGATTTTCTTGGTGAGGTTGGTTGAAACGTCAACGTTCTTGGGTTCAACGTCGGATTCTCCGGGGATCAAAAGAACGTCGTCAAAGGTCAGCCCCTCTTTGCCGAATTTATCCTGATAGTTTGTATTCAGCATAACTCTCCTCCATTCCGCTTTTTTGGTAAAGGCAACACTGCGAGATCCGCACACCGGAATTATGCGGTATTGCCTAAATAATAAATTATTAACTTTAATTATAACAAATCGCGCCGCGTTTATCAATATTTCAAGAAATTTTTATGAAAAAAAAGTATAGAATTTAAGCTTGTCTTTTTGTTGAAATTGTCGGCTGATATTTTGAAACTAAAGCAGAGGAACGTTGTAACATATTTTGATATTGGCAGGGTCAAAATAACGCAATTTCAAATAAATCAAAAAACCGACCCGCAGTCTTGCGGATCGGTTCGATATATAAGAATTGCATTGATTTCAAGTTAAAATTACTCTACTTCGAGCTCCCAGCCGTTGATTGTGTAAACGCCGTTGAGGTCGCTGAGCTTGAGGTCAGCTGTCTTGTTCCAAGCGTTGCCCTTTACGAAGTTGTTCTCTTTGCCTTCGTTGTTAAGACGAACAAAGATTACGTGTGTGTAGTCGCCGTAAGCGGAAGCGTAGTTGCCCATGTAGCCGTTGCAGCTTACCTCTGCCCATGTGTTTGCGCCTGTGTCCTTGTTGAAGAAGTATGCTGCGAAACGAGCGTTGTGCATCTTCCACTCTGATGAAAGGTTGAGCTTGATTGTTGTGCTCTGGCTTGCTGATACTGATGTGGTGTCAACTGTTGCTGCGGAAGCAGAAGCCATTGTTGCTGTTGCTACAGAAAGTGTCATAAGTGCTGCTGTTGCGATGCTGATGATTCTTGTTTTGATTGATTTTGTCATGATTGATTTCTCCTTTAATTTTCGTTTTGTTTTTTTTGTTTTTGCACTCAGCTCTCAACTCGTTTTGCGGTTGTTCATCTGAGTACGTGACTATAATACACCGTAAATACAAAAAAGTCAACACTTTTTTGAAAGATTTTTTTAAATCGGAGCCTTGTTTAGATTGTACAAATTAAAGTCTGATTTTTTATGCACAACTACCAATGATTGATCCCATAAAACTAAAAAAGCTAATTTCCCAATGAAAGCATTGTCGGGCATTTGACGTTTGATTTACAAAAAACGTATCTGCTCGAATAAAAAAACTCTCCTGATTCAGGAGAGCTCTTTTAGGTTTATTTAATATTTGCCGAAATTTGCCGAACAATTCAAAAATCATAACGCCGTTTCTACGGCTTTTCTTACCTCTTCCATATCCACAGTGGGCTCAAATCTTGCAATGACCTTTCCCTCGCGGTCAATCAAAAACTTGGTGAAGTTCCATTTGATATAGGCTTTGTCGCCAAAGCTCTTGTTGTTCATTTGAGCAAATTTGTTGAGGGCAGCGTTCTTTATTCCTTTTCCAAAGCCCTCAAACGGTTTTTGCTCTGCCAAAAAAGTTTAACGACGTGCTTTCCGAGGGCGCACACGTGGGTGCGCCCCTACAATAAAACTATAGCAATACTAATACAGTCGGGAGCAGACGTATTTTTTAAATAAATTCTATCTTCCCGACCATAGAGTGTACCCAATGTCAAGTACAAGTTTGAAATTGAGTGTAAAAAACAAATATAATTATGGTATAATGCTTTTTGCTTTACCAACATGGAGGATAGG
>OMZU01000040.1 GCA_900315605.1 uncultured Eubacteriales bacterium | reverse complement strand
ACGACGGACACCCTTGCCCTCTGCTAACACTTCCTACTGCCAAGCGTGTAGTGGACTTTCACCACCGAGTTGCTGCCCATTCTGGGCAAACTAAAAAAAACGGGAGCTCGCTTCGGAGTGAAGCGTCTCCCGTTTTGATGATAAATTTTGGATTTATTCTTCGCTGACTGAAGAAAAAACAATTGTTGTTATACCTGCCTCGATAAAGTAGAAGCCGATGAGGAAGCCCATTGATATTGCGAGAACTGCCGGGTGGAAGAATGAATAGCAGCCCAGAATAATTCCGAGTATTCCTACGATCAGCTGCAACACCCACATGCCCGAGCCAAGCACTCTTGTGAAGGTGACGGATGTGACGATCGAAACGATTCCCTGAATCACAAACCACGCTGCGGTCAAATAAACCAGAACGCCGTCTGCAAGAAGCATAAGGTTCGGGAAGAACAAGAGCACTATTGACAGGATTATACTCAAAATGCTGAATATAAAGGTCGTGCCGTATTTCTTTTTTGTAATCGACCAAACCAGTCCGGTAATACCGAAAACTGCCATAAGAATAACTATAAAATGGCCTGTGCTGATTTTGCAACCTTGGTCAGACATTCGCACACATAGTCAACATCCTCGTCGGAAAGCAGGGTGTGGAACGGCAGAGTTATCAGATTATGGAAATAATCATAAGCGTTTGGATATTCGCTGCAATCCGAGCCGTATGCCGTCATCATGGGCAGGGGCTTGTAGTGAACGTTGGTTGCCACCCCGAGCTCAGCCATCTTATCCATCATAAGATTTCTTGTTTCTTCATCGATCCCCGGGATACGGATCAAATACAGATGACGTGAAGAAGTCATTTTGTCTGTATGATGAACCATATGAGAAATTCCGAGGCTGTCGCACACAGCGTCATATTTTTTCAGGATTTCGTCTCTGCGCTTTAGCAAGCCCAAATATCTGTCAAGCTGCTTCAGACCAATTGCCGCCATAATATCGGTCATGTTATATTTGTACCACGCGCCCACAATGTCGTATTCCCAAGAGCTGTTTTGCTCTTTGGAAAGAGCGTCCTTGCTCTGTCCGTGAAGAGAAAGGAGCTGGAACATTTCGTAGATCTCGCTGTCGTCGATCCCCTCCAGCGGAAGCCATGTTGAGGCTCCGCCCTCGGCGGTCGTAAAATTCTTTACCGCGTGAAAGCTAAAGCTCGAAAAGTCGGCAATCGCGCCGGTGTATTTTTTTGTGGGCTGTTCAAGCCTTCCCCTACCGGTCACGCTGACGATACGCGAGGCTCCCAGAGCGTGAGCCGAGTCGCTGACCACCGCAACGCGCCCGATCGCTTTTTGTATACGCGAGGACAAATCGCCCAGCGGAGTGCCGTCGGATTCCAATGGAGAAAAAAGCCCCTTCTTCTTCTCCGCAATTTCAAAAACCTTGTCATAGTCGCAGACAACACCTCCGAGATCAACGGTGACGATCGCTTTGGTTTTGGGGGTGATCGCCTGCTCAAGCTTTTCGTAGTCCATCTCGGGCATGTGAGACGAAGGGTCTCCGTCCTTTTGGATGTCAACAAACCTTACCGTTGCTCCGCAGTGAACGACGGCGGAGGCTGTTGAGGTGTAGGTATAAGCAGGAACGATTACCTCGTCGCCCTCTTTGACGCCGAGCACGCGAAGATTGAGCTCCTCGGCAGAGGTCGCCGAGTTTAGGCAGGCAACTCTGTTGCTGTATTTTGCAACTGCCTCCTGTGTGCTGCAATCAATATCGGTCCTTCCGGTTTCAACAAATGCTGCCAAACGCTTTTCAAGCAATTTTGTTCTGGGACCGGTTGTTATCCATCCGGATCTTAACGCCTCGCATACTTCTGCAATTTCAAGCTCAGAAATATCCGGGGGACTAAAGCTGATCGTCCTTTTTTCCATTTGATATACTCCTCATCTTCTGTCACATAGCAAACAAGGCAAAAACGCCGGTATTTACAATTGAACGTACCTAATTAAATTATAGCATTTATTTATTCTATGTCAACTGTTTTTCCGATATGACAAGCCCAAAAAGAATCATTATTAACATATACCCACATTTGGCTAAATTTTAAAATTTTTTATGGACAAATTGCTGTGATTAAAAATCAAAGCATATTTAAAATACTAAAAAATCAGGCGATACCGCACATCTGAATTATACGGTATTGCCTGTTGCAACAGTAATACAGCCGGGAACAAAGGTGTTTTTTAAAACAAATTCTGTCTGCCCGACCGAAACTCCAAACTTCACACTCCAAACTCCACACTAAAAAAGCGGCTTCCGCAAATTTCACGAAAGCCGCCGCGGTTATTTAGTTTTTGATTTCATATGCCGGCAAAAGCGTTAGAGCTTGTCAACAAAGCCTGCAAGGTAGTACTGGATATTTGTTGCGTCCGAAATGCTTGGTGCGCCCTTGTTGCCGATATCGGCAGCTTTTAAATTCGCGCCCTCGAAGCTTTAATGATCGTTTTTTCTTTTTTTGAATTTTTTGACCCTTTTGTATTCATCAACAATACCCTTTGGGTGCGTGATCGCGCCCTTTATGGGGCGAAAAACGAGCAGCAGCGGATAGAGCGACTTGTGCTTTGCCACAAAAGGATAGTTCTTTTGCAGGGCTTCGCCCGAGAGGAAAACCCTGTTTTTGAGGTAGCGGCGTTTGGAAGCCGTGCTGTCGTCGCTGCCGAGAATCGTCATCATGTGGTTGTATTCCTCGTTTTCCGTTGTGCCGGCACAGCCCGACGAAACCATATAGTCGAGCATGATCTGCTCCGGCTCGGTCAGGTCTGCTCCGGTGTAGAGCTTTTGTGAGAGGGTGCGCATTTTTTGTTCAAAGTCTGTAATTTCAAGCTTTGCAAGCTCGGCGTTCAGATATTCCCTGTCCAAATCGTGATGCGCGCGCAAAAAAACATAGACGTCGAGCAACGAGCGCAAGCCCGAGCCGCCCTGAGAATAATGCTTGTAGGTGTGGCTGAGAAAATACAAGTAAAAATCCTCGTCGCTCATGCGGCAGGCAAAGCCGTTTTGCTTTAGCCTGCTCTTGATATCGGCAAAATATTCGGCAAAAAGCGGCATATATTCGCCGAAAAACAGCGAGCTGTGGATCTCAAATTCCAGGGTTGGAGGCTTTGAGTAAATGTCGTGGTTGTACTTTTCGTACATGTCGCAGGAATAGCCCAAGCCCTCCATTATCGCCCTTACGTCCTTCATGCGCGAGGGATCGACCAAGATATCGTTGTCGGTCATTTCGCGCATGGAAGCCTTGGGGTAGTCGTTTTTGAGAACGATCCCCTTTAGCGGCAGATACCAGATCCCCGATTTCTCGAACTCGCCGGTGATTTTGGCGCGCTCGATTTCAAACAGAGCGATTTTGCGGATAGCTTTTTTCTTGCTCTGGTCAAAAGCGTGCGGCAGAGGGATCGTTTTTTCGAGAGCGAAGGCAACGGCAGAGGTCAGCATATGCGCAGTTGACAGTCGAAAGACCTCGGACAAGTCCATTTGTTCGATCCGTTCTTTGTCGAGAGCTTCTGAGTTTACGGCGCAGGAGACAAGATAGATCAGGTCTCGCGAGATCCGCCGGGTGTGCTCCTCGGGCGTTTCAACGGGAAAGGTCTTGCCGTTTCTTACGATCGCGGTCAGCACGCCGATGATGTGCTTGTCGGTGACGCCCTTTTCGACGAAGGTGCGGTTGTCGCCCTTTGTTGAATATTCGCCGCTGTCGATCTCAACGATGCGGTGCAGCACATATTGTCCGCTGTCGCGCTTGTAGAGCGGCACGTCGCCCACCTTTAGCGGCTTTTTGACCGCCTCGATGACCAACAGATCGCGCGGCTTGATGAGGGGATACATGCTGTCGCCCACATTTGTATAGACAAGTTTGCCTTGCTCTGTGATAATATCCTCAAATTTTTTGTTCATCTATCGCACCTGTTTTTTAGTGTGGAATTTGGAGTGTGGAGTGTGGAGTTTCGGTCGGGTAGAAGCCTGTCATTTAAAAAACACGTTTGTTCCCGATCGTATTAATATTGATATAGTTTTTAAAATAACAAAAATAATTATCCTGTATGCTTTCACGGCAAGCATCAATCAAAAAGGCATCACCGCCGTTTTAAGTGACAAAGCTCAAAACAGCGGTGATTTTATTATCTTTTTGTCAGATAATGCTTATTGTTTTTCTGTATCGTCTACAGTGCCGAAGGTTTTGAAATCAGATTCCGGGAGGAATGGGAATGATTTGCTCATAATCTCCGGGAACGAAGCCTGTTCCGGAAGAATCGCTGCTTTGTCCGCCGGAGCCGCCGCCTGCTCCCGAAGTTGTGATTATGTCCTCCGCATCGAACGGTGTAACGTCCATACTCAGACGTTCATAGGTTTCATGATTCATTTTGGGTTAATTCCTTTCTTTATAAGTTTACTTTAACTTTTGCGTTTAGCTGATATATCCCTTTGCTGCGCGGCTGTACCAGTAGAGTGACTTTGCAAGATCCTTCATGTCTGCGGTCGCAGCCGAACTTGCGTTCAAGGCTCTTGCATAGTCAAGAGCGGAGTAGTAGAAAGTTGTGCTGCCCACGGTGAACTCCTGGAGCTTGTCGAGCTGGTGCGCAGGGATATTTGTTTTTTCAACAAAATAGTAAGTATTTGACTGGTTGCCGTCGTATGCGGTCGGATCAAAGCTTGAAGTTTTCTTTGTAAAGTAGTGTTTGAGCGTGCTCTGTGAAAGGAAGATCAAGCTTGATGTGTAGTAGTTCGCGCCGAGCTTTTCCGCAACCTTTTTCATATTGCTTGCTTCCGCGCCGTTGTTTGCGTTCTTAACGGCTGTTACAAACATTTCATCTGTTACTTCTTCATCCATTTCGTAGCCGTTCTGTTCCGCCAGATTCTTGTTCGCCGGGTCGTCAATATTGATATTGAACACCTGCTGAGCCTTTGCGCCGTAGTCAACCAATGCCGTTACAAGGTTTACAAGCTTTGCGTATGCTGTGGGGTTGTTGTCCCTAAGGTTTGCAGAGGACGAATCCTCTCTCGGATAAAGAACGCTGTCGGCATAATCGCGAACGCTGTAGTCCTTGGTCTCTGTTTTGCCGTTGAGAGTTGCTGTTGCTCTTACCTGGCAGGACATTTCTGCTGCGCTTGCTGTATTTTGTGATATCAGTTTTCGGCTTGTCGCTTGCATTTGAAAAGTCCTTTGCCCATTCAAAGGTCACTGTAAGCTCCTTGCCGCTGCCGATATTTTCCGGGGTAAGGCCTGCCGCGGACGGATCGATATTAAAGTTGAGGATGATGTCTCCGTCAAGGGTAATGCTTTGACTCGCGACGAGGTTTTTTCTGCCGATTAAGTTCAACTCAACATCATCGAGAGCAATACCGAATCCATAATTACCGTTTACACTAAAGCGGAAACGGACATTTTCGGCAAAAGCTTCGGATGGTAAGGTGATTTCTTCTTTTGTCCATTCTTCGTGTTTGCCGGTGGTTGTAAAAATCTGTACCCATCCTTCGTCTTTTTCGTATTCTTCGTCTTCGTCGCAGACTTTATAGCTGACAGTTAACTGGTCGACATCAAGACCCCAACTGCGGTTGGTATAATAAAAGCCGAGAGTTGCGCTTTCGGCATTGCTCAAATCAAACGAAGATGTAAACAGTTCGCCGTAAGTACCTCTGCCTGCGCGGAAATATGTCATATTATTTTGACCGCTGTTAGCAGCGAAGTAATCATAATCGCCGCCTCTGTTATTTAAAAACCAGTTGCTGTTGGAGGTCTTCCAGTCAGCAGGTATGCCATCCTCAAAATCGAATTGATATTTTACGTCTTTCTCCCACTGAGCTGTAAACTGCGTTTCAGCCGTCAGGGTAACCACTTCGCCGGTCTGATAAACCTTATTATCAGCGCTTGACAGCCAACCGTTAAAGAACTTTCCTTCGGGAGCTGTAAAGCCGCAAGCGGGAAGCTTGTAATCCGGGTAAGAATATATATCTTCCATAACGCCGCTGCCGCCGTTAGCCTTAAAGCTGACTTTAATACCGTCAGTCCACTGAGCAGTGAACTCAGTATCCGCAGTCATGGTGAAGCTGTCGCCGGGATTGTAGGTGTTTGTTCCGTCAGTCCAATTCAAAAACAGCTTGCCCTCAGGAGCGGTAAAGGTACATTCGGGCAGGTTGAAGCTTCTTTCTTTCTGAACGCCCATCGAATCCATCGTACCGCTGCCGGCGCCCGCGTTGAAGGAAGCAGTCCACACATAGATACCCAGCCTGGTTTCTCCGTTGGCATTCTTTTCTATAAAAGTAGTGGGATCGTCCACTGTGAAGATTTCATTCGGATCTATTGTGTTATTGGCGTCGTATCCATTTGTAAACACGCCGGGATTTGACATCTTTACACCGATCTTCGCATTTTCGCCAAGTGTGCCGGTATTGATGGTTTTTCCGTTATTAATGCTTAAATTAGAATTAGAATTGCCGGTAATAACCGGGTTGCCGGAAATTGAGCACGTATCACTGAATCCCGCGCCGTCCTTGTTTCCGGTTATCTCAACATCACCGGCTATAGTGAGATTATGGGAATAAACGCCGGTATTGTCGTTGTTGGCGATTGTACCGCCGTTTAAGGTTACGTAATCGTTACCGTAGCTGTAGCCGGCAGTGGTAACGCCTGAGCTGTTATTTGTAACAAGACCGCCGTTCATCACAAAGTATCCGGTAGACGCGCCTATGCCTCTGTTATATTCATAGCTACCGGTACGGAATGAAATACCTGCGTTGCCTGTGTTGTAGCATACAGTACCGCCGTTCATGGTCATAGTACCGGAGTAAATACCAACGCCGCCGCCGAAATTTGCGTAGTTGCCGAGGATTGTACCGCCGTTAAGGATCAAATTACCGCCGTCAAGATAAATGCCGCCGCCATCGCTCCAGAAATAACCGTCGTAACCCTGACCGGTACCTCCGGTGATGTATAACCGCCTGTGAAGCTCTTTCTGTTCTCGCCGGGGGTGGTATTGACGTTGACAGCTTGTCCGTTGTTTACGTCAAAGTAATGAGTTGTGGTGCCGCAATCGTCAATTGTAAGATTGCCGCCGCCGACAATTGTGATAACATTGCCGCCGTTCTTGGTAATACCTTTACCGTTCAGACAAAGCCTGATGTTACTTGATACAGTCCATGTGCCGGAAAGCGTTACGTCTGATGTCAGCACATAGTTACCTGCTTCTGTGGGCAGACTGTTGTCGGAAGTCCATTTCTCAAATGTAATGCCGTCGTGTTCGTGCGCCTTGGGAGTCGCGTCAAACTGCGCGGTGTAGGTCACGTCGCCGGTGACAGCAGGGAGGTTTTCGCTCGCGCCGTAGGTGTTGGTGCCGTCGCTCCAGCCGGAGAAGGTGTAGGTGTTCTCTGCGTCCTCCGCCTTTTCGGGAGGAGTGCCGGTATAGGCAGGGGCATTGCCTTCCTCAACCGTGTCTGTTTTGAGAACGGCGTCGCCGTTCTTCCATGTGACGGTGTGGGTGGTGGGAGCAGCTTGTCTCATATAATAATATTTAGCTTGATTATATTTAAATCTATTATAATCTGATGTTCCTACATTACCCGAATAAGCTCCGTTAATGAAAATAGCAAAGCGAACAGCATCTCCCTCAAAATAAAGAATCAAACGCTCATTACCCGAATTGACAGGTGGCTCCCAATCCTTTGCTTCTTCACTAGAAAGCGTGACCATGCCATCCAGAGCAGCTTTAAGCTCCGAAACGGACGAAGCGTTTAGTACAATGTCGGTGACATCTACGGGCTCATAATCGCTTGCCGCGCTTGCTGTGATTGGCACGATGGTAAACACGCTGAACACCATCACAAAAGATAGCAAAAGACTGAGTGAGCTTCTTAATTTCTTTTTCATTAAAATTTCCTCCTTTATTCTTTTTTAATAGACAATGCCGCACAGTTGTCAACTTGTGCAAAATAAAAACAGTATTGCCTGAAATTTATACATTTTGACTCTGCACCGATTTGTCAAGGGTGCATAAATACCATAAGCCTCGCTTTCCGTCAAATGTATATTTACAGTTAATTATATCATATTCACGAAAAAAATTACAAGTGTTTTGAATAAACTTATAAAAATTGCCATAAAAACGAACACCGCCGTTTCAAGTTATTACGCTCGAAACGACAGTGTTGCCTTTATGCTTCGGCTGCTTTTGGTATCAGAAGCCGGAAGGAATAGGAAGCTCATAATCTGTGAGGGGAAGCCTCAGGCAATCCACACGGCTTAGAGCAGCACTTCGATTACGGTATTATTCATATTGAGAACGCGCGTATAGGTCATTTTTTCGGCGACCGCCTTTATCACAGCTATGCCGCCGAGCAAAAACTCGCCGTCGTCCTCGGCTGTGTATTCGGTGGGATTAAAGGGAACCCCGTCGTCGCGCACCCTGAGCAGCAGCCTGTCGTCTGCTTTGGAAAGGTTGATGTCGATATAGCCCGGCTTGATGCCGTTGTAGCCGTAGCGCGCGATATTAACCGTCAGCTCCTCCGCCGCCAAGCCCACGGCGTTTGCCTTTTTGGAATCAATTCCGTTTTGCCCACAGCAGTCAATAAGCTGCTTTGAGATTTCGACCGCGTCTCTGTCGGTGCTGTGAACGGTGATGTCGCAAAGGCTCTCGCCGTCCTGCTCCGGGATCATCAAAAAGCCCTTTTGCGGCATTTTGCCGCGCTTTTGCAGGAATATGCGGTAGAGCGTTACGGCTGCAAAGGTCGCCGCCTCGGTCGCCACGGTGCCGAGGCTGATTCCTATGATTCCGGTTGTGGTTATGAGCAGCATTGTGAGCGGAACCAAAAACGCAAAGCCGTCCAAAATCGTGTCAAGGGTCGAGAGCTTGGTTTTGAGCGTGGTTTGATAGTAGACCTGAACGATCCTGTTTGCCGCATAGAGCCCAAAGCTAAAGCTGAACAGCCGCACGCAAACGAGCGCGTCGCCCACAAGCTCGGGCTTGTTGAACGAGAAGATTATCAGAATAATCTGCGGATATATCAGGAACACCGCCATCAAGATCACCACGGCAACGCTGACAAAGATAACTGTCCTTCGCACCAGCCTGCGCAGTCCGTAGTAGTCGCGCTCGCCGTAGAGCACGCCGCCGATGGTTTGGACAATGCCGATGATGCCCTCGATGCACAGCCTTACTATATACACCGAGTTGAGGCAGATGGCATAGATCGACATGCTGTCTGCGCCCAGAGTTTGCTGGATAAAGGTGTTGAGAATATAGTATTTGAGGATCATCATAACAAAATACATTGCCTGGGGCATTCCGTTTTTGAGCACCACTGCAATTGTTTTGAGCTGCTGCAAGCCGCGGCGAACGCTGATTTTGAGCATTCGCTTTTTTGAAAAAGCGTAGGGGATCACAAGCAGGATGCCGCTGCCGTAGCCGATGATGGTTGACAACGCCGCGCCCGACATGCCCATGTCGGTGTATTTGAGGAAGATGTAGTCCAAAAGCAGATTTACGATGTTTGCAACAATGAACGCCGCCGAGCCGAGCTTTGGGTTGTTATCGACCGTCATGATGTTTGAGAGCGTCAGGCAAAGGTTGAGCGCGGGGATAAAGCAGATGAAGATGAAAAGATAGGGCTCAAGCAACGCCTGAAGCTTGGGGGTAGAGGCGAGCACAAGAGTGAGCGGCTTGGTGACAAAGAACGACAGGAGCGTGAACATCAGCGAGACCAGAGTTACCGCCACAAAGCAGACCGAGAACACTCCCGACGCCTCGTCGAGCTGACGTTTGCCGAGCATGACCGAGATCGTGATCGCGCCGCCCACGCCGATAGCAAAGCCGAACATCTGCATAAAACAGAGCACAGGCATACTCAGCGAGATGGCGGTGAGTCCGTCGATGTCTATGAACATGCTGACCAGAATGCTGTCAACGATGTTGCCGAGCTGCATGGCGATAGCCATGAGCACCCCGGGCAGCAGGTAGCTGTTGAATTTTCGTTTTATCAGGTAATCGTTACGAATCATGCCTTAGTCCCCCGTAAAAAATGCAAAGCCCTCAAGAGCTTCAAAGGCATTTTCAAGATAGTCCTCGTTGATGATCGGCCACTTGAAGCCAAGGCGGTAGAGAGCCTTGGTGGTGAAGCTGTTGTCGTGTCCTATCCAAAATTCCACAACGTCTGTGCCGGTGTTTTTGTAGGAAATGAGCGGAGAAAGGATCTCGTTCATCGCTTCGTTTGAGATCGCCTCGTTGAACGCCTGACGGAACTCATCGTCGCCGGCGATCTTGATCGGCACTCCGATCTTGTTCAACGCCTCAATAACGTCGCCCATCTGAACGCGGTGACCGTTGGTTGCATGGAACACGGTGAACTCCCTGCCTGTGGCGGCAAGGGTAACGACCGCGTGGGCGGTGCAGTCTATCGGCGAGAACTCAACGTTTGAGTCGAGCGCGGAAACCGGGATCATTCCCAGCTTTGCATAGGCGCGCATACTGCGCATAAAGTTGTTGGTGACAAAGTTGATCTGGAACTCTCCGTCGGCATAGCGGCTCATGAGGTTTCCTACGCGGACAATGGTTCCGTCAAGCCCCTCGTCCTCAACAGCCTTGAGCAGAACCTGCTCCGCCTTGAACTTGGTGTTGGCGTATTTGTTTTCGAGCTTTTGCCCGATAAACAGCTCGTTTTCATAGATTTTTCTGTCTGCGCTGAACTTGTCGAGCGTGCCTGTGCCGGCAACGCTGACGGTTGAAACATGAACCAGCCTGCGGTCTGACTTGAGGCAAAATTCGATCAGGTTTTCAACGCCGTGCCAGTTGATGCGGTCAAGGGTGTCGTCCTGAACAAAATGCTTTACGCAGGCGGCGCAGTTGATGACGGTCTTGAAGTCATATTCGCCCAGCGCGAGGATGGATGCTCTGTCGGTGATGTCGCCCTTGATGACGCGGATACGGCTGCCGAACAGCTCCTCCATCGGGTCGTCAAAGTAATACATCAGCATATTTTTGAGTCTGCTGTCGGGTGCTTTGCTGGTTGCGCGAAGCAGACAGAAAACGGTTTTGTCGGTAAAATCAAGCAGGTGCTTGAGGACGTGGATACCCAAAAAGCCCGTTGCGCCCGTGAGCAGGATGTTGCCTGTGTCAACGGTGTTTGCAACTCCGCTCACAAATCTCGGGATATTGTGAGAAAGCGCGCTTTCTTCGGTTATTATCATTTCCTGCTTTGCACTCGGCAGGGTCTGCATTTTGCCGGCAACATATTTTTCCATTGCCTCAACCGTCGGATAATCAAAGATGTCCTTAAAGGCTATTGGAAGGTTTTCGGTCATCGCCTTCATTGCGATTTTTGAAGCCGTGAGCGAGGTTCCGCCGATCTCAAAGAAGTTGTCGGTCACGCCCACCCTGTCGGTTCCGAGGGCATAGGCGAACATTGCGCAGAGCTTCTTTTGAAGCTCGGTGGTCGGCGCAACATAGTCGCGCTCCTCAGCCTCGAACACAGGCTCGGGCAGAGCCTTTTTGTCAACCTTGCCGTTGGCGGTGAGTGGAATAGCGTCAAGCTGAACGAACACCGAGGGGATCATATACTTTGCAAGGCTCTTTGCCATGTGCGCGGTGAGCTCCTCGTTTTCGACCTTGGTGCTTGCCGCAAAGTAGGCGCAAAGGTACTGACCGGCTTTTTCGTCCTCCTTGACGATAACAACGCTGCGCGTTACAGAGGGATAGGAGTTCATCACGTTTTCGATCTCGTCAAGCTCGATACGCAGTCCGCGCAGCTTGACCTGGTTGTCCATTCTGCCCATAAAGAGGATCTTTCCCTCCTTGCCCCAGCGCGCAAGGTCGCCGCTGCGGTAGGCAGGCAAGCCGTTGAAGGTGATGAATTTTTCTTTGTTGAGCTTTTCGTTGGCAACATATCCCCTGCCGACGCATTCGCCCAAAATCGTCAGCTCGCCGGGAACGTCGGGCGGAAGCTCGTTGTCGTATTTGTCGAGCATTACTACCTTGGTGTTGCAAAGCGGCTTTCCGATAGTGATATAGTTTGAGGTGAGCGGATCGATCGAGGTGGTGATCGTCGCCTCGGTTGGGCCGTAGCCGTTGTGTATCTTGGCTGTGATACCGGCGCGGCGCATTTTGTCATAGAGCGGCGCAGGGAACGCCTCGGCGCCGATGTCGATCGCCTTCATTCCGCGCAGCACCCTTGCCACCTGCGGAACGTCGAGCATGTTGTTCATATAGGACGGCGTACACTTCATTACGTCAACGCCGTTTTTGTCCATCATTTGGGCAAGCAGGACGGGGTTGTTGATCTCGTCCTCGGTCGCCATTGCGACCGTGCCGCCGTGGTACAGACCCAAGCTTTCTTCAAGCACCGAAACGTCAAAGGTCAGCGCGGCGAGCGCGAGCGAAACGGTCATGTTGTCAACAAATTCGCAGGATTGCAGGTTGATCGGGTTGTGGTCAACGAAGTTCACCAGCGAATGGTGCTCGATCATTACGCCCTTTGGCTTGCCGGTCGAGCCTGAGGTGTAGATGCAGTAGCAGAGGTTGTGGGGCTGAACGCCGGAGTCGGGATTTGAGGTCTTGTCGCTTTGGAGCATAGCTTCCATTGTGTGGACCTCAACGCCTGCCGCCTCAAACAGCGCGCTGCGCTCTGCGGCAAGCTCGGCAGTGGTCACAACATGCTTTGCGCCTGAGTTTTCCAAAATATAATTCACGCGGTCGTCGGGGTAGTCGGGCGCAAGCGGCATGAACGCTGCTCCTGCCTTGAGCACGCCCTCGCGCGCAGCATAGGCGTAGACCGTGCGCGGCATCATCACGCCGACCATTTCATCAAGCATAACGCCGCTGTCGATGAGGCTGTTGCCCACTTTGTTGGCGTTTTCGTTGAGCCGGGTGTAGGTCAGGCTTTGGTTGTCGGCAATGACCGCGGTTTTGTCGGGATTCTTTGCAGCCTGCTCCTCAAAGAGCTTGTTGCAGGTGGTGTGAGGTATCTTGACCTCGGTGGCGTTGAAGGCTTCGATAGTCTTTCTCGCGCCTGCGGTCATGACCGAAACCTCTTTGAGCAGGGTCTTTGTTATAAACTCCGCCGCGGTCTTTTCCATGCAGGCAACAAAGCCGCGCATGAACGCCTCGCTGTAGCGGTCGCTGCGGTAGTCGCACAGGAAGATGACCTTGCCGTTTCTGATCGAAACGTTGATATTGAGCGGAGCCTTGGCGTCGCTGAGCGAGAGCGGAACGATCTCTGCCGGCTCGCCGCCGATCTTGCCAAAGGCAAAGCCCTCGCCCTGATAGGCGAACATCACGTCGGCAGGGATATCATAGGCGCGCGATATTTCTGCAAAAGAATAAATATCGTTTTCCATGCTGCTCAAAAGCTGTTCGCCGGTGGCTTTTATCAGCTCGGCGATCTTGACCTCGCCCTCCAGCGAGCAGTAGACCGGGAAGGTCTTTACGAGCATGGTAACGGAACGCGCAAGCCGCGAGTCGTTTCTGCCGTTATAGATCGTGGTGTAGACAGCCTCGGTTTTGTAGTTGTATTTTGCAAGCACAAAGGCGAAAACCGCGTTGTAAAAGGCGTTTAGGGTAAAGCCGTGCTGCTTGCAGAACGCCTTGATCGCCGCGTCGTCAAGAGTTGAGGGAACTCTGAACTGGTTGGAGGCTTTTTCCTTGTCCCTAACGTCGCGTGAGGGCAGGAAGTCGGAATCCACTCCGCTGAAAATATTATCATAATAAGCCTTTGCCTTGGTGTAGCTCTCGCCTTGACGCGCTTTTTCTTCGTCGAGCGCAGCCTCAAAGCCTGTGTAGGCTTCCGCTTCAAGAGAGGCTCCGCCGTAGGCTGAGTTGATGTCCTCGATCATAACAGCTTCGCTGGTGCCGTCGCATATAATATGGTGTAATTCAAGGAAAAGATAGCTGCCGCCGTCGGTTTTGTAAAGCTTTATGCGGTAGAGGCGGCTGTTCAAAAGCTCAAAGGGCTGAACCATTTCCTCGGGCAGCTTTTCGGCTTCGATAAGCTCAACAGCCGGAGCTGCATCGTCGTTTCTCTTGGCGCGGATATCGCCGCTTTCGTTGAGGAACAGCTCGGTTTTGAGGTACGGATGAGCGTTGACCATAGCCTCGGCAGCAGTCTTTAGCTTGTTCAAATCGATCGAGGGCGCAAGCTTGAAGAGATACGGGATATTATAGATAGTTGAATCGGGATTAGCGACGCACTCAACAAAAATACCGTTTTGCGTCTGGGTGATCGGATAGTCGGGCTGAAGCTCATAGGTCTGCGCCTCCTCGCTTTGAGCAAAGAAGCCCTCAAGCTCCTGCACGGTGGTGTGGCTGCGCAGGTCCTTGATCGAAACCGGAACGCCGAACTGCGACGAAAGCAAAACGTTGAGCTTGATCGCGCCGATAGAGTTGAGACCGGCTTCAAAAATATCGGTGGTAACTCCGAACGCGGTGTTGCCCACAACGTCGGCAACGCAGTCAAAGATCTTCTTTTGGACCTCGTTTTGAGGCGGAACGATCTCAGCCGCCTTCTTTTCGGGAACGGGCAGGGCGCGCTTGTTGACCTTTTGGTTTTGGTTGAGCGGTATCTTGTCGATCTGCATCGTCACCGCCGGAACCATATAGGCAGGCTTGTCGCGCTTTATGAACTCGCCCAGGGCTTCAATGTCAACCGGCTTGTCCGAGACCACATAAGCCGCAATAAACTTGCCGCCGCCCTGTTCGTCGAACGCCTGAACGGTCGCGTCCTTGATCCCGGGGAATTTGCGGATAATGCCCTCGACCTCGCTGAGCTCGATCCTAAAGCCGCGGATCTTGACCTGTCCGTCGTTTCTGCCGATGATATCCGCCGTGCCGTCGCGCAGCAGGCGCACGATGTCGCCGGTGCGGTAGGCGTGGGTGTAGCCCTCCTCGGTTGAGAACGGATTTTTGATGAACGCCTTTGCGTTTTGCTCCGGGCGGTTAAGGTAGCCTCTGCCCACCTGGTGTCCGGCTACTATCAGCTCACCCGGCATACCAAAGGGCAGGCGGTTGAGGTTTTTGTCAACGATATACTGCTTCATATTGCTGAGCAGCTTTCCGATAGGCACGCGGCTGTAGAGCGCGTCCACGCGGTAGTTGTGAGTAAATATAGTACATTCGGTGGGACCGTAGGCATTATAGAACTTGTATGCCTTGGGCGGCTCAACAGGCACAAGCTTTTCGCCGCCAACCGTAAGGTATTTTGGGTTTTCGGCGTCGGGGAAGATCTCGGCGTACTGTCTGCCCACCTGAGTGGTCATAAAGGTGTGGGTTATGCCGTGCTGAGTAAAATATTCCCTGATCGCCATAAGGTCAAGGCGTATGCTCTCGTCGATGATATGGAGCTGACCGCCGCTTGTCAGCACCGGATACATGTCCATCATGTGAGCGTCAAAGCCGTAGCTGGCATAGGCTGAAACGCGGCTGTTTTCGTCCAGCTTGTAGTAATCTGAGAACCAGTTGCAAAAGGCGCAAAGGTTGCGGTGTTCAAGCATAACGCCCTTGGGAACTCCGGTCGAGCCGGAGGTGTAGAGCATGATAAACAAATCGCCGGGATCGGGATTTTGTGAGAGCTTCTCCGCGTTCGGCAGGCTCATTATTTCGTCGGTATAGAGCACCGCGCCCTTGTAGTTCGGGATCCTGTCTATGAGCGACTTGTCGGCAATAAGATACTTAGCGTCTGCGTCTTGTATCATAAATTCCAGTCGCTCCGGGGGATAGCTCGGGTCGAGCGGCTGATAGCCTGCTCCTGCCTTGAGCACGCCGATAGCCGCGATAGGCATGTATTCGCAGCGCGGTATCAAAACCGAAACAGTCTGATTTTTGCCAATGCCCTTGCCGGCAAGGAATGCGGCTATGTTCTCGGTGATTCGGTCAACCTTGCGGTAGGTAAAGGTCTTGTCAAGGTAGACCACGGCAATATTGTCGGGGGTTTTCTCTGCCTGGCGGCGGAAGAGGGTCACGATGTCGGTGATCTCATACTCGCGGTCAAAGCAATTGAGCTGATCGAGCCTTTGCGCGGTCTCTTCGCTGACAAGCTGAACCTCGTTTGTGTCCTCTTTTTTGCAAAATTCCGATATCGCCTGCTCATAAACTGAGAGCAGGTCGGTGATAAAGCCCTCGGTGTACATATCGGACGAATAGGAGCAGTGATAGCTCAGGCAGTCCTCGCCCGGATAGATCAAAAGCTCAAGGTTTGCCTTTTGCTCGTCAAATTCAAGCGGAAGGCTCTCGGCGGTCGAGCCGCAGAACTCAAAGCTGCGGATGTCGCCAAGAGTGTTTTGATAAGCAAAGAGCACGTCGGCATTAATGCCCAGATCGTGGCTGATCTCGGCAAAGGAATACACGTCAAAGCTCAGGCTGTCGGCAAGCTGGGCTCCGATTTTTTTGATATAATCGGCAACGATATTGTCCTCCAGCCTGCAATAAACCGGATAGGTGCGCACAAACATTGAAACGCTGTTCTTGAAGCGCGGATCGTTTCTGCCGTTGTTGATGGTGGTAAAAACGGCGTCCTCCCTGCCGCAGTATTTTGCAAGCATCCAGCCGAAAACAGCAGTGCAAAAGGCGTTTTCGCTGACGTTGTTTTTCGCGCAGTAAGCTTTGATCGCCGCGGATATCCCGGGCTTTCCTTTTATGTCGATCATTCCGCTGCTCTTGGGAGCGTTTTCGGAGAGCCTGTCGCCAATAGGCAGGCAGTCGCTTTCAACTCCGTCGAGCAGGCTTGTGTAATATTGCTTTGAAGCCTCGTAGTGAGAGCTTCGGCGCAGCCTTTCTTCCGCGAGAGCCGCCTCGTAGCCGCTGAATTTTTCGGGCTCAAGTGTCTCGCCGTTGTAGGCTGAGTTTATGTCGGCAAGCAAAAGCTTCTTGGATTCGCCGTCAAAAACAATGTGGTGAACGTCAAGGAACAGATAGCCTCCGTCGTCGGTTGAAATCAAGCTGATCCGGAAAAGCCTGTCGTTTTCAAGGTCAAAGGGCTTTATCAAATCTCCCTTGACATCTTCTATCGAAGCGGTCTTTATCTCCCCTATCTCGCTCTCGTCAAAAACAGCCTCTGCCCTTTTTTGGCGCAGCTCGCCGCTCTTGCTGACAAAGAGCTTTGTCATAAGATATGGGTGCGCGTTGATTGCAGCCGCAACCGCCGACTTTAGCCTTGCAGGGTCGGTTTCGCTGCCAAGCTTTAGCAGCGTTGGAATATTATAAATCGTGGTGTCGGGGTGCGAGGCGGTCTCAAAGAATATGCCCTCCTGGATCTTGGTGATCGCATATTCGTCAAAAATCTCAAAGCTCTCGGCTTCTGTTGAAGCGAGGTTTTGAATAAAGCCTTCCAGCTTTTCTATAGTGTCGTTTTCGCGCAGGTCGCGGATCTGAACATTCGCTCCGAACGCCTCGCTGAGCTTTATGCAGAAGCCAACGCTGTTGAGCGAGGTCAGACCGGCGGAAAACAGCTCAGTCTCGACGCCGAAATTATCGTTGCCGAGCACTTCTTTTGCTATGTCAAAGATTTTTTGCTGCATTTCGGTCTGCGGCTCGGTGAGCTTGGCAACAGGCGCGCTCAGCTCCGGCAGCCGCTTGGTGTCGGTCTTGCCGTTGGCGGTCACGGGCATTTCGTCCATTTGCAGGAACGCCGCAGGAACCATGTAGTGCGTGAGGTGCTTTTTCAGCTCGTCGCGCAGTTCATCAATATTGATTTGAGCGTCGGCGGTAAAATAGGCGCAAAGGTTGTCCTGTCCGCCCAGAGGACGGATGATGACCGCCGCCTTTTTGATGTGCGGCTGGGCGGCGATAAGCTCCTCGATCTCGCCCAGCTCAATGCGCAGACCGCGCAGCTTGACCTGGCTGTCGAGTCTGCCGAGTATATAGACGTTTCCGTTTTTGTCAAATTTTGCGTAGTCGCCGGTGCGGTACATTCGCTGACCCTTGTACTCAACAAACGCCTCGGCGGTCTTTTCGGGCAGGTTGCGGTAGCCCTTGGCAACGCCCACGCCGCCAACGTAAAGCTCGCCGATAACGCCGTAGGGCGCAAGGTCGCCGAACCTGTCAACAATGTACTCGCTGTAGTTGAGCAGGGGTCTGCCGACTGTGACATAATCGGCGTTGCTAAGGTCGGCTGCGTTGCACGAAACCGTGATCTCAGTGGGTCCGTAGGTGTTGATAATCCTGATGTTTTCTGAACATTTGCGAATGGAATCTCGCAGAGCGATCGGGTAGCCCTCACCGCCCGACATAACAAGCTTGCACTTTGCAAGCTCGGTTTTGAACGGCTCGTACTCCATGTATTGCTGCAAGCGTGATGGGGTCGCATTGATGCAGTCAACGCCGAATCGTTCCATAAGCTGCGCCAAGGCGCGTGGGTCGTTCATCTCGTCCTCGGAAGCAAAAACAAGGGTTTTTCCGTTGCAAAGTGCCGCTGTGTGCTCCTTGAAGGACATGTCAAACGAAACTGTAGTCACTGATAAATATGTCGAAATATTGTTTTTTAGATAAAAAATATGCATGTTAGCCGGGTGCGGCAAAAGGTAGTTGCAAATGCCCCTGTGGGCGAGCATAACGCCCTTTGGCTTTCCGGTCGAGCCGGAGGTGTAGATCATATAAGCAAGCTCATCGCCGCTCATTTTGATTTCGGGATCCTCAGTTTTGGTGCCGACCAAAAGCTTGGCAACGTCGATCGCCTTGCCGCCCGGATAATCCGAAAGCTTGTCCGCGGTGGTGATAATATATGCCGCACCGCTGTCCTCTATGATCGACCTGATCCTGTCGGCAGGATACTGCGGATCGCAGGGAATGAACGCCGCGCCTGCCTTGTTCACACCGAAAAGACAGCTAAAGAAGCAGCTTTCTCTGGGCAGGAGCAGCGCAACGCTGTCGCCCGTCTTTACTCCCCTGTCAACAAGGTTGTGCGCAACAATATTCGCGCTCTCGTTGAGCTCGCGGTAGGTCATGGTCTTGTCCTTTGCTATCAGCGCGGTTTTGTCGGCGTTTTCAGCCGCGCTCTGCTCAAACAGCTTGTGCAAAAGAGTGACAGGGATCTCGGCTTTAGCCTCGGTTGAAAATGCTTCAAGCTTCTCGCACTGCGCCGCCGGCATTGCCAATGCCTCGCCCACGGTTTGGGTCGAGCTATCGGCAGCCAAGTCAAGGGTGTGCTGCAACTGAGCGATAATGCCCTCGATGACCTCGTCCTCAAAAAGCTGAGACGAATACTGAACAATAAACTTTATCTCAGTTTTATCTCTGCGGATCACAAAGCCGATGTCGCGGCTGAGCTTTTGCAGAGGGAAATACAGCTCGACCGACAAGCCGTCCTGATCGTAGGCGGTCGGATACCACATGTAGTTTACGCTGACGTCAAAAATCGGGCTGCGACTGTCGTCGCGGGTTTTGACAAATTCTGCAACGATATCCTCAAACGGCAGAGGCGATTCCTTTGTTGCACCGCGAACAGATTTTTTGACAGATGAAAAATATGCGTCGAGCCCCTCGCCTCTTTTCGGCTTAACACGCACGGGAGCAGAATTGACGAACATTCCGATAACGCTGTCCGCGCCCTCGGGTCGAATGTTGGTCGGGATTCCCAGCACAACGTCCTCGGAACCGGTGTATTTGCCAAGAGTCATTGCAATTGCCGCGAAAATCAGCTCAAAGTCGCTCACGCCGTAACTGCGCGCTGTCTCTTTCAATTCTCTTGTCTTTTCCTCAGTCAAGCCAAAGCAGGTTTCCTTGTCACAAATCGGATGGAGTTTGGGGCGTTTGCCTTTTGTGGGCATTTCGTTTTGCGGCACGCCGTCGACGAACATCTCTTTGTAGAACGCCATTCCCTTTTGGCGCGATCCGTCTGAGAAATAATCGTCAAAATCGGACAAATCGGCGGCTTGTGTGCCGACCGCCTTGCCGCAGAGCCTGTCGGTCATTTCTTCAAAAACAAGCTTTGCCGAAATACCGTCAAAGGAAATGTGATGAATGCAAATATGAACGGCAACGCTTCCGTCTGCAACGGAATAGATCGCCGCACGCACGGGGATCCCACTGCAAAGATCAAAGGGCTTGTTGTTTACGTCGATCTGCGCCTTTACTTCGTCGATCGAATCGGCGGTTTTTTCGGAAATTTCGGGGATATCGTCAGAAACAATGCGCATGGGAACGCCGTTTTCTTCTTTGTAATACGAGCGGAACGCTTCATGCGAGGCAAAAATCTCTTTCAGCTCGGTTTTGACCTTTTCAAGACCTACGCCGATAATAAAAAGAGCGACGTTCAGGTTATAGGAGATGGAATTTTCGTCAAGCTTTTGCTCAAGATACATTCCGCGCTCCGAGGCTGTCAGTGGATAAACGCCGTCAGGATTTTTTCGGGGATTACTGCTGTTCATTTTGTCATCCTTTCCTATGGTTTTCGTAGGTATATAAAAATATTTTGATCTAATGATACAGATTCAATAAAATTAATAATATTTAATCTAATTTTACCATATATTTATGAAAAAGTCACTAGCATTTAGTTGTTTTTTAAACAAAAATTCAAAATCAATTAATATAGGTCATTCCTAAATGAAGGCATTGTCGGGCATTTAACGTTTGATTCTAAAATAAGGCTTCTCCTCGGCGTAAAAAACTCGGCGTAAAAAACTGACCCAAATCTCAAAATGAGAAATGAGTCAGTTCTGTTCAGCGTTATTAAATATTTAACTTGGCATAGCCAAATTTAGCTCGCGTTAGCGAATTTAGCTTGGCACAGCCAAATTTAGCTCGCGTTAGCGAATTTAGCTTGGCGCAGCCAAATTTAGCTTTTTCCGTTCAGTCTGTTCTCAAGCTTCACTTTTTTGGCGATCCAAAGCATGAGCAGTCCGATCGCAGTTCCGAGCAAAAGTCCGCAGAACACGTCGGTGGGATAGTGAACATAAAGATACATGCGCGAAAACGCGATGATAATTGTTGCCGCAAGCGCGACAAATCCAATAGGCTTTGCTTTTGCGAGAAGAACCGTTGTTGCCGCAGCCGCAAGCGTGCTGTGGGTCGAGGGAAAGCTCGCGGTAGTCGGCGGCTTGATCGCCAAAACCACATTTGTGTTGACGACAAAGGGTCTTGGGCGGTTTACAAGGTGCTTTAGAAGCACATCTCCGGTCAAAAATCCGACCAGCAACGCCGACAAGAGTATGATTCCGGCTGCACGGGTCTTGCGAAAGAACAGCAAAACCACGCCGAGCAAGATCCAGATTATTCCCGAGGTCGTCAAAAAGCCGATCGCAGCTGCAACAGAGTCCAGAAAATCGCAGCGCATTGACTGCTGAATTGAGTCGAGAATAAAAAAATCAAATGACAAAATGTCTTCCATATTATTTCCTCCCCGATAAAATGATTTATAAGGGTATTATATCAGAAAAATCTGGAAATGTCTTTAGTTATCGGGTATAAAAAACTATTTTTCTCATAATAATAGAATATATTTCGGTTTCGCTGTTTTTGAACAAGCTTGATCCGGCGATAATTCGGCAAAAACAAAAGCCCCCGAAAAATCGGGGACTTTCGTTTTTAATCCGCAAATACGGAATTGATACAAACTAAGAATTAAGCTGCTGCCTCAGTAGCATAAGTCTTTGCCTGCTTACCATAAAGCATCATAGACTTGAGGAGCGAACCAAAAGTCTCGTTGAGTGGCTCAATGTACTTGCCAGCATAAGAAGCTACGCTGTATGTCATTGTGTCACTGATTGGTGTTGTACCATCGCATACTGTGAACTTAACAGTATCGTTGAACTGTGTAGCAAAGAGAGGATATGTGAATGTTGCCTTACCTTCGCTACCCTGTACAAGATCCTCACCGCTGAAGTATGTTGTTGCACCGTTGAAGTCAACTCTGATAGCCTTGTTAGTAAGGTCAGTAGCTTTGAATGTAACCTTGATACCTACAGTGTTGCCGAGTACGAGTGTTGCTGCTGTGAACTCTGAAGTAGGTGTGCCAGCCAAAGGCTCTGCATTGAAGTTTTTAACGCTTGTCAAATCTTCGCTTGTGAGAGTCTGCTTTGCATAACGCTTAGCTGTAGAGTTGATGTTTGCAGGATCAGAAGCAAGAGTATTTTCCTTGTAGTGCATGTACTTCTGAGCTTCGCCGGCATACTGGAGAAGGTTAACAAGGAGACCCTTGAGTGAGTTGGGGTTACCAACCTTTGTCTGGTTGTTTACGCAATACTGAAGAACAGATCTTGTGTAATTGTCACCGTAGTACTCCTGATCGCCCTTGAAGCCGTGAAGAACTGCTGTAGCGTCATCAATTACAGTCTGAGGATAAACCTTATCGAATGCGAATACGAGTGTGCCGTCAGAAAGAGTCTCGTAATCGTTGATTACTGTCTCCTGACCGTTCATTGTTACTACGAGATAAGGATTTGTGTAACCAAGAACTGTTGCAGCATTAACTCTGAAGTTAATAGCGATGCTGTCCTTGAGTGAGATTGAGTATGAATTTGGCTTGAAGTTAGCTACGTAGATTGCTTCTGCAGGAACATCTGTTGGGAGCTCGATTGGACCGGGTGCTGTTGTCTCTTCAACTGTTGTTTCCTGAACTGTTGTCTCTTCAACTGTTGTTGTCTGAACTGATGACTCTTCAACTGTTGTTGTCTGAGCTGTAGTCTCAACCACAACCGGCCATGAACCAACTTCCCACTTGCCTTCGCCGTTCTGCTGTGTCGGATAGTAGCCTGTGTTGTCAGCAGGAGTGATGTCAGTGTACCGGGCCACTCGCCGAGGAGAGCTGCATCCTGAGCGTTCCAAGCGTAAGCCTTAACGTCGCTCCAGCCCTTGTTGTTTGTGAAGTAAACTGTCTTTGTGCCAACAGGAGTTGTAACTGATGGGCCGGGAACTGTTGTTCCGGGAACTGTTGTCTCGTCGTTGTCAACTACAGGCCATGAACCAACTTCCCACTTGCCTTCGCCGTTCTGCTGTGTCGGATAGTAGCCTGTGTTGTTAGCAGGAGTGATGTCAGCGGTCTGTTTGTCATTTGACTGTCCGCCGTTGCCATGTACCGGGCCACTCGCCGAGGAGAGCTGCATCCTGAGCGTTCCAAGCGTAAGCCTTAACGTCGCTCCAGCCCTTGTTGTTTGTGAAGTAAACTGTCTTAGCATTTGTTGTATCAACAGAAGCTGTTGTGCCCTGCTGAACAGTTGTGCCCTGCTGAACAGTTGTGCCCTGCTCACCATCGGGAACATAGTTCCAAGTTGCTACATTCCACTGACCGTTACTCTGGTCTGTCAGGTACCAACCTGTTGACTGACCATTGAAAGTAATGTCAGTTGTCTGCTGGCCGCCGTTCTCGTTGAAAACGATGCCTGTAGCATTTGAAGGAATCTCAGCGTAGAAAATGGTCTCACCATAATCGTTCTGAGCTGAATTAGTAAGCTTTGTGCCCGGCCAGTCACCCATAAGGTTATCGCCGTTGCTGTCCCAGGCATAAAGATTAACCTGGCTCCAGCCCTTGTTGTTAGTGAAAGCAACCTTTACTGTTGAAGCTGCGCTAACGCCTACAGCTACACAGGAAAGAACCATCATAACAGCAAGTACCAAGCTTACGAATTTCTTCGTGCTTTTGAATTTGTGCATGTGTTTTTCCTCCTTAAGAAAAATATAGAATTTATTCTAAAATTCGGTGCGCAGAGCGCACTTCCTCCTAGAATGTAATTATTATAACACCTATAAAAAAATTTTTCAATCCGCTAAATGCACAATATTATATTTGATTAATAGTTAATTTTTTACATATACTATCATTTTTTATAATTCGTTTTGTTGTTTTTACCCACTTCGTCAACCAAGTACAACTATCAAGTTGACATTAAAGAGTAATTTTATAAGCAAATCTTGCTCAAATATCACTTTTTTGCACAAGTTTTAGCGTCAAAAGCCGAAAATCAAGCGAAATCCCAAAACACTGTCATTTTTACCACAAATCGTAAAGTATTACAAATAAAAAAGCTGTTTCACAATGGAAATTTTTTTGTTTATTTTGTGTTAGAATCTAATGAAGTATCAGCCCGAAATTAAAAACGATATTTATATATTATTAGTATTGTCGGGTGTTTGACATTTGAATTTGAAATAATGTTTCTGACCGGAGTAAAAAACGTTATTCATATATATAGGTATTGTCGGGAATTTGACGTTTGATTTTCAAATAAACGTATCTGCTCGGAGTAAAAAACACCGCTTTTGTAAGCGGTGCTTTTATTATTAAAACGATATTTTTACATGTAGGTATTTTCGGGCAAATTACGTTTGAATTTGAAATAACGTATCTGCCCGGAGTAAAAATCTCGGAGTAAAAATCTCGGAGTAAAAAACGTTATTTATATATGTAGGCATTTTCGGGCATTTGACGTTTGAATTTGAAATAACGTTTCTGCTCGGACTAAAAAATGTGGCTTTTTCCGAGAACTACGTCAAAATCTGCGAGATATAGCTGCAAATGTGTGACGTCGAGGATGTCTGCGTCGCCGTCGCCGTTTGCGTCGGCTGCGGCAAGCTGCTCGTTGGTCATATCGCTGAGACCCACGAGATATTTTTGGATCGCGGTGCAGTCCAAAATGGAAACTTCGCCGTCCGAATCAATATCTCCCAAAATGATAAAATGGATCTGAGCGGACGTGAGCTTTTCGTTTCCGGATGTCATTCTGGTCAGGTACCAGCTTTCCTCCGTTCCCAAATAGTAAACGTCTGTCAGGCTGTTGCAGCCCATGAAGGTGCTGGTGCCGACTTTAGTTAAGCTGTCCGTGAAAGTTATTCTCTCAAGCTTTCCACAGTAGATAAAAGCCCCAATACCAATGCTCTCTACGGTGTTAGGTATAGTTACATCGGCAAGTCTTGTGCAGTTTCTGAATGTATAGTCGTCGATTTTCGTTACACCGCCGGGAATAACTATGCTTTCAAGATTTGAACACTTTTCAAAAGCACTGCCGCCGATTTTCGTCACACCTTTGGGAATAACTATGCTTTCAAGACTTGAACACTTTTCAAAAGCACTGTCGCCGATTTCGGTGACAGAGTCGGGAACATTGATAGAGTTAAGGCTGTTGCATTCGTAGAAAGCTTCATCACCAATGCTTGTAACACTGTTTGCAACGGTCACCCTTTCAAGCTTGTCGCAGCAATAAAATGCGTAGTCGCCGATATTCGTTACTCCGTTTTCAATGACCGCCTCAACAACGTTAAGGTCTTTCCATGGCGCATAATGGATGTTGTTGGTGGACGGAATGATCTCGTCATCATCTTCGGGAGGCATATAAACCGGACCATACTGCACAATATAATCCTCCATAGCTCCGTTGCCGCTGATTGTCA
>OMZU01000038.1 GCA_900315605.1 uncultured Eubacteriales bacterium | reverse complement strand
AGCAACAATGGCTTCTGCTTCCGCAGCAACAGTTGAGGGCACATCGGTATCAGCTTACCAGAACACAACCGTTAAGGTAAACCTTTCAACTGAGTGGAAGACACACAACGCTCAATACGGCGCATACTTCTACAACGAGTACACAGGCGCAAACGCTTGGGCAAAGGTTGATTGCAAAGGCTACATGGGCAACTACGCTTCGATCAGCGGTGACTACACACACGTAATCTTCGTTCGTATCAACCCTGAGATCGGAAAGCTCAGCTTTGATAAGGGCAACGCATGGAACAAGACAGCTGACCTCAGAATCAGCGACCTCAACGGCGTTTACACAATCAACGGCTGGGAGCTCGAAGTAGAGTAATTCAAGTTTGAAATTAACTTATCCATAAACAAAAACCGATCCGCGTGATTGCGGGTCGGCTTTTTTTGAGTGTGAAGTGTGGAGTTTAGAGTGTGGAGTTTTGGTCGGGAAGATAGAATTTATCTATAATATATGTTTGTTCCCGATTGTATTTATATTTGATAAATAAATTTTTACCTTAACAAGTCGTAGGGGCGACCACTGGTCGCCTGTGAACTAACCTTTAGATTTATGTCGATTTGATTTTTCGGGAACCATTGTTCACCCATAAAACATCATATAACATAAACGTTTGGCGCACAGGCGACCAATGGTCGCCCCTACAACCCGTAATAGGAAATAATTACTAAACAAATATAAATACAGTCGGGAACTAACATTTCTATTGTATAAATTGTTTCTTCCCGACATTAATTGTCCATTGTCCATTGTCAATTGTCCATTAAAAAAGACAGTGGGACTTTTTTTATAAGTAATACGTCAAATCACATCGCACCGGGCTCCACATAAACGGTCTTGTTGTCCTTATAAATCACCATGCCCGGCTTTGCGCCGTTCGGCTTGCTTACGTGCTTTACAAGGGTGTAGTCCACCGGGACGTTTGTGTTGTTTCTTGCCTTGCTGTGGTATGCCGCAAGGCGCGCGGCGGCAAGGATCGCTTCCTCGCTCGGCTGCTTTCCGTTGCAGGCTATAATAACGTGCGAGCCGTGGATATCCTTGGTGTGGAGCCACATGTCGGTTTTTGCCGCGGTTTTAAGGGTCAGCTTGTCGTTTTGTCGGTTGTTCCTGCCGACATAAATTTTGAAGCCGTCGCCCGATTCAAACTCAAGCGGCGGCAGCTGCGCGGCTTGTCGCTGCTTGGATTTTTGCCTTTTTAAATAGCCCTGCTCCGTCAGCTCCTCGCGTATCTGCGCAAGCTCGCGTTCGTTTTCGGCGCGGTCAACCTCGTCGAGCACAGACTCAACGTACTCAAGCTCGCTTTTGCCTTTTTCAAGCTGCTCGGCAAGCGCAATCTCTGCGTTTTTGGCTTTTTGATAATCCTTATAATACTTTTGCGCGTTTGCCGCCGGAGATATCGCCGGGTTCAGCTTTATTCTGAGCGTGCCGCCGTTTTCGTCATAAAAATTCTCGACCTCGGCATACTCCGCGCCCCTTGCTATTCTGTATAAATTAGCCTGCAAAAGATCGCCGCGGATCCTCAGCCCCTCTCTGTCTGCGCACTGCGCAAGCTCGGTTTGCTGCTTTATGATCTTGCGTGATATCCTCTCGCGCGTGTTGCTCAGCAGCTTTACTAGGCTTTGGGTTTTGACCCTCATCCTCTCGCGAAAATCGCGCTCACGATAAAAACTTTCCAACGCGCCCGAAAAGCTCTCCGGCTCGCGCGTTTTCAAAAAGCCCCGGTACTGCTCGATCGGCATAAACGCCGCGTCCATCGGCTTTCCGTCCTCGCGGTAGACGATGCAGGGCTTGCCTAGGCAGCCCTCGGTCAGTTCCTTTAGGCTCTCAAGCTCTGCAACCAGCTTGTCAAAAAGCGCGCCCTCAAGCCGGTTGGTCGCACCCTCCAAAACTCTGTATTCAAGCTCACGGCAGATTATCGGCGAAACGCCCTGGATCACGCTGAGAAGTGCCTTTGAAAGCGGCATTTCGGCTTCAAGCTTTCTGAGCCTATCGGCGATCTCTTTGGCGTCTGTGGTCAAAATATTGAGCTTGTCCTGCGCCGGCGGCAGCTCGTATTTTACGTTCGGCAGCACCGGCCTTTGGCTGCTCATGGTCAGATCGACCCTTTTGAGCGCGTCGATTATCACGCCGTTTTCGCCGTTGACAACAATAATATTGCTGTACATTCCCATGATCTCGCAGGCGAGCGTAAGCTTGACCAAATCGCCCAGCTCGTTCACGCACTCAAAATCAAGGAACAAGATCCTGTCGCAGCCCTCCTGCCTTACTGCTGCAAGCTTGCCTGCGCCAAGCCGTTTTCTGAGCAGCATACAAAACATTGGGGGCTGCGCCGGGTTTTCGGGAGTTTCCGTGCAAAAATTGATCCTGGGCGAGTTTGCCCTTGCCGACAAAAGCAGCTTTTTGGCTCCCTCAAAGGTCCTCAAATTCAGCACCAGCTCGTCGCGGTTGGGCTGATAGACCTGAGATACCCTTGCGCCCAGCGCGGCTGATTCTATTTCGTTTTTGATATGTCTTAAAAAAATACCGTCAAGTGCCATTTTTTGCTCCGCTATTTGTGATATTTTCCGTTGTTCAAGATCTCGAACGCGCGGTAGATCTGCTCCGACAAAATCATTCGCGCCATTTGGTGAGGAAAGGTCATCTTGCTCATTGAAAGGCAAAAGTCGGCGCGTTTTTTTATTTCGTCCGAAAGCCCGTAGCTTCCGCCGATAACAAAATCCACCGTGCTTTTGCCGAAAACCGAGATATTGCCGAGTGTGCCGGCAAGCTCCTCGCTCGAAAGCTGCTTGCCCTCAATGCACATTGCGATCACATAATCCGAGGGGTTTAGCTTTTGCAATATCCGTTCGCCCTCAGCCCGGATCACGGCGTTTGTTTCGGACAGATTCGGAGAATTGCTTCTTATCCGTTCCTCGGCAAGCTCCGTGATCCCAAACTTGCAAAACGCTCCCAGCCGCTTTGAATATTCGGCGATCGCGTCGGTAAAGTATTTTTCTTTGATTTTTCCGATACATATAATATTGACTCTCAGCATTAAAAAATCACTGCTCCTACCTGCGGCTCTCCCGGAGCTATGTCGAGTGTAAAGTCCAGGTTTCGCTTCATTCCCTCTTTTTGAAGGGCGGCAACCGCTGTGCGCGCCGCGATTTCGGGAGTATTGTTGTGCTCGCTCAGATGACCCAGCATAAGGCGAAGCGTTCCGCTTTTGACCATTTCGGCAAGCTCGGCGGCGCAGGCGTCGTTTGAAAGATGTCCCCTGTCGGAGAGTATGCGCTTTTTCAGCGGATAGGGATATTCGCCGAATCTCAGCATATCAATGTCGTGGTTGGATTCCAGCACCACAAAATCGCTGTTTTGGGCAGCGGCTCTGACCTCGGGCAGCATAACGCCCATGTCGGTGGCGATCAGTGCCGATTTTCCGTCGGAGGCGGTCACGCGGTAGCAGCAGCTTTCGGCGGCGTCGTGAGGAGTGTTGATCCGCCGGATATTCATATCGCACAGCGCGAGCTCGGATTCGATGACCTCAAGCTTTGTTTCGGGATAAAGCCCGCGCGAAATCGCACTCAGCGTTCCGTTGCTGCCGAAAACCTTTAGCCCGTACCTCCGCGAGAGCACCTTAACTGCGCTGCAATGATCGGTGTGCTCGTGGGTTATGAACAGAGCCGAAACATTTTTCATGCTCAGCCCGTTTGCTTCCATTGCAAGCTCGATCTGTTTGCACGACCTGCCGGCGTCGATCAAAACGCCCTGAGCCGAAGTCCCAATATAATAGCAGTTACCCTTGCTTCCGCTGAACAGCGGCACAACCTTTGCCACAAAACCATTCCCATTCATTTTTTGTCGTACTAATCATACCATATTACGCCGGATAATACAACCTGCGCTGTTGAAAAATTCACGCCGCGGCTGACTACAGGCTTTCGATCATGCCCGCAAGATATTTTTGTATCCTTGTAACGTCCTTGATCGACATTTGTCCGTCGCCGTCAACGTCGGCGTTTCTTTCCTGAGCAGGAGTAAATTTCTCAAGCTGAGCAAGGGCGTATTGAATGTCGGTCGCGTCTGTAATGTCCACTTCTGCGTCGCCGTTCACGTCGCCTCTTATCGGAGTGATCCTGAGGATAATATTGCCGCCTGTGCCCGAGTAAATGTCGTAATATGCGTCGTCAAAGAATATATCAACGTCGGCATTGATGTCCAGGTTGAACTTCATCAGCCTTTGACCCGGCTCGGCAGTATAAACAGTCTCTGAGCTTCCGGTGGGATAACAATCCCACTGCTCAGCACCCAGCGCAAACTGCGACGGAAAAGCTCCGCTGTATTCATAAAACGGATCGTAATTGATTGCGGGATCGGCAATGACCGAGAAAAAGTAGTTTTCGCCTGCGGGCAGGTTTTTGAATTTGACGCCGTAGCCGTTTTCGTTATAATACATGGTGTACAGCTCAAAGCCGGTATTGGGGTAAAGCCCCTCAAGCTGACTGCCGTATTCGTCGATAATACGACCTGCGGCTACGGACAGGCTCGTGAACTCATACGGCGCAAGCGTTCTTATCCCTTCGCCGTAAATCGAAACAATGCCTGTGCTTTCGTCAAAATAGATATCCACATAACACGGCTCGGTCAGCACAAACCTGTAGGGATAAAGCCCAAAAACATCGTCGGGCAAATCATAGCACCCGGTTTCATAGTCATAATCATAGTTATTGATATTACTCGTGTAGCTCACATTATTGTAGCCGCGCAGTGTTATTTCTTCACCGTAACGCTGAACAACATAAAATTCATAAAAATCGCCGACATTTTCCAGGTAGGTGCCAAGGTGCTTGCTTTGGCTGTCTGAATAATACAAAAGGTTTTGTTCGTTCGGGGTCAGGCTTTGGCTTTCGCCTGCAAGGTTTTCGGTTCCGCAAATAAAGCTTACCGGGGCTTTGGGCGTGATCTCAATTTCCATTGAAATACTGTTTTCAGGCTGTGCGCTGTCCTCACAAACAGTGACGGTGATCTTAACGTCTGATTTTGTCGTCAGCTTAAAGCGCGGCAGCTTTATTCCCGGATCGTATAAATCATAGCTTGATACAAGCGACGCTTCGCCGAAATAATCGTCTAATCCGTTGCTTATGAATTCATTGTCCGAATTTTGATCGCAGGCGAGTAGATTATTAAAATCCGCGTCGGTTTTAAAATAAAACTCAAAATACTCTTCATCCGGATAATCGGGCGAGGCTTTTGGAAGCGGCTCAAGATCGTACAGGTTTAGCACATATTGTAAGCTGTTGTTATAATCACTGCCGAACGATTGCATTTCAAAGCAGGTTTCATAATTATCGTTGACGCACCAGCTTTGCCTGCTTGTTTCAAGGCTAAGCGAATAAAAGCCGCAGCAGTTTGGAGTGACGATCCCAAAGCCGTCGATACCAACCGTTTGAGTATCGGGATAGTAGTATATGGTTGCGTAAGTACCTTCGGGTCCGAAGTAGCTTGGGTCTGCCTTGAAAAAGACCGAGAGGTTGCTGTCGGGATAATACGGATACATTCCGCTGTTGTCGATCGGAACAACATAGCACCAGAGCATTTGCGAGGTTTGCGGAATATCATAAAAGGTGTATTCGTAGCGGTCGCCGTTCCTTAGCATGTTAATACAGGGCTGATCCGGGCTTGAAAAACCATATTGCCAATACAGCTCCTGGCAGCACTCAAGAGCGTATCTCTGCTCGGTGTATTCAATATACACGCTTGCAGTCAGCCCTGTTCCGTTGTATGGATCATAGTTTGTCGCGTCAACGGTGACGGAGACGTTTGCCATTGCATCCAAAGCAAAATGGATCGAGTCGCCGTAAAGCTCCATCGCGTAATTTGTTTCGTTTCCGTAGGAGGTTCCCGGGTCGTAAGCCATGTCGTTCCATCCGAACTCAAACACTCCGCCGCCTGTGGGCGCGGCTATCTTAAATTCGTAATCACTGCCATAGGGCACATCAAAAAAATCGATCTTGTAGTAACCGTTTCCGTAATCCGTCATGAGATTCGGTTCCGAAAGCGTGTAATTGCCTGCGCCGTTGAGCCATTCAAATGCTCCGTTTGCAGAGCTGCCGATAACATAAAGGGACGAAAACGCATAGTCGCCGTTTTCGCCGTCGCCGACCGCCGCCAGGTCTTGGGTCGCTGCAAACGCCGTGCCCGAAAAGCAAGACAGCAAAAGCGTAAGTGAAAGAATAATTCCTATTATTCGGTTGAGCTTTTTCATAATGATCCTCCTTTAATCAATTGTCCATTAAAAAACACCGTCGGGAACAAACTTTTTTCCAAAAATAAACCTGTCTGCTTGACCGAAGCTTCAAACTAAAAATACAAACGACCCCGAACGAATTGCCGCCCGAGGTCGTTTGTATAAAAGAATCCGTGCTCATGTCTTATAATAGACATGTTTTTCTTTAGAGGGAATCCTATAGTACTGCTTATCCTGCGTATGCCTTTGCAGCTTCGCCATAGAGATACATAGCGTTGATAAGGCTTGCAACTGAGTTTCCGTCATTTGTATGAGCGGCAACATAAGACTCGATGCTGTATGTAGCTGTGTTGCTTACCAACTGGCTGTTGTTCTGATATGCTCTAAAGGAAACTGTGCTTCTCATGTCGTTAGCATAAAGCTCGTTGAAGGTGACTTTGTATCTGTTTGTGTAACCGCTAACCGGTACAAAATCCTCGCTTGTAAAGCTGTATTCATTTCCGCTTACGGTTGCAACGATAGTCTTGTTGGCAATGTTGTCAGTTGTAAAGAACATTGTGATGCCAACTGTGCTGCCGAGTGAGAGAGTCGCTGAATTAAATGTAACTGTAGGATTGCTGATGGGCTCAGAGTTCATGTTTCTAACGCTGTTGAGTGTGCCGAGATCTTTGAGTGCCCAGCTCTGCTGTGTTGCAGTAAGATCCTTGTTGCAAAGGTCGTTTGCTTTGTAGTTAATATAAGTCTGAGCCTGTGCGCCGTAGTTAAGAAGATTAACAAGAAGTGTGTGGAATGATGCATAGCTTGAATGGTCAAGCTTAAACATATTTGTGCAATAGCCCTTTACAGATCTTGTGTATTCGGGACCATGCTTCTCGCTGCCGTCCTTTGTTGCGTAAAGAACAGCTGTGATATCGTCGCCTATGAGCTGCGGATAAATCTTGTTGTACTTAAATACATAATTTGTGCCGGAAACTGTGTAGTCACTGATAGTTGTTTCCTGACCGCCTGAATTTACTACGATGTAAGGATTTGAATAACCATCAAGCTTGCTCTGAGCTACATTGAAGTTCATCTCAATATTTTGTGCAAGTGAAAGCGAGTAGCTGTTAAAGGTAAGGCTGCTGTCCAGAGGATTTGAATCGTCGGGAACTTTGCTTTCGTCATAATAGCCCTCGTAAACAACTGCGCTTGAAGATGTAACAGCGGTTGAATTGGAGTTTTCTTCAAAAAGAGTAACAACATTTTCTTCGCTGTCCGGATCAAGAAGTCCTGTTGAATTATCCTTTGTTCCCAGAGTAAGGTTTCTGAGCTGAAGATCAACTGTTGCTGTGCCTGAGTTGTCGATAACCTCAAATGTAACAGCTACAAGTGTCTTTGGCTTGTCTGTTGAGCTGATTTTCGGAAGTGTGCTTACGATCGAAACATTGCCGCACAGATTGTTGTGAGTACCGCCAACGTCAGTGTTGATGATAGCGTTTGGAACATAAGGCATGATAGTCCAGTCGCCGTTATAATCCATATTGTCGTCTTCAATGAACTCAAGCTTTGTATTATCGTATGTAAGATACCATTCTGCATTTACAAGATCCTTGGAGGATTTGATAGCATATGCAATGGTAACCTTGTCCTCGCTCGAATCAACAACTTTTGAGAAGTTGTCAAAGTAGTTGGACGTAGCCTGAACAGTAAGTCCTCCCGCAGCAGATGCAGATACGATGCCCACGCTGAGGCAGGTGAGAACCATGCAAACCGAAAGAACTGTGCTAATGATTTTCTTGAACATTTTAACTCATTCCTTTTTTGTTTATTTGAAGATAACTTCGTGATTATATAATAACATTAATTTGCAATTTTTTCAATCTGCTAAATGCACAATAGTCATAATTTCTTTTTGGGTTATTTGTACATATAATTTTCGTTTTTGTTCGGAAATGCGTTTTTATATAACAAATACATAATTTGCCTAACGCGCGGTCAAGCAATTTTGCGCAAAATAAAACAGGCAATATCGCACCCCTAAGCTATGCGATATTGCCGTAAAATCACTCAAAGTCGATTTCGCCCTCGTATTTTTGCTTGAAGATCTCAAATATGCTTTGAAGCAGCTCGTCGTCGTCAATGCTCACATATTCCTCTGTGTCTTCGTCAATAGCGTTGATTTTGAGGATAACCACCTCGTCGGCGTCCTCGTCGTTTTCAATAAGAACGATGTACTCCTCGCCCTCAAACTCAACAACGTCAAGAAATTCAAATTCAACCTCGTTGCCTTCGTCGTCCGTCAGGGTAATGAGCGCGCCTTCGTTGTCCATATCCTGCATAAGTTCTTCGTTTGCCATGTTTTGTCCTTTCCAACGCAAATCTTGCGTTCATTAGTTTTACTAAAGTATAACCTATTATATATCCAAAAGTCAAGCGCAGAGCTAAATTTTCTTTTCAAATTCGCTTTTGCATTTCGGACAGCTCACCGTGTGCCTGCCTTTTTTGTTCTTTACTCTCAACTGCGCCTTGCAAACCGGGCATTTGATGTAGCGAAAGTCCTTTCTGTCTCTAAACTTTTGCCATGTCAGCTTGCACCATGCCTTTACCGGATTGTAGACCTTCAAAAAAGCACGGTTTTCTGCCGACCTTTTGACAATGTTCATCGACAACGCCCTAAAAATAATGTAGCCGATAAGCGCGAGGTTTACAAGCCTGATAATGAGCCGCGCCGGAAATGAAAACACAAAGATCCCGACGAACCAAATTATCAGCGATACGCAAAGCAGAAACTTTCCGAGCGTGTCAAGCCCGTATCTGCCCTGCATGAATATCATAAATTTCTCAAAAAAGCTTCGCATAGTCCCTCCGATTTTAGTGTGAAGTGTGGAGTGTGGAGTGTGGAGTTTCGGTCGGGAAGATAGAATTTATCTATTATATACGTTTATTCCCGACTGTATTTATATTTGTATGTCATTGTTTTACCATAGGGGCGCACCCATGTGTGCGCCCTGGAAGCCAACGTTTGTTCCGAGGACGCACACGCGGGTGCGCCCCTACATCCCATGTGATATAATACAAATGTTTATTGTGCAGGCGACCGAAAAAAATAACTAATAATCTCGGTTATCCTACGTAATCGGCGCAGAAATAGATGTATTGCAAATCGGCGATAACAGCCGAATGGTCGGTTTTGACCACATAAATCTTCTTTTCCTGCGTGCTCATTTCGCCCAGCACCTTGGGCATGTCGCAGGTTTTTGGGTCAAGCCCCGTTTCTGCAAAGAATTCAGCCGTTGTCATGACCCTTGAGCCGTAGCCCTCAAACATATGAAGTGCAGAATAGCCGACAAGCCGGTATTCCTCTTTGAGAAGATGGATCCCGATATCGGCGTTCCTCAGCTTATCTATATAGTATGGAGCGTCGTTGAGAAACATTCCGGTTTTGTACGCGCCGATCGAAACCGTAAGGTCGGAGCTTACTGCGATTTCCGCAACTCCGGTGTCGCCGTTGATACCGCTGTTGATGTCCGCGCTGATAACAAAGGAGCTGCAGCCGTTTATCAGCTCGATCGCCTCTCTAATCCCGCCGTGGGGAGTTCCCGAAAAGCCGGTCCCCAAAAGGCAGTCAACAACAATGTCGTAGCCGGCAAAGGGAGAGGGAACGCTCAGGCTTCCTTCCTCCGCGCCCAGCGAAAGCGCGGTGTTGTAGTAGTAAAGTCCGTCGGGCGAAAAGCCGTCTGCCGCACGAAAAATCGTGGGAGTCAGTCCCTTGCTGCAAAGAATACAAGCCAGCGCGTAGCCGTCGCCGCCGTTGTTGCCCTTGCCGCATACGATCGCGACCTTGCCCGTAAACTGAGCCGCGTCAAAGATCCCCTGAGCCGCACGGCGCATAAGCTCGGCGGAGGAGGTGTGGTGCTCAATGGTGTGAGCGTCGCTTTGTCTCATGTTTTCGGTTGAAACGACCTGAATAAAATCCATCTAAACCTCTCCCTCCGAAATATTTGCCGCTCCGTAGGCAAGCCTGACCGCCGAAACGTCCATGTTGCAGCTGAGCTTAAAGAGAGGTATCTCCGAGAACAGCTCGTCAAAAAGTCCGAGCAGCCTGACCATGTCGGCGCGGTCGCGCGGAAGCAGGGTCGCCTCCAGCAGCTCGCCCAAGGCTCTGCCTGCGGAAACCTGTTCAATATGATTTTCCTTTGACTGCTCAAGCAGATAGACCGCCTTTATCGGCGCGCTGGTGTTGCTGCCGATCTCGCTTTTGCCCATCCACGGAGTACCAAAGATCCTAAACTCTCCGTTCACGCGGCGCACAATAGGCTTGTCATCATTTATCATAGTCACGCGGCTGCCGAAATATTCACGCCAAAGCCGGGTGTGAGTTGATTTTCCCGTGCCGCTCGGCGCAGAGAATACATATCCCTCTCCGTCAAGCGCGAGGCAGGAGGAATGAAAGAAAAAGCCGTCGTAGCAGCTTAGCACGGTCTTGCAGATTTTGGTGAGAATCAGCGTGCTCTCCGCAGAGTCCTCCTGACAGGCTTGGGCAAGCGAGGAGATATATTCGTCAAAGTCGTCGGGCGTAAGGTTGATTTCAAAGTCAGCAAACTCGGCGTCGGCACGATAAGGCTCCAGCCTGCGCTCGGTTTGGTGAAAAAGCGGATCAATCTTGATGTTAAGCTCCGCAATTCTGTAAACCGCCATTTTCTCCCTCCTCAAAAATGATCTAAACATAATTTTATATATTGTATCACAATGCTTTAAAGATTGCAAATCAGAAGGGGAAGAAATGAATAATGAATACTTTCAATTGACAATTGACAATAGACAATGGACAATTTTGGTCGGGAAGACAGAATTTATCTATGATATACGTTTATTCCCGAATGTATTTATATATAATAAATATTTTTTTACCTTAACAGTTCGTAGGGGCGACCATTGGTCGCCTTTGAGCTAACCTTTCATTTCATGTCAAACTGTTTTTTCGGGAACTATTGTTTGCCTATAAAACATCATATAATATATTCGTTTGGCACACAGGCGACCAATGGTCGCCCCCTACGACTTGCTAAGGTTTTGTTTTGCTTATCAAATATAAATACCATCGGGAACAAACGCATTTTTCAAATCCATTCTATCTTCCCGACCGAAACTCCACACTCCACACTCCAAACTCCACACTCAAAATTATATACACGCTGTCGGGTGTTGCTTGGGGGCGAAAAAATATTCCCTGAGAGAAGCTTAGTTCTTTCAGGGAAATAAAACTGCAAAAACGTGAAAATAAAGCCAAAATAATAAAAAAATTGCAAAAAACCTCTTGACAACCGCCCTTTGGGCAGGTAAAATAGTAAAATGTACTAAAATGGGGTTGTGTACCGAAAGTATAGAATCCGCCCGAAAAATTATCATTTGACATAGGGATATTATCACAAAAAACCTTTGCTGTCAAGATGTTTTTTTGATGGATTTCAAACCTTCTCCATGCTCTGTTTTTTTTCACCCAAACTGCCGCCCCTCTGCGGGCGCAATGTCCAAAATAATTAAGGAGTGATACGCCTATGGTTAATGTCAAACCTGTTAAGCTTGGCAAAACCGAGAGAATGAGCTTTGGCAAAATCGAAGAAGTCATCGATATGCCCAACCTGATCGAAATTCAGAAGGCTTCCTACAAATGGTTCCTTGAGGAAGGGCTCAAAGAGGTATTCAAGGATGTGTCGGGCATCACCGACTATCAGGACAACCTCGTGCTCGACTTTATTGACTACGAGCTGGATGTGGATCATCCCAACTACAGCGTGATCGAATGTAAGGTCAGAGACGCGACCTATTCCGCCGCGCTCAGGGTAACGGCTCGTCTTTTGAATAAATCAACAGGAGAAATCAAGGAAAGCAACGTGTTTATGGGCGACTTTCCGCTTATGACGCCAAGCGGCACCTTTGTTATCAACGGAGCGGAGCGTGTTATTGTATCTCAGCTTGTAAGAAGCCCGGGCGTTTACTACAAAATGGATCACGACAAAACCGGCAAGGAGCTGTATTCAACCACAGTTATCCCAAACCGCGGCGCGTGGCTTGAATACGAAACCGACGTAAACGACGTGTTCTATGTTCGTATCGACAAGAACAGAAAGCTCCCCGTGACCTCCTTTATCAGAGCACTGGGACTTGGCTCCGACGCCGAGATCCTCGACTACTTCGGCGACGACGAGAGGATCAAGGCGACCATCGAAAAGGACGCTGCCCACACAATTGAGGAAGGTCTTATCGAGGTCTACAAAAAGCTCCGTCCTTCCGAGCCTCCCACAGTCGAGAGTGCTCAGACCCACATAAATAACCTCTTCTTTGACCCCAACCGCTATGATATGTCAAGGGTCGGAAGATATAAATATAACAAAAAGCTTGGCATCGCCAACCGTCTTGAGGGCAACACCCTTGCCGAGCCTATCGCAAATCCGCGCACAGGCGAGGTAATGGCTCTCAGAGACGAGAAGCTCAGCAAGGCAAAGGCTCTTGAAATCGAGAACGCCGGCGTAAACGTTGCCTATGTCAAGGCTGCCGACGAGACCGTTGTAAAGGTCATCTCAAACGGCATGGTCGATATCTCAAAGTATGTTGACTTTGACGCCGAGGAAGAGTGCGAGATCAAGGAAAACGTTCGCTTTGACGTGCTCTGCGAGATACTTGACAGCGCGCAGAACGAGGACGAGCTCAAGGATATGCTCAGAGAAAGAGCAGCCGAGCTTGTTCCCAACTACATCACGGTCGAGGATATTTTTGCGACCATCAACTACCTCAACTGCCTTGCTCACGGCGTGGGCAACACCGATGATATCGATAACCTCGGAAACAGAAGGATCCGCTGCGTGGGCGAGCTGCTCCAGAACCAGTTCAGGATCGGCTTCTCGCGCCTTGAAAGAGTTGTAAGAGAGAGAATGACGACCCAGTCTCAGGACATGGATTCGCTTTCGCCCAACTCGCTTATAAACATCCGTCCCGTGACCGCGGCGATCAAAGAATTCTTCGGTTCTTCTCCGCTGTCGCAGTTTATGGATCAGACCAATCCGCTTGCGGAGCTTACCCACAAGCGCAGACTTTCCGCGCTGGGTCCCGGCGGTCTTTCGCGTGACCGTGCAGGCTTTGAGGTTCGTGACGTTCACTACACCCACTACGGACGTATGTGTCCTATCGAGACCCCTGAAGGACCGAACATCGGACTTATCTCATATCTTGCTTCGTTTGCAAAGATCAACAAATACGGCTTTGTTGAGGCTCCGTTCCGCAAGATCGACAAGCAGACCGGAGTTGTTACCGACGAGGTAGTATACATGACCGCCGACGTTGAGGATAACTATTATGTTGCTCAGGCGAACGAGCCGCTCGACGAAAACGGCAGATTTGTTAATTCCAGAGTTGTAGGACGTTACCGCGACGAGTTCGTGGAGCTTCCCGCAAACCGCTTTGATTATATGGACGTTTCGCCAAAGATGGTTGTTTCCGTCGCAACGGCGATGATCCCGTTCCTTGAAAACGACGACGCAAACCGTGCGCTCATGGGCGCGAACATGCAGAGACAGGCTGTTCCGCTTTTGCGCTCACAGGCTCCTATCGTCGGCACCGGAATGGAGTACAAGGCAGGCACCGACTCCGGCGTATGTATCCTTGCCGAGGAGGACGGCATCGTAATGAGCGTTGACGCAAGAAACATCCGCGTTCAGTACGATTCCGGCAGGATCCAGGATTTTGAGGTCATCAAGTTCCTGCGCTCCAACCAGGGCACCTGCTTTAACCAGAAGCCGATCGTTGAAAGAGGACAGCGCGTTAAAAAGGGCGAGGTGCTCGCAGACGGTCCGGCTACCGAAAACGGAGAGATCGCGCTCGGAAAGAACGCCCTTATCGGCTTTATGACCTGGGAGGGCTACAACTACGAGGACGCGGTTTTGCTCAACGAAAAAATCGTTAGAGACGACGTTTACACCTCGATCCACATCGAGGAATATGATACAGAAGCACGCGACACAAAGCTCGGCCCCGAGGAGATCACAAGAGATATCCCCAACGTGGGCGACGACGTGCTCAAATATCTTGACGAGGACGGAATAATCCAGATCGGCTCCGAGGTAAAGGCAGGCGATATCCTCGTCGGAAAGGTAACTCCAAAGGGAGAGACCGAGCTGACCGCAGAGGAAAGACTTCTTCGTGCGATCTTCGGCGAAAAGGCAAGAGAGGTAAGAGATACCTCGCTGAGAGTGCCTCACGGCGAGAGCGGAACAGTTGTTGACGTAAAGGTGTTCACCCGCGCCGACAGCCGCAACGAGCTCCAGCCCGGCGTAAACAAGGTAGTAAGAGTTTATCTCGCGCTCAAGCGCAAGATCAGCGTGGGCGACAAGATGGCGGGTCGTCACGGAAACAAGGGTGTCGTTTCAAGGATCCTCCCTGTTGAGGATATGCCCTTCCTGCCCGACGGAACTCCGCTCGATATCGTGCTCAACCCCTTGGGCGTACCTTCACGTATGAATATCGGTCAGGTGCTTGAGGTCCACCTCGGCTATGCTGCAAAGGCACTTGGCTGGAAGATAATGACCCCTGTATTCGACGGCGCGCACGAGCAGGACATCTTTGCCGCTCTAAAGGACGCAGGCTACAGCGAGGACGGAAAGACCTGGCTGATCGACGGTCGTACCGGCGAACGCTTTGACAACCCGGTAACGGTTGGATATATGTATTACCTCAAGCTGCATCACCTGGTTGACGAGAAGATCCACGCCAGAAGCACGGGACCGTATTCTCTCGTTACCCAGCAGCCGCTCGGCGGTAAGGCGCAGTTCGGCGGACAGCGTTTCGGAGAGATGGAGGTTTGGGCTTTGGAGGCTTACGGCGCAGCCTACACCCTCCAGGAGATCCTCACCGTCAAGTCCGACGACGTTGTGGGCAGAGTAAAGACCTACGAGGCTATCGTAAAGGGTCAGAACATCCCGGCTCCGGGAATCCCCGAATCCTTCCGCGTGCTTATCAAGGAGCTGCAATCGCTTTCGCTCGACGTTCGCGTGCTCGACAAGGACGGCGAGGAGATCGACATCAAGCAGAAGTTTGACGAGGACGAGGATATCAACGACGCAATCGTACCGTCAGACTTTGACGAGGAGAGCATCATGACCTCAATGGACGGCTACACCCTTGACGAGGGCGGCGAGGACGGAAACATGTTTGACGATTCTCTTGCCGACGAGGAAGAGGAAGACGACGATGATCTCTTTGACCTTGACAGCTACAGCAGCGACGAAATGTAAGGAGGCAGAGTAATGATAGATAATAATGTATTTGATTCAATCAAAATCGGACTTGCTTCCCCCGACCAGATGAGAGCGTGGTCTTACGGCGAGGTCAAAAAGCCTGAGACGATCAACTACCGCACCCTAAAGCCCGAGCGCGACGGCTTGTTCTGCGAGCGCATTTTCGGACCTACAAAGGACTGGGAGTGCCACTGCGGAAAGTACAAGAGGATCCGCTTCAAGGGCAAGGTCTGCGACCGCTGCGGAGTTGAGGTAACGCGCTCAAAGGTAAGGCGCGAGCGCATGGGTCATATCGAGCTTGCCGCTCCGGTGTCTCACATCTGGTATTTCAAGGGTATTCCCTCACGAATCGCCCTTATGCTCGATATTTCTCCCAAAACACTTGAAAATGTACTCTATTTTTCACAATATATCGTAACCGACCCCGGCGACTGCCGCGACCTCACCAAGTATCAGTGTCTCGGCGAGGCTGAATACAACGAAATGCGCCTCAAATATGAGGACGATTTCCAGGCAGGCATGGGTGCGGAATCAATCAAAAAGCTTCTTGAGGAGATCGACCTCGACGTGCTTTCGGCTCAGCTCAAGGAGGAGCTTGAGGGCGCGAGCGGACAGAAGAGAGTTCGCCTCCTAAAGCGTCTCGACGTTGTAGAAAGCTTCCGTCTTTCGGGCAACCGCCCCGAGTGGATGATCCTCGACGTTGTTCCGGTTATCCCGCCGGATATCCGTCCGATGGTTCAGCTTGACGGCGGACGCTTTGCGACCTCCGACCTCAACGACCTCTACCGCAGAGTGATAAACAGAAACAACCGCCTCAAAAAGCTTATCGAGCTCAACGCTCCCGAAATCATCATCCGCAACGAAAAGCGTATGCTTCAGGAATCCGTTGACGCGCTCATCGACAACGGCAGACGCGGCAGACCTGTTACAGGCCCCAACAACCGCGCGCTCAAATCCCTTTCGGATATGCTTAAGGGAAAGCAGGGTCGTTTCCGTCAGAACCTTCTCGGAAAGCGTGTTGACTACTCCGGACGTTCGGTTATCGTAGTAGGTCCTGAGCTCAAAATGTATCAGTGCGGCTTGCCAAAGGAAATGGCTCTTGAGCTGTTCAAGCCGTTCGTTATGAAAAGACTTGTTGAAACCAAGGCTGAGCAGAACATCAAATCTGCAAGAAAAGCCGTTGAACGCGCCAAGGACAACGTTTGGGACGCTCTTGAGGTAGTAATCAAGGGTCACCCGGTGCTCCTCAACCGTGCGCCCACACTTCACCGTCTGGGAATCCAGGCGTTCGAGCCGGTGCTCGTAGAGGGTCGTGCGCTCAAGCTTCATCCTCTGGTTTGTACCGCCTACAACGCCGACTTTGACGGCGACCAGATGGCTGTTCACGTTCCGCTTTCGGCAGAAGCTCAGGCAGAGGCAAGGTTCCTCATGCTCGCAGCCAACAACCTGCTAAAGCCCTCAGACGGTCAGCCTGTTGCGGTTCCTACCCAGGATATGATCCTCGGCTCGTACTACCTCACTCTTGACAAGGACGGCGAGCGCGGCGAGGGCAAGGTGTTCCGCAATGTTGACGAGGTAATGATGGCGTACCAGACAGGCGTTATCGAGCTTCACTCTAAGATCAAGGTTCGCCGTGAAATGGTGATCGACGGCAGAAAGCAGTCTGCTATCGTTGACACCACGATCGGAAAGATCATCTTCAACAATCCTATTCCGCAGGATCTCGGCTTTATCGACAGAAGCATCCCCGAGAACAAGTTCAAGTTCGAGGTAGACTTCCTCGTTGGCAAGTCGGGACTTAAAAAGATAATCGACAGGTGCATCAAGATCCACGGCACCGAAAAAACCAGCGTTGTGCTTGACAACATCAAGGCGCAGGGCTATAAATACTCAACCAAGGGCGCGATCACCGTTGCGGTTTGCGACGCTGTTATTCCGCCCGAAAAGAAAGAGATCATCGCAAAGGCAGAGGAAGAGGTTGACTCCATCCGCGAGGAATACATGATGGGTCTGCGCTCCAACGAGGAGCGTTATGAGGAGATCCTCAACATCTGGGCAAAGGCGACCGACGACGTTACCGGCGCGCTCCAGAGAAACCTCGACCGCTACAACCCGATCTTTATGATGGCAGATTCCGGTGCGCGTGGTAGCATGAGCCAGATCCGTCAGCTTGCCGGAATGCGCGGACTTATCGCCAACACCTCCGGTAAGACCATCGAGATCCCGATCAGAGCTAACTACCGTGAGGGTCTTAACATTCTCGAATACTTCATCTCCTCTCGTGGTGCGCGTAAGGGTCTTGCCGACACCGCGCTCAGAACCGCCGACTCCGGATACCTCACCCGTCGTCTTGTAGACGTTTCTCAGGAGGTCATCATCCGCGAGGAGGACTGCGGAACCACCGAGGGTCTTGAGATCTTTGACATCAAGGCAGGCGAGTCCAACGTTATCGAGGGTCTCCACGAAAGACTTATCGGACGTTATCTGCTCGAGGATTTCTGCGACGCCGACGGAAACGTGCTTGTTTCAAAGGACGTTATGATGGGCGACAGAGAAGCCGATATCATCGTTGATTCCGGCGTTCAGAGCATCAAGATCCGTTCCGTTCTCGAATGTCGCGCAAAGCACGGCGCGTGCCGCAAGTGCTACGGCTCAAACCTTGCCAACCGCCAGCCCGTAACTGTTGGTGAATCGGTTGGTATCATCGCGGCTCAGTCGATCGGCGAGCCCGGTACACAGCTTACAATGAGAACCTTCCACACCGGCGGTGTTGCTTCTGCCGAGGATATCACCCAGGGTCTTCCGAGAGTAGAAGAGCTCTTTGAGGCAAGAAAGCCAAAGAGCCTTGCAATCATCAGTGAGATCGACGGTGAGGTTCGTTTTGAAGAGATCAAAAACGCACGCCATGCCGTTGTTTATAACAAAGAAACAGGCGACGAAAGAGCTTATCTCATTCCATTCGGCTTCCGTGTAAAGGTCACAGAGGGCGATCAGATCAAAAAGGGTGACAAGATCACCGACGGTGCGGTAAATCCGCACGATATCCTCGATATCCTCGGACCCGAGGCTGTCATGAACTACCTGATCTCCGAGGTACAGAGTACCTACCGTCTCCAGGGTGTTGAGATCAACGACAAGCACATCGAGGTAATCGTTCGCCAAATGATGCGCAAGGTCAGAGTTGACGACGCAGGCGACACAGGCTTTATGTCCGGTCAGACCTACGACAAAAACGAGGTGCTCTACGAAAACGAGCAGATCAAAAAGCGCGTTGCCGCAGGCGAAGAGGGACTCAGAGAAGCGACCTTTACCCAGCTTCTCCTCGGTATCACCAAGGCGGCTCTCGCAACCGACAGCTTCCTTTCAGCCGCTTCGTTCCAGGAGACAACAAGAGTTCTCACCGACGCCGCTATCAAGGGCAAGATCGACAACCTTGTTGGTCTAAAGGAGAACGTAATCATCGGTAAGGTCATCCCTGCCGGCACAGGTATGCGCAGATACGCAAACGTTGAGCTCGAAAGCAACGCTGTTGAGGAGCACGACGACGCCCCCGACAATGACGAGGTCATTTGATAACGCAAATCATATAATTCTATAAAAACTACGGAGCTGATCCGACCCGTTTCGGGTTGAATCAGCTCCGCTTTTTTAGTGAGAAGTGTGGAGTTTCGGTCGGGTAGAAAAATTATGCTCGGGGAGAGACGTTTTGTTAAGAAAAAGCCTTTGTTCCCGGTTGTATTTATATTTGTTTGACATATTTTTACCGTAGGGGCGCACCTGCGTGTGCGCCCCTACTCGAAAAAGGAAAACGGCACTATCTTGACTTAAAGTCGTCCTCTATTTCCGCGCTCCATTCCTTTGAGATCGTGCGCTGCTTGCGCATCGAGCCGATCGCTGCGCCCACCGCTTCAAAAAGCACTCCCGTGCCCTTTTTGTCGGCGTGATAATTAACCGCGCGGTCGCTGTCTATCCCAAAGCCTGAGGCGGTCTCAACCGCGTCAATATTTGCGGCGATGAACAGAAATTCCCAGCCCTCTGACTTTTGCTTTTCGATCATTTTTTTCACCTTGGCTGAGCTGAATTCCCTGCTCGCGTTTTCCATTCCGTCGGTCGTGATAACAAAGACCGTGCTTTCGGGCACGTCGTCCTTTCGCGCGTATTTGTGGATATTTTTGATGTGCTCGATCGTCTTGCCGATCGCGTCAATAAGCGCGGTGCAGCCGCCTGGAACGTAGTCGTCGTCGGTCATTTCGCTCACACTGTCAAGAGGGATTCTGTCGTGTACGGTTTGAATTTCGTTGTCAAACAGCACCGTTGTCACAAACGCCTCGCCGTCCTGCTTCTTCTGCTTTTTGAGCATCGAGTTAAAGCCGCCTATCGTGTCGGCTTCAAGCCCTGCCATCGATCCGCTTTTGTCCAGTATAAAAACCAGCTCTGTAAGATTCTTTTTCATAATTATTCCTCCTGATAATAAAATGTGTTGTTTGGTTTACAATCACATTATATACGCTCAAAGGGTAATGATGGTCGCTTGCCGGGCGACAAATTTACAGAACAGGCTGGTCAAATTCGTAAAGAGCCTCGTTCACCTCAAAAATATCGTACCTGCCGTTGCGGATAAAAAATTCTATGATAACGTCGAACTTGCTGCTTCTCGACAATGCAAAGCCTGCCTTCATCAGCAGCTCGCGTGTTTCCTCAAGGCTCAGCTCAAGCGCGAGCGCAAAGGCGATCGCCGTGGATTTTGTGGGTCTGTAAAGCGGTTGGCTTCGGATTTTTGAAAACAGCCTGCGGTCAACTCCGGCTTTTTTGTAGCACTCGGAGTCGCTGATTCCGCGCTCGTCGATTTTACGCAAAAGCATTTGCGAAAAGCTCTCGTCCAATGTCTCGACCTCGTGCCTCAGCGCGTCCGACGCCCCGGCAGAGGCAAGGTTTTTGAACATTTGAGCGTTGTCGGCGCAGACCTCCGGCTCCGGAAACGACGCCTTTCGCTCCGCTCTCGGGGCAGACCTCGCCCCAAAAGGTGCGGAGCCCACCGAACGATCTTCGGATTCATATGCGATTTTAGGCTCCTTGATCAGGTTTTCATCTATATAGCGTTTCAGCTCAAGCAAGGTTTGCGCGTCGAGCGGTTTTTTGTGTTTATTAAAAATCATTTGTTGCACCAAAAATACTAATCAGCGTTAAGTTTCGGTCGGGAAGAAACGTTTGACTTGAAAAATACGTCTGTTCCCGATTGTATAAATATGGATATAGTTTTGTTTATATGTAAAAAAGAGCTAAACAAATATAAATACAGTCGGGAAGAAAAGCTTTTTCTAACAAAACCTTTCTGCCCGACCGAAATTTTCAATTTTCAAATTTAAATTTTCAATTGATTTTACTCTTTTCCCTCAAGGAGCTTGTAAACAACAGCAGCAAGTACTCCGCCTACGAGAGGAGCAACGATGAATACCCAAAGGCTTCCCAGAGGAGCTGAATTTCCGTTGATCGCAGCAACGATAGCGGGACCAAAGCTTCTTGCCGGGTTTACGGATGTGCCGGTAAGACCGATTCCGAGAATATGAACGAGTGTGAGCGTAAGACCGATCACAAGTCCGCCAAAGGAGCCGTGGCCTGCCTTTTTGGATGTAACGCCCAAAATCGTGAGAACAAAGATGAATGTGAGAACTATCTCAACAATAAGACCTGCGCCAACGCTGCCGTTTACGCCGTCAAGACCGTTGGAGCCAAAGCCGCCTGTCATGTCCTTAACGCCGCCCATGTTGAAAATAAGAGCCAAAACGCCTGCGCCTGCAAACGCGCCCAGGCACTGAGAGATTATGTAGCCGATGAAGTCCGCAACAGTCATGCCGCCGCTGATGAGAACGCCGATAGAAACCGCCGGGTTAATGTGACAGCCCGAAATGTTTCCAACGCAGTATGCCATGCCCACGATAACAAGACCGAACGCAAGAGCTGTGAGCAAATAGCCCGAGCCGCTGGCAGCGTCGCAGCCAACAAGCATGGCGGTTCCGCAGCCGAGAATAACAAGCACGGCTGTTCCGATGAATTCCGCAATGTACTTTTTGATTGAGTTCATAAAAACCTCCTGATTTCACGGCACTCCGCCGTTTGAATTTTTGGGTACTCACTCAAGCCTGAGCACCGCTGATTTTAGTTTATCACAAATCCGTCACGAATGCAAGAAGATTTTCACAACAATTTGCGTGTTTTTTTCTCAAATTTAGAGAATTTTACGGCAGTCGGTCAAAACAGATTAATTTCAGCCATACCGGAGCAAAACGGCAGCAAGCCAAAACAAATATTATATTGCATTATTTTTGCCCTTATAAAAATAACAAGTAATATTCCGAAATCCCCGTTCGGCAAAGTGTTTTAAATTATCGCTCAGACAAAAAAGTGCAAATTTTTAGATTACTTTGTCAGAGGCAGGAAATGCGGCGAGTGAGAAAATAAAACATTTTACAGGCAAGACCGCACGATTTGCGGCACACGTCATGTCTGCATATTATTCCGTCAGACTGCCCAAAAATCAACCCCCATACGTCAGTATGCGAACTGATTATTTGTACATTCTGACAAAAATCTGACTGCGCAATCCGCGCACCGCGAATCATTCGGTATTGCCTATAGTCGAAATTTATTTACAAAAGTTTTTTGACAAAATAAAAATACATTAATCAACAGGATATTTCTAAATTACAAAATAAACAAAAAATTAAGAATTATTTTAAATTTTTGTTTATAATAGAAACAGCTTTGGAAAAAGCAATAGGCATTATGATATATTGCACGAAAATTCACTCTCAAAATTGTGCAATTAGTAGATTGAATTGTCATATTAAATGTGGTATCATTTACATGTTTTTTTGGGTGGCAACCCGAAAAGGCAAGTAATTTTTATGGAGGAAAGAATATGCACAAGATCTCAAGACTGAGAAAAATCACAAGCATCGTGCTTGCGGTATTGATCGCGTTTTCATGTGTTGCTGTCGGCGTTTCAGCTGCTTCAACCGACACAGTCAAGGTTGCTTTCACAAACAACTATGACTGGGAAAACGTTTACATCTATGCCTACGGCACAAACAACGACGGCCTTATGGGTAACTGGCCGGGCAGAAGACTCACGATTTCGGAGGACAACGGTCTCGGTCACAGAAACTACTACACAGAAGTACCCAAGAACACATATGGTATCGTATTCAACAACGGTTCAAACGAGAAGCAGACCGTGGACATCGCATTCTCCGGCAACACAACAGGCTGGTGGGTAGACGGAATTGCATCAAACGGCAAATATACAGTTCAGGAATGGAACTATCAGCCCGACGCTCCAACTCCCGAGCCGACAACTGCTCCCGAGGGCTACCTCAGAGCTGTGTTCACAAACAACAACAACTGGAGCAGCGTACATGCTTATGGCTGGGACGCTGACGGCGTTGTTACACTCGGCGACTGGCCCGGAAAAGCTATGACAAACCTCGGTGACAACGGTTATGGCCACGACAACTACGAAGTTTTTGTTCCGGCTTCAACAGTTGGCATCGTATTCTCAGACGAGAACGGTCAGCAGCAGACTGTTGACATCGAATTTGAGCCCAACAAGGGTTGGTATCTCGACGGCGGTCAGAACAGCGGCCTGTACACAGTTGCAAGCTGGGACTATGTTGAGCCCACAACAGCAACACAGGGCACAACAGTTGAGCCTACAACAGAGGTCATCCCCGACGGCACAGTAAAGGTCGTTTTCACAAACAACGAAAACTGGCCTGTAGTCAAGGCTTTTGCATGGGACAAGAGCAACCATCACCTCACAGGCGACTGGCCGGGAATCACAATGGCAAAGATGGGCACAAACAGCTACGGCTATGACAACTACTATGCATATGTTCCCGAAAACGCAACCGGAATCGTATTCTCGGACGGCGGCGACAACCAGACTGTTGACATTCCCTTTGAGGCAAACAAGGGCTGGTATATCACAGGTCAGCAGGACGGCTTGTACACAGTAAATTCATGGAACCTTGTTGAAGAGCCGACAAGCGAGCCCGAGGAAACAACAGTTCCCGCAGGCACAAAAATGTACTTTGCAAACTCAAAGGGCTGGGCATCAGTATTCGCTTATGCATGGGACAAGGACGACAATCCTCTTCTCGGCGACTGGGCAGGCACAGCTATGTCAAAGGTTGGCTCTGTAACAGGCGTTGACGTTTATGCTATAACAGTTCCGGCAGGCGCAAAAGCAATCGTATTCTCAGGCGGCAACGACCAGACTGTTGACGTAGTTATGGACGGCACAAGCAAGGCATACTATCCCAGCAAAAAGGATAAGGACGGCAACTGGGAGGTTGCAGAGTTCACCTACACAGAGCCCACAACAGCTCAGACAGATACAACGATCGTTACAACAATCATCCAGGACACAACAGCAACAGAGCCCAACGAGACAACAATAGAGCCAACTTCATCAGTTGTTGTTGAGCCTACTTCAACAGTTGTTGTTGAGCCCACAACAAAGACAGACTCTGAGCCGATCTATATCGCAAACTTTGCTCCTTCTTCATACTCACTCTCACTCAAGGACAGCATTGCTATCAACTTCAGAGTTAAGGCAGAAACAGTTCACGGCTACACAGATCCTTATCTTGTAGTAACAATGAACGGTCAGGAGACAGTAATCAACGATTACGAGACTCTCAGCGACGGCACACTCGTATTCCAGTTTGACAAGATCTATCCTCAGACTGTAATCGACGACGCTTCGGCTGTTCTCCACGGCTTCAAGGGCGACCAGGAGTACTACGGCGACGCTTATACAAAGTCTGTTTTGGAATATGCAAGAAACAACCAGACAAAGGTTGGAAACCCCAACTCACTCAAGGGTCTGCTTGTAAACCTTCTCAGATATGCCGCAGAAGCTCAGAAGTACATTCACTACAAGGAGGGCACTCTTGCTTCGGCTGAGATCGTTTCCGGCGCAGCTCGTTTTGCTAAGAATGAGCTCAAGGATGAGGAATTGGCAGATGTTAGAAACTTACATGCAGTAGCTTTGGACGGCACACCTACTTCCGAGTTCACTACAGTTTCACTTGTACTTGGCAACACCGTAGGAATCAAGGTTACATTTACTGCCGACAATATAACAAACAAGTCCATCAGAGTTGACTTCAACGGCGAGACTCAGTATTTCAGCGGAGCAGATCTTGTGCTCGACGACAATCAGCCCGGCAAGGCTTCCTTTACATATTCTCTTTATGCAAACCAGCTCAAGGATACTGTAAGGTTCACAGTATGCGAGGGTGATGACCACACACCAGTCAGCGACACTATGACATACAGCGCTGCTTCTTATGCAGGCAAGTATATCAATAACCCCAACTTCGGTCCTCTCCTCAGAGCTATGATGCTTTACGGAAAGGCTGCGGAGGAATTTGCTGCCGCATAATCCAAAGGCGACAAGTCAATAATTACAAAAACTCCCGGCGCATTTGTGTCGGGAGCTTTTTTTGAGACACCTAATACTAAACTCAAATAAAAAATAGACAATCTTTGCGGTCTATTTTCCGCAATACTTCGTTGTGTCCTTGCAAGGCGACAGCCTTGCGGCGTCCTTCGCCTCGTCTTGCGAAAAATATCCTCGCAAATCTTTGTCCACTTTTTATCTGAGATTAGTATAAATTTTATGTTATATAATATTGTAGGGGCACACCCGTGTGCGATCCTGCAATATGTTGATGGTTCTATCTGCTGGATGCTCACTTTATATTGGCAAAGCTGTCCAACCCTAATGCAAATCAACATAATATAATAGCTAATTGTTATACTATTGTGCAATAAGTAAATTGATAAGATTCAAAAAATATGGTATTATTTTAGTAAAGTAATGCTCATAGGAGCCGTTAAATGTAATAACCTCATGATTCAGGCGTGCGCCTTGATTTGTGCGGTGTTGCCTTAAAAACATTTTATCTGTTTTGCGGTTCAAAAATATATTTTATGGAGGTAAATATGCACAATTCAAAAATCAAGCTGATCAGTCTTTTGCTTGCGGTCCTCATTGCATTCTCATGCATTGCAACAGGCGTATCGGCGGCAGGCGGCAAAACCGTCTACTTTAACAACACACTTGGCTGGAGCAATGTCTATGCCTATGCCTGGGACGGCAACGGAGACTCGGTTTTAGGCGACTGGCCGGGAACAAAATTGAGCGTAGAAGCCGGCTCCGGTTTCTATAAGGCACAGGTTCCGACCAACACAGACGGAATCGTTTTCAGCTACGGCGACGATATGACCGAGGATATCGCTCTTTCCTCCGCTTCTGTAACCTGCTGGCAGCCGAACGGCAAAAACAGCGACGGCACATATAGCGTTCAGCAAATCGAATACCCCGGTCAAACCGTAAATCCTCCGGCACAAAGCTCAAACAGAATTTGGTTCACCAATTCAATGAACTGGAGCAGCGTTTATATTTTTGCCTTTAACGATGGCTTTGATCCGCTTATGGGCGACTGGCCGGGAACTCAGATGAGCTATGACTCGGCAAGCGGAAGATATTATGCCGACGTCACTTCGGATACAACTACCATTTCGTTCAACGACGGCGGCACACACGAAACCACAGATATAGAGATCGGTACAACAAGAAACAAGGGCTACAAGCCGATAAATCAGTTGGATGAGTACGGCTACTACCTTGTTGAGAGCTACGACGTTCAGTCCGGCGGCAACCCCACAACACCCACAACAAAGCCGGTCCAGACTACTGTAAAGCCCACAACAAAGCCAAACCCGACCACAAAGCCAAACCAGACAACCGAGCCTAATCAGGGCGCAACAGGCAAGATCTGGTTTACAAACACACTCAACTGGAGCAACGTTTATGTCTATGCCTTCGACGACAGCTTCAATCCGGTTATGGGCGACTGGCCGGGAACTTTGATGACCTATGATCCCTCAAGCGGAAGATATTTCACACAGCTTCCCGACGGCGCAACATATCTTGTGTTTAACGACAACGGCTTGTGCGAGTCTGTTGACGTTGAGCTTAGCAGCACCAACAACAACGGCTGGAAGCCAACCGGCGGAAAGGACAGCGGCGGATACTATCTGCTCGATTCCTATTATGTAGGCGGAAATACTCCTGTTCAGCCCACAACAGCTCAGCCTACAACCAAGGCTCAGCCCACAACAGCTCAGCCCACAACAGCTCAACCTACAACCAAGGTTCAGCCAACAACGGCTCAGCCCACAACAGTTCAGACCACCACTGCGCAGCCCACAACGGAATATGTTCCCGATTACAAGCTGCCCGATCCTAATTCAGTGTTCACGGTAAAGGCTACCTCAAACTATTTCCCCGATTATTCAATGAGCTTTAACAAGAACACAAATCAGGTAACTGTTACCTACGCGCTTGTTTCTTCAAAGGATATGGTAAACATTGAGTGGTACCTCGACTACGACGGCACCGCACTCAAGGTGAACAGAGCTTCCAACACCGACGAGGATCTCAACTGGACGATCATGCCCAAGGTTGACGGCGCGCTTATCAATATCAACGAAGCTAATGTGATAAAGGCTAACTATTCATCTATCGGAAGCCTTTCAAAAATCAAGTCAACCAACGGAAACCCGGTCGATCTTATCACTGTTACCTTTGACGTATTAAGACCTGTTGATACCGAAATCAACCTCAGATTCAAAAACCTTGTTGTCGGCGCGATCGATCCTTCAACAAGAATGCTCGACGAGGAGTCCGAGGAGCTTGTAGTTTACAGATTTGCCGAGTCCGACGGAGCAGACGTGGTTTCTTCAAGAAGCACAGTTATCTATGCCGGCGGATATCAGGGCAACTACTCTCCGGCTGACAACAGCGGACAATATGTATATGACAGCGATCTCAAGTTCTCGTCATATTCTATCTCACTTGCCGAAAACATCACAATGGCTCTCAACGCAAAATCCGAGAATATCCCCGAGGGCGAGCTCGGCGTATTGGTTGAGCACGCAGGCAGCAAGAGCTATATTGATACCTTCACTCAGAACGGAAGCAATCACGTGTTCTCGTTCAGCAAGATCTATCCCCAGACAATGGGCGAAAACGTAAAGGCAAGGCTTGTTTGTGTGCGCGAGGACGGATGCATCGTTTACGGTCCCGAATACATCAGAAGCGTAAAGGGCTATGCCGAGAACCAGCTTTCAAAGGATTCGTTCCCGGCTGCCGGCAAGACCCTGCTCGTAAACCTTCTCAACTACGGTGCGGCTGCTCAAAAGTTTACTAACTACAATACCGGCAACCTTGCAAACTCGACCCTCACCGCTCAGCAGAAGAGCTACGCGCTCACCGATATGGGCACTCTTAAAAACGTAAAGAACTTCCACGCGACAACGATTTCCAACCCAACTGCCGAGTGGACTGCCGCTTCGCTCGTGCTCGGAAACTCTATCCAGATCTCTGCGACCTTTACCGCCGACAGCATCAAGGGCAAAACTATCCTGGTTCGCAACAACGAGAACAATTACACCGAGACTATCGGCGAAAATGATATCGAGCATGTTTCCGGCGACAAATACAGGGTCGTATACAAATCCCTGTATTCGTTCCAGACAAGCGACACTATCAGCTTTACCGTTATGCAGAACGGCAAGGCTGTAAGCGATACAATGACCTACAGCGTTTCGTCTTACGCCAAGAGTATGCTCAGCTCACAGAGCACACCTGCCGTGATTTCCGAGCTTCTCACCGCAATGATGCTTTACGGAAAGGCTGCCGAGGCGTTCAGATAATCGGAACGTTCTTGCGATTAGTGCAGACCTGTGAAGCGATCAGCCAAACAAGCCGAGTGTTCGGCACGGCTTTGAAAAAGCAATAAATCATTATGCCCGGGTGCGGTCCAGCACCCGGGCGTTTTTGTCGTTTGTTTGTATTTTAATTTTGTAAATGAATAATAATCAGAATGTATATGATAATATTGTGTAAAATTGTAATTATAAAGACGACAGTATTTTGTTGATAATGTGCTGAAAATGCAATGAAAAATTGCTGTTATATCACAATTATGTTCAAAAATATGTTATCTTAAACCAAAAATAACTAACCTTATAATATTTATTATGAAAAACTAACCAAATTTACCCCTGTAGTATTGTGTAAATAGCAGATTGAAATAAAATCAAAAAAATGATATTATATTCTTAATTCTAATACGTGCGTGATTTTACGTCATTATACGTCATTAGAACCAAAGCTGCGTTTTGACAAGAGCACCCTGATTCTTGCTGCGCAAATGTTGCCGATATTGTGGGAAATCGGCTGTGTTCCGCGCTTTTGGATCAAGTTGCTTTTGCAAAAAGGCGGTAAAAATTTAATAATTAGGAGGAAACCATTATGCAAAAAATCAAAAGCATAAGAAAATTCACCAGCGTTGTGCTTGCGTTTTTGATTGCGTTCTCTTGTGTGGTAGTCGGCATTTCTGCGGCGTCTGCCAACGAAGGCGCAGTTGGTGCTTCCAGCAAGGTTCAGTTCACAAACAACCAGCATTGGAACTCAGTTTACGCTTACGCTTGGACATCAAACGAGACGCCAACTCTCGGCGACTGGCCGGGAACACCTATGACAAAGCTCGGTGACAACGGCATGGGCAGTGATAACTATCAGATCACAGTTCCCGCAAACACCGCTTACATCATCTTCACAGATGGTCAGAACCAGACAGTTGACATTCCTTGCCAGACAGGTAAGGGCTACTATCCCACAAACCAGACAAACGGCAATTGGAACGTAGGCACATGGGATCTCGCTGACGAGCCTACCGAAACTACTGTTGCAGTTGAGACAACACAGCCTGTTCAGCCTCCGGTTGGTGAAACAACAACAAAGGCAGCAACAACATCAAGCAGAGTTGTATTCACAAACAACCAGAACTGGAGCTCAGTTTATGCTTACGCTTGGACATCGAGCGAGCAGCCAACTCTCGGCGACTGGCCCGGAACACCAATGACAAAGATCGGTGACAACGGCATGGGCAGCGACAACTATCAGATCACAGTTCCTGCAAACACCGCTTACATCATCTTCACAGACGGT
>OMZU01000047.1 GCA_900315605.1 uncultured Eubacteriales bacterium | reverse complement strand
ATGACGATTGATGAATCTTTTAATTCATGGGCTGCTCCTAACGATCAGCTCAAGTCTTTATGCAGCTTTAAGTAAAATTATTATTGTCGTTTACTATAAAGTCCGAGGGATTGTCCTTGACGATCTCCTCGTAGTTGCCCCACGCAGGAAGATATTTGTAGCGGATAAAGCTGTAGTCCGGCAAATGCCCGGCTCTGCCGTGACCGAGGTTCATGATCGAGTTTTCGCTGTTTGAATACAGGCTGCTGGTATATATGCTGTGCTCCAAATCGTCGGGAGCAGAGGCACTGTGCCTAAAGGTGATCTTTCTCTCCTCAAAGCCGTTCTCACCCGGCAGCAGCTCAACAAAGCGGTTGTAGGGATTGTTGATGACCAGCGAGGGTGTTCCTGCAAAGTATCTGTGCGCCCAGGTGTCGCATAGCACGTGCATCGCGACCCCGGCAGCCTGGAGGCTCTTGCCCCTTGCAAGCTTTACGGTGTCCTTTACAAGCTCGCTGTTTGGGTTGCAGATCAGCCGGTATTTTGCTTTGTACCGCTTTGAGCAGCGTTTGGACGGCTCTGCATACAAATCATACGGAAGAAAGTGGAACGACGACCAGATCCGCGTTATATCATGCAAGCCCGAAATATCCGTTCGGGCGTCCATAAGCTCTAGTTTAAGCTGAGTTGTCGCGGCGGCTGCGGGAGCCTTTAGCTTTGTCAGCAGCGTTTTGCAGCAGGAATCCACAAAGCAGTCGCTGTAGGCTATGTCTTGGCTTTCTTCGTGAGAATAGCCGGCAAGGATCGCCGCGCAGTAGGTGGCGTAATAGTGAAAATCCGAATTCATGACCGACCTCCGTTTTGATTAGGACAACACCGAATTATTGGGGTGTTCGGAATGTTCAACAGTCTGTTTTCTCAGCCGTCTGAGCCTGACTGAATTTATCATCAGCTCAATCAAAAATATCGTTGAGGTGGAGTCGATGATAAGCGCGATGATAACGTAAAAAATGTATTCCGGAGAGATAAACAATATTGCGATCTCAAGTGCTATGATCGCAAAATAAAAAAATATGATTATTGAGGTGATGACCAAATATAACACACCCTTGCGTTTTCCCTGACCCTCGGAGCGCGCCGAAAAGCCGATGTAGCACCTGAGCGAAAATTCGATCAATGTGAGCACCCATGCCGACAGGCTGAAAAATGCGGCATAGTCGGTATCGTTTTTGTCTGCAAATAAGATCGTTAGCAAAAATTTTACGAGCGTCCAAAGCCCGAACAGAATTACCCCCGACCCCAGTGTGATAAGGTTTATTTCCGTTTTTCTTATGATCGGTTCCAAGGTGTTGCCTCCCAACATTTTTGTTTTGCTATGGAAAAGCATTTTAATTTTTTAAAAAACATTCAGGCAACGCCGCCGATTATGCGGTGTTGCCCAAAATCAAACAAAGCTTATCAAAGCACGTCGTCGATAACAGCCTTCAGTGCTTCGGCAGACTGAATGAGCGCGTTTGTTTCTTCGTCGTTGAGCTCGATCGGAACAGAGCCTTCAACGCCGTGCTTGCCCACGATTGCAGGCATACTCAGCGCAACGCCGTGGATCTTCTCGCCGGTTTGGATACTCGAAACAGACAAGATCGACTTTTCGTCTCTGACTATCGCCTCGCAAATGCGCTTTACCGACATGGCGATCCCGTAATATGTCGCGTTCTTTTTCTCGATTATCTCATACGCGCTGTTCTTCACGCTCTCGGCGATCTCGCGCATTGCGCGCCTGTGCTGATAATGACCGCGCATTTCGCAGAATTTGTTGATGGGTATCCCCGACACATTCGCGCTGCTCCAAACCGCGATCTCGCTGTCGCCGTGCTCGCCGACGATAAAGGCGTGGATGCTTCTGCTGTCAACTCCCAAATGCTCGCCGAGCAGATATTTTAGTCTTGCCGTGTCGAGCACCGTGCCCGAGCCGAAAACTCGGTTTGACGGAAATCCGCTGAGCTGCTTTGCGGCATAGGTCAGAATATCAACGGGATTTGCCACGATCAAAAGTATTCCGTTTTTGTTGTGCTTTGCGATCTCGGGGATGACCGACTTAAAAATCGCCACGTTCTTCTTCACCAGATCCAGCCGCGTTTCGCCGGGCTTTTGTCCTGCGCCTGCGGTGACGATTATCACCGCCGCGTCGCTGATATCCTCATAGCTGCCGGCGTAGATCTGCATCGGCTTTGAAAACGGAAGTCCGTGACTGATATCAAGAGCCTCGCCCTCGGCGCGGTTTTTGTCGGCGTCAATGAGCACAAGCTCGGAAAAAAGACTGCTCTGCATTAGCGCGAACGCGGACGCCGAGCCCACAAAGCCGCAGCCGATTATTGCAGCCTTTCTGCTGTTGATCTCTACCATTATCATTCTCTCCTTTTGAGATTTTCTAGACAATGCCGCACGCTTCACGGCGCAGCCTTGTCTGCGTATTATTCATTCGTAATGCAAAAAACGTTGCCCTAATATTGTGCGTATTATCCGCCGGAAGATTCAGCGAGCATTTTTTTTGACTGAATTAGATATATCAAAAACAAGCAGTAGCCTATCAAATCAAAAACAGCAGCGAGCGCGCTCAAAACCGAGCTCAGTTCGCTTGAGGAAATGCCGATTATTCTTGATACAATGGTCATCAAAAATACGGAGATCAAAACCCAGATCAAAGCTTTTCCCTTAAAGTCGATTTTGCTGTTGCCGAGCTTTTGCGCAAGGCTGCGGAGTGCAAAAATAATGTAAAGAGAAATCAGCAGGGTGGACACCTCGGACAATATCTTGAAGCTGTCAGTGAGCTGACTGTTGACCATGCCGGTCATCAGGCTTGAAGCGAGCGTTGACGCAAGACCGACAAAAACATAAACAAGCGCGGTTTTGAACAGCGGCTCGTCCTTCATGCCGCGCTTTAGTCCGAGGATTTGCAGGATAAACGAAACAAGGCTGATTATCAGCGCGCCAAGTGTGGCTAAGGCTATCCCGATTATCGCCGTGGTATTTAGCGCGTTCAGGTCGATCTGGTCCTCCGACAAATTGATCCCGGCTGCAACAAATAATAATGCAGAAAGCAAAAACAGCGCGGAAGCCGCTATATTCAGAGCCATAGCCTTGACAAGCGTTTTTACGCCCTTATACGCATTTGGATATTTCACAAATTTCACCTCAAATTTCCGAAAGGCAACGCCGCCCGATCCGCATATCGCCGATTGTGCAAGGCTGCCTACAGTTTGATAAAATTATACCATAAATAAGAAAAATGTGCAATAGATTTGGAATAAATCTCGGGTTTTACGCCCGAATCTCTTGATTTTAACTATACTGTGTGATAATATTTAGCTGTAACACTTTTTCTCTCAAAAGGAGCATAGCTATGAAAAAATCAAGCCTAAACCGCATGATCCGACTGTGCGGGCTGCAAAGCAAGCGTCGTCAAGACGGCGAAAAAAAATCAAAGCAAGGCTCACGCCGCAAATTTCGCGGTGCAGCCGTATTTGCCTTGATTATGAGCACCCTGCTCTTGGGCTTCCTTGCTGCCTGCGAAAGCGAAAACAACGTCCACAATCAGAATGAAACCAAGAACGCTTCTGACAAAACCGAAAAGGCAGCCAAAACAACAGACCCGGACAATATTGTTTCGGGCGGCTGGAGCAGGGGAGAGTCTGTGGAAATAACCGATGATATAAAGGCTGTGTTCAAAAAAGCCTCGGAGGGCGACAAAAATGCGGAATATACGCCCGTTGCTTATGTTTCAAGCCAGATCGTAGCCGGCAAAAATCATTTGGTTCTTTGCAAGGCGATACCGCGCGGGGATAACGCAGATGTCACCTACGCGCTCGTCACCGTTTATGAGGATTTGGACGGCAACGCTGAGATCACCCAGGTGCTTGGCTCCACGGTAAAGGCTGAATATCCCGGCGGACTTGCCGGAGGCTGGTCGGAGGCAAGCTCGCCCGAACTGACGCCCGAGGCAAAGGACGCGCTTGAAAAAGCAGCGGAAAATGTTGCAGACGCACAGTACAGACCGATCGCTTTTTTGGGCGATCAGGTGGTTGCCGGCAAAAACTATTTGCTGCTGTGCGAGATCACCACAACTGCTCAAAAGCCCGTGTCGCGCTACTCGCTTGTCTATGTTTACGAGGATTTGAACGGCAACGCGGAAATCACAGAAACGATTTACTTTTAAGGCAGTACGGGATTTTTTAGTGTGGAGTTTGGAGTTTGGAGTGTGGAGTTTCGGTCGGGAAGATAGATTTTATCTATAAAAAACGTTAGTTCCCGACTGTATTATTATTGATTTAATATTTTTTGCCATTAACCGTAGGGTCGCACCCGGGTGTGCGACCTACCTATAAAGCCATTGCTTCCGATGGCGCACACGCGGGTGCGCCCCTACGGTAAAATTATGACAAATAAATATAAATACAACCGGGAACAAACATATATCACAGATAAATTCTATCTGCTCGACCAAAACTCCACACTTCACACTCCAAACTAATAGAAAGCTTCGCCCTGAATTATGCGGTGTTGCTTTAAGTAACTCAGTCGGTATTATGTTTAGAAGGTGAAATATGAAGCTAAGTTTTATTGATAAGGGAAATGATTTTGATTTTGGAAGAACCTCCTGCGAATATGCAAAATACCGCGACATCTATCCCAAAAGCATGTACGAAAAGCTGATTTACTTTGGAGTAGGCAGACCGGGTCAAAAAATCCTGGACCTCGGAAGCGGGACCGCTGTGCTTCCGGTCAATCTTTGCCACACCAAAGCTGAATTTACGGCGACCGATATTTCCGAAAACCAGGTGCGCTTCGGGCAGCGCGTCGCCGCAGAAAAGGGGATAGAGAACATCTGCTTTAGGGTCTGCTCGGCAGAAAAAACAGGCTTTGCCGACAACAGCTTTGACGTTGTTACCGCAGCTCAGTGCTTTCAGTATTTTGACGCCGACAAAGCCGCCGCCGAGATCTTCCGGATTTTGAAGCCGCAGGGTCTGTTCTGCAAGATCTTTATGGACTGGCTTCCCTTGGAGGATGAGGTGATCGCCGAAATGGAGGCTCTTGTCCTAAAATATAATCCTGCTTGGAGCGGCAGCGGCTTTGAAAAATTCCGGTACGCCTATCCCGACTGGGCTGAGGGCAGGTTTTCTGTTGATACTATCCATTCCTACAATGCTTCCGTTGAGTTTTCCGCGGAAGCATGGCTTGGAAGGATCAAAAGCTGCCGGGGAGTCGGCGCAAGCCTTTCGGCTGAAAAGCTCAGAGAATTTGAGAACGAATACCGGGGCTTGCTGAAAAAATATCCCGAGCCCCTAAGCCTAAAGCATCAAATCCATATTGAGCTCTATCGTTCGGATAAAGCTTAAGGCAATAACGCATGATTCAGGGCGAAGGGTTTTTTAGTGTGGAGTTTCGGTCAAGCAGAAACATTATTTTAATTGACAATGGACAATTGACAATTATTGTCGTGAAGAAGGAATTTATTTTATAAATACGTTTGTTCCCGACTGTATCATTATATATTCAGAAATATTTAACCTTTAATGCGTAGGGTCGCACCCATGTGTGCGACCTACCTATAAAGCCATTGCTTCCGAGGGCGCACACGCGGGTGCGCCCCTACGGTAAAATTATGACAAACAAATATAAATAGAGTCGGGAACAAACGTATATAATAGATAAATTCTATCTTCCCGACCGAAACTCCACACTCCACACTCCACACTCCACACTCCACACTCCAAACTCCACACTAAAAAAGCTCCACACTAAAAAAGCTCCACACTAAAAAAGCTCCACTCTGAAAAAGCTCTACACCTTAATATATTCCGAGCGACAGCCCGGTGTAATCAAGTATCCTTTGAAGCGGAGTGCGGTTTTTCAACTTCGCTTCAATTTTTTTTGCGGCTCTGATCTCGTCGGTGATTATCATATCCGCTTCGCCGAGGATCGACGATCTGATATCGTCCTCGTCGTTCACCGTCCAGATCATGACCTTCTTGTTGTTTTCGTGAATGGCGTCGATCGCCTCATCGGTTGCAATCTCTTCTTCAAGCGCGAGATAATCAAAGGGCATGTTTTGTATTTTTCCAAAAGAGAAAAATGCAAGATAGCCGGTCTCGATTTCGGGATATTTTTGCTCAACATATTCCAAAATATCATATTTCAGCGAAATCAAAACGGTTTGGTTTTCCATTCCTTTTTCTTTGATTATCCTCACCGCGTCGTCCGCCATTTGTCTGTCGGCAGTCTCGCCCTTAAGCTCCGTAAACAGCTTCACCTTGTCGCGCGAAGCGTCAAGAGCTTCCTCAAAGGTCGCGACCGGCTCTCCCTGAATGCGAAGCTTTTTGATCTCCTCAAGCGTCATTTCAGACGGCTTTTTGTTTTCCCCGGCAACTCGCTTAAAGGTGTCGTCGTGGTTGATTATGTATTTTCCGTCAGCCGTTCGCTGAATATCGATCTCCGATCCTGCCGCGCCCAGCGAATACGCCGCGGCGATCCCGCTTACGGTGTTTTCGGGAGCTTCGTTTCCTCCTGCACGGTGGGCAACGATCTCCTTGTCGCCGCTCGGCGGAAAAATCTCGTCAAAAAAGTGCGCCGACACAAAGGATAAAAACGCACACCCGGCAAGCATTGCGCAAACGGCGAGAACAACCGTATAGCGACGCTTTGTCGCCCGTTTTTTACACTGCCACTCGCCCTCGCTTTGATAGGTGCGATAGAGCACGGTGAGCTTCATAATATAAAACGGACCCGACAGCATTTGAAAAATACCAAGCGAAATGGTAAAGAACAAGCTGAGAAACACATTCAAAAACAGACTTAGCTCATTATCGGCAAGAAATGTATTTACAACAAAAAACAAAGCAAACGCAACAGCCGCAATTACAATAAAAACAGCGATCAGCGAAAGCCAAAAGCGCAGCATTTCGAGTATAAAGCTCTTTAGGTTGCGCCGGATCATTTTGCGTGAGGAAACTCCTGCCTCCTTCATATTTTGCCCGTCAATAACCACGCCGTGAATAATAAACCGGTAGGCAAAGCCGAGCAAATATATCAGTATGTAAACGATCATCAGCCCCGAAAAATACAGCGGCGATCCCTCGATCACCGAGCTGATGAACCGCGGTATATACAAGGATTCCGTAAGAGAAATCGAGAAGCTCAGTCCAAGCAGAGGCGTAAGCAGGGTCAAAAACAAAATGACAAACAGTCCGCGCGGATTTGCATATTTTTTCAGCTTCACAACTCCGTCTCTCAAGCAGCGGAGCATCGAGGGATCCTCTCCGTTCAAAAGCTTGTCGCAGAACAAAATCAGCGCGTTGACGTCGGCAGCGATATAAAGCAAAACCGTGATAAACGCACAGACGATCAGCAGATATCCCTGCCAGGTCATAAAAACAAAGCCGAAATCGCCGCTGCTTACGCTGACCCTGTTAGCACTGCTCAACAGAATATCCGAAAGTGTAGAAATTCCGTAGGAGCACAGCCCCAGCAACATAGAGCACAAAAACTTATATAAAAACAGCTTCGGGATCCCCTGCACATAGGGACGAAGCCTATACTTGAGTTTCATATCACATACTTCTTTCTTTTTTTAGTCCGAGCAGAAAGTGCGGCAATAGAAATTTTGTCGGTCGCCCGAAAAAGACCGTTGCAAAAGGAATCAACTTTTTCAGTCCGAGCAGATAGTGCAGTAAGGCAATTTACATCAGTTGCCCGAAAAAATCCGTTGATAAAAATTTAACTTTTTTAATCCGAGTTTATACGACATTAATTACGATTCAATTATAGCACAGCAGTGAAAAAAACACAAATTTTAATTCGGGCAGAGACGTTATGTGAGAATCAAACGTCGGTTGCACGATATATTTTATGATGATTTATAGGTGAGCAATAGCTTCTGAAAAAATAGATTGATATAAAATGAAAAGTAAGTTCACAGGCGACCAATGGTCGCCCCTACAATCTAAAAAGGGAAAATACTGCTAAAAAAAATAAAATATAAATAAAGTCGGGAACAAACTTTTTTTCCAAATATAACCATTCTACCCGACCGAAACTCCACACTCCACACTCCAAACTCCACACTAATAAAAGCTTCGCCCGAATTGAGCCGGAAACTGCTTGACCCCGCCGTTTGGGAAAGGTTAATATAGATGATTTTTATAAAAGGCGGCGAAAAAAAGCTTGCTTTTTTGATGATTATGATGTATAATACTTTGTGTATAAGCTAGAAGGATATTTTTCGGATATAATTCTGAAAAGGAATTTTGGAGGAATAAAAATGGCAACAAGGCTTACAGACAAGTATCTAAATGGGTTTATCGGCGAGCAGGAGCTTGACGGCGTAGCAGCAGAGGTTAAAACTGCGCACGCGATGCTACACAACGGCACCGGTCAGGGCAACGATTTTATCGGCTGGCTCAATCTTCCGACAGACTATGATAAAGACGAGTTTGCACGCATAAAGGCTGCGGCAGAGAAAATCAAGAAAAATTCCGATGTTTTCATCGTTATCGGCATCGGCGGCTCTTATCTCGGCGCACGCGCTGCAATTGAATTTTTGACATCTCAGAACTACAACCTGACCTGCAAGGATACCCCTCAGATTTTCTTTACAGGCAATTCGATCAGCTCTTCTGCTCTGGCAGAGGTCATGGAGCTTTGCGAGGGCAAGGATGTTTCCGTAAATATGATCTCAAAGTCCGGCACGACCACAGAGCCGGCTATCGCATTCCGCGTTTTCCGCGAGATGCTTGAGAAAAAATACGGCAAGGACGGAGCGCGCGAGCGCATTTTCTGCACGACCGACAAGGCAAAGGGCACTCTCAAGGCATTGGCTGACGAGGAAGGCTACGAAACCTTTGTTGTACCCGACGACGTTGGCGGACGTTTTTCTGTTCTCACAGCAGTAGGACTTCTTCCGATCGCTGTTTCGGGCGCGGATATCGACGCGCTTATGCAGGGCGCGCAGAAGGCTCAGGCTGACTTTGACAACGACGACGTGTACACCAACGACTGCTACAAATACGCTGCCTTCCGCAACATTCTCTACCGCAAGGGCAAGACAATGGAGGTAATGGTTTCCTATGAGCCTGCCTACACAATGATGGCTGAGTGGTTCAAGCAGCTCTACGGCGAGAGCGAGGGCAAGGACAACAAGGGAATTTTCCCGGCAAGCGTAATTTTCTCAACCGACCTGCACTCTCTGGGTCAGTACATTCAGGACGGCAGACGCAATATGTTTGAGACAGTCGTTCTCTTTGACAAATGCAAAAAAGAAGTCACCCTCGGAACAGAGCCTCAGAATATCGACGGTCTCAACTTCCTTTCGGGCAAGACAATGGGCTTTGTCAACCAAAAGGCGTTTGAGGGAACCGTGCTTGCTCACAACGACGGCGGCGTTCCGAACATCGTAATCAACGTTCCCGAAATGAACGAAGCCGAGCTTGGTTATCTTATTTATTTCTTTGAAAAGGCTTGTGCGATCTCGGGCTACATGCTGGGCGTAAATCCGTTTAACCAGCCGGGCGTTGAGAGCTACAAAAAGAACATGTTCGCGCTTCTCGGAAAGCCGGGTTACGAAGATCAGAAGGCGGAGCTCGAAGCAAGACTCGGGTAACCGCTAAATAGGAATAATAAAAACTTAGGAGGACTACAATTATGGTTACTTTACTTATCGGTAAAAAGGGCACAGGAAAAACAAAAAGGCTTATCGCGCTTGCTAACGAGGCGGTTGCCGCTTCTTCGGGCAACGTTGTCGTAATCGAAAAGGGCGCAAAGCTCACATACGACGTTACCCACAAGGCAAGACTTATCGACACCGAGCAGTACACCATTGCCGGTTACGATATGCTCTATGGCTTCATCAGCGGAATCTGCGCGGGTAACTACGACGTTACCGATATTCTTGTTGATTCAACCTTCAAGATTTGCAGCGAGGGCATTGGCGGTCTGGAGGAGTTCACAAAGAAGCTTCAGGCACTTGCCGAATCCTCCAACACAAACATCGTGCTCCTGATTTCTGCCGACGAGTCCGACATTCCGGAATCGATCAACGCAGTTTGCCAGAAGGTATAAGTGTCGGTTGACGCTTTTATCCGCCCTTTTTAAGCTTTGTTTTTCGGTAAAGTTTTTTGACGGCGGGTCAGAAAACTGCTTAAATCATATTTTTAATAACATAAAGCTCCCTCCCGGCTTCAACTCGAAATCGGGAGGGATTATTTTAGGATACTTTTAAAAATCTTTCGATAATTCTATTTTACTATTTCATTTCTCCGAAAATATGATATAATTTTTAAGGCAACGCTGCGATTTTGCCGTGTTGTCCAATAATTTTGGGAAGTATGAAATATGTCTATCAATATAAATCTCGGCGCGTGGAGTTCGGTCTTTGCCGTGCCCTCCGCGGTTGTGGACGAGGGGCTCAAATTCGCCGACGGCGTAAAGCTCAAGGTCTTGCTTTGTCTGCTGAGAAATTCGGACAAAAATATGGAATATGCCGATATTTCGGCTATAACCGGAGTGAACGTCACCGATATTCCCGAGGCTGTGGAATACTGGGTGAGCAGGGGCTTGCTGAGCGACAGCGGTAATTCGCTGGAGCCGGCAAAGAATAATTCTTTATCAGAATCAAAATCTTATAATAATTCCGAATCAGAATTAAAAACAAGCGAGGAAAATAATTCTCCATCCCCAAAAGGCAACGAGTTATCAAAGCCGCAGCAAAAGCACACTCCGGTTGCAAAGCCGCAAAAGCCGGATTACGTATTTACCGCGCAGCGGCTGGCTGCCGACGAGGAACTGAAAATACTTGTCAACGAGGCGCAGGTCGCGCTCGGCAAGATCTTGTCAAACTCCGACACTGCCACTCTCCTTATGCTCAAGGATACCTGCGGACTTCCGCTCGACGTGATCCTCATGCTGATCCAGTACTGTATCAGCATCGGAAAGTCAAATATGAGAATGATCGAAAAAATTGGAGTTGAATGGTCCGACGACGGTATCTATTCCGTTGAGGCTGCCGACAACAAAATCAGGCTCACAATGCAGTCCAACAAAAATTTCGGCTTGGTTTCTTCAACCTTTGGGCTGAAAAACGCAGGCTCGCCGACCAAAAAGCAGCTTGAATACAGCAACAAGTGGATCTCGGAGTGGCATTTTTCTCCGGAGCTCCTCCGCGAGGCTTACGAACGCTGCGTTGACAAAAAGAGCGCGGTCGATTTTAGATACATTGACGGTATTTTGAAAAAATGGTTCAACGGCAGCGTCACAAACATGGACGAGCTCAATGCGTTTGAGAAGAGCGACAAAAAGCCGGTGACAAAGCGCAAGACCTCTTATGACATAAACGAGCTTAACAAGATCGACACACTTGATGATTTTTAGGTGATATTATATGGGCTACAGCAAAAGCGTGTACCACGCCGCAAGGGAGCTGCTTGCGGACAGAAAACAAACCGCCGAGCAGGAAGCAAGGCGGCGCACGGAAGAAATTTACGCAAAGCTCCCGCGGGTGCGCGAGCTTGAAAAACAGATCTCAACCGCCGGGATCCGCGCGGCAAGAGCGGTAGTTGAGGGCGAAAGCTCCTCGGTTCAGCTCGAAAAGCTCAGGGACGAAAACCTTGCCCTACAGCGCGAGCTGAGCGAGCTTTTGAAAAGCAACGGCTACAGCGAATCGGCGACCGAGCCTGACTATAGCTGCAAAAAATGCGGAGATACCGGCTTTGTTGAGAGCAACGGCAAAACCGTTATGTGCCCGTGCTTCAAGCAGGCTCTGTACAAGTGTGCCTGCGACGAGCTGAACCGTACCGCGCCTCTTTCGCTGTCCACCTTTGACAGCTTCAGCGTGGATTTGTATGACAAAAACACCGACCCCGAATACGGACTTTCGCCGCAAAAGCACATGAGCAAGGTGCTTGCGTTTTGCAAAAGCTATGCCGAGGGCTTTGACAAAAACTCGCGCAGCCTTTTGATGACAGGCAGAACAGGGCTTGGCAAAACTCACCTTTCGCTGGCGATCGCCAACGAGGTGATAAAAAAGGGCTTCGGCGTGATCTATGTTTCCGCGCCGATACTTATGAACCGGCTTGAGGCGGCGCATTTTTCAAAAACAGACGACAACGACGCGGAGCTTTTGAACGTGCTTTACGACTGCGATTTGCTGATAATCGACGATCTGGGCACAGAATTTACGACGCAGTTTTCGGTATCGACGCTTTACAATATTTTTAATTCAAGGCTGCTTTCGGGCAAGCCGGTGATAATCAACACAAATCTTGACCTTATCGCGCTTGAAAAGCTGTATTCCGAAAGATTTGTTTCACGAATTTGCGGAAACGCGCAAAAGCTGACCTTTATAGGCAAGGATATCCGCGTTAAAAAACGTGAGTTTTAACTACAAATCACTATAGAGGAGGAGTAACAAAATGGAAATGATTCAAAGCTTTTCCGTCGATCACACAAAAATCGTTCCGGGAATTTTTACCAGCCGCGTTGACAAGGTTGACGGCGGCGTGGTCACAACCTATGACATAAGACTGAAAAAGCCGAACAGAGAGCCTGTGATAGATGTGGCGGCTATGCATTCGCTCGAGCACCTAATCGCGACCTTTCTCAGAAACGATCCCCAATGGAAGGACGAGGTCATCTACTGGGGACCAATGGGCTGTCTCACCGGCTTTTATCTAATTTTAAAGGGCAGCCGTTCTTCGCGTGAGATCTATGATCTTATCCTCAACGCCTTTAGAGCGGTCGAAAAAGCCGACGAGGTTCCCGGTGCTGCCCCGGTCAATTGCGGACATTACCTGATGCACGACCTTGAAATGGCAAAATGGTACGCCTCGGAATTTGCCGAATATCTGAGCGCGAACGCCGATGATCCGAAAATCTTTGAGTATCCGAGGGCAGAGAGACTTGTGACGGACGACGGAAAGCATTTCTATGATTCATAAAATTTCGGCGGCATTTTTTGATGCACTTTAAAACAGTATTATTTATGCAGTATTCAAAAAAAGGAGTTGATCTTATGGAATCAAAAGTACCTGCATATCTTCCATATCCAAAACAATTCACCCCGTACAAGTGGTTCAAGCCACTGCTGACAGGACTGCTGATGCTTGCATTTTACTTTGTTTTTGGTGCAGTTATCACTTTTATCAGCATAATGATAGCAGCAAATCAAGGAGTCAATTTGATGGAATCCTTGAAGGGCGGCTATGATACCATGGACGCCTACAGCGTCTACGGTGCGCTGGCTTCGGTGGGAGGAGTTGCTGCTTTTCTCCCGGCGTTGCTGCTTGCCAACCGCATTGT
>OMZU01000083.1 GCA_900315605.1 uncultured Eubacteriales bacterium | reverse complement strand
TCGGCAGGAACAGCAATTTCGGCAATGAGCGTATCGGCAGCAGAAATTTCAAGCACCGAAGCGATCGCAGCATCAAGCGCGAAGGCTTGTGTGGTAACAGCCTACGGCAAGACCTCATACGGCTACGACTGGGATTACAAGGCAGACAGCACCGCAGCAAAAATCACCTGCACTTATGATTTTAAGACGAGCAAATACACCTTCCGCGCAACCGGAAGCTACGCCGGAACAACTAACGCAGTTTTGAAATACGCGACTATTGACGGCAAGTGGCACAACATCCCGATCCGCTTTACAACCGACAAGAACCTGAATGTTACAGGTCAGCAGACAGGCAAGGAATACATCACAAACACAAGACGCGGCTGATTTTATTCCGCTGATATTACTCCACTCTTTCAATAAAAACAACGGGATCAAATTTTCCCTTTACATATACTATCATCTTTTCTCTCAATTCCAAAGTATTCAAAACGCCCCGGCAGAGCTTCAATGCTATGCCGAGGCGTTTTGTTAGATTATTCAAATTTTAAAAATCATTCCGCGCTTGATGACTCAGCCGCCGAGCTTTCTGCCGAGCTTTCCGCAGAGCTCTCGGAAGCTGCCTCAGCTTTCTTTGCGTTTTCCGCAAACATCGCCTTTAGCGTTGCGTTGTCGGCGTTGCCGGTCGGTTCGATTCCGTTGTTCTTCTGGAAGTCCTCTACCGCCTGCTTTGAAATGTCGCCGTAATAGCCGGTGATGTTTTCTTCGTCGTCAACATAGCCGAGGTCAAAGAGTCTTTGCTGCATAGCCTTGATCTCGTCGCTATCGTCCTCATACACAAGCTCAAGCTTGTCGTCAAGCTCCAGGTTGTAGTCGCCGGCAACAGATTTTGCCGCCGCTTTTTCGGTTGGCTTAGAGTTTTCGGGAGCTGTTGTCTGCTGCGCATTGGCAGATTCCTGTGTATTGCCGAATTGCTGAGCGTCGCCGTCCGCCTCGCTGACAACCGGAGTTGTTTCGGTGACAAGCTCTGGATACATATAGCCCACCATTTTTTTGAGGGTCTTTACGGCTGTCACGCCCTGTCTTGTCATGTCGTCGCGGCCTATCATAAACGCCTTGTCCTCAACAACTGCGCCGAGCTTTGAGAGCACGCTGTCCTCTTTGATCGCGTTGAGCGTGGCTTCGTCCTGATAGAAAATAAAGGTTGGGTTGGCGATTTTGAGCGTTTCGATAACGTCCGCCTTTTCCTCGTCGATATTAGCGGCAACGTTCACCGCTCCGGTGTTGCTCAAAAGCAGATCGCCGTAGGTTCCGTTTGCCATGACCATAAGCTTGCCGCCCTCAAGGTAGATATAACAAACCGTGTCGAGCATCGCGCTTGTCACCGTGCCGGTAACGCTCGATTTTACGTTTTCAAGGTCTCTTACCATTCCGTCATAGCCCTCAACGCCCTTTGCGTGGCCCTCAAGATTTCCTCCGAGGATTTTGCCAAGGGTTTCGTAGCTTGTTTTGAGCTGCTTGGGTGTTTCGGCAACTGCCATTTTTACGACCTTTACGCCCTCTTTTTCAAGCTCTTCAACAGTTTCCGAGGGGATCTTGCTGCCTGCAAAAACAATGTCGGCACCCAAGTCAAGGATCTGTTGAACGTTTGGAGAAGCTTCGGAGCCAACGCTGGGAACAACGCTGAAATCCTGCTGATTTACCTCGTCGCTTCTGCCCTCCATAGTCAGGTGATATCCGATCTGTCCGATTATATCGGCTGTCGGTGCGTCAAGAACAACGATTTTTTCGGGCTTTTTTTCGATTTTGATATTTGCTGCCATAACAGGATAATTCTCGTCGCCGCAGCCCGAAAACATGGCTGCAATTGAAAACAGCAATACAAATGCGATCACAGGAGAAATGATTTTTTTCATATCTACTTAACCTCCATGCGCCACGTGGCGCGATTTATTGTTCCGGCAACGTGCCGGGGGTTCTTTCATTATTATAAAAACATACTATACAAGCAACGCCTCAACATATTGCTTGGCGCATCTCGGCGAACGTCCGCCCTTTGCAAGCGCGAAACGCTCCGCGCCCTCGGCAAGCTCCTTATCGCTGAGCTTGATGCCTTTTTCGCGCGCCATTGCGAATACTATCTCAAGGAACTCCTTCTTGCCGGGAGCAGAGTAGCAAACCGTCAGTCCAAAGCGATCCGAAAGCGAAAGGCTCTCCTGCATATTGTCGCGCGTGTTGATGTCGTCAACGGAATATGAACGATCCGAAAGCTTTTCCTTGACGATGTGCCTGCGGTTCGAGGTGGCATAGATCAGCGCATTGCGCGGTCTTGCGGCAAGTCCGCCCTCAAGCACTGCCTTGAGCGAGGTATAGGTTTTGTCCTGCTCGTTAAACGACAAATCATCGATAAAGATTATAAACTTCATGGGCAATGCGGCGATTTTGTCAACCAAAAGCGGAAAATCGATCAGCCTTTCCTTTGGCATTTCAACGATCCTCAAACCGTCGCTGCGAAATTCGTTGGCGACCGCCTTGACGGTCGAGCTTTTGCCGGTTCCCATATCTCCGTAAAGCAGAACGTTGTTGCAGCTTCTGCCCTCGATGAACGCCCTTGTGTTTTCAACAACCTTGCTTCGCTGAAGCTCGTATCCGGTAAAGTCGTCGATTTCGATTTTGTCGTGATGCAAAATCGGTTGAATGTCTCCGTCGCGCCATACAAAAGCCTTGTAGCGGGCGAACATTCCGCAGCCGTTTTTTCTGTAGTACTGCGCGATCGGATCAAGCGAGCCGTCAAATGCTTTGAAGCATTCGGCGCGCTCTCCCATGTTCCACCTTGGAAGCAGGTCGGCAACCTCGGCGATCTCGTCATAAAAGCCGCAGCCCTTTATCAGCTCGTCCGCGCTCAATTCCGAAGCCGCGAGGATCACCTTGCAATCGCGGCGAACCGCGCAAAGCACACTTTCGGGCAGCTCATCAGCCTTTCCTGCGGCAGCCGCACGAGTAAAGCAGTTTTCATCAAACAACGCCGCCTCGGTAAGCGAGTATGCAAGTCTGTCGCTGCATCTGCGCTCGCAGATCAGCGAATAAAAGCGGCCGTAGGCACTCAAAAATTCCTCCGGAGTTTTTTCCGCCGCGCCCAAAAGCTCATAAAAAGCTTTGGGGACGCTTCTGTTGAGGATCCCTCTGAAAACAGACAGCGACGATAACGCAAGTCTTGTTTTGTAAACCTTATTCATAATTTATCATTCCAATCCTTTTTATTGTAACTCTTTTGCTGAAATAAGTCAATATTTTTCCGCTAACATCTGTTTTACGGCGTTTTATCAAAAAATCAAAAAATTACATAAGATTATAAATCAGAATATTCGGCAATACTCCTTGGTGCCTTTGCACAAAAAATTATACTTTGATTTGTATGATATAAACAAAGCTCCGATTTGAAAAAATCTTTCAAAAAAGTGCTGACTTTTTCGTATTTACGGTGTATTATAGTCACGTACTCAGACGAACAACCGCAAAACGAGTTGAGAGCTGAGTGCAAAAAAAAAACAAAAGGAAAATTAAAGGAGAAATCAAAATGAAAAAATCAATCAAAACAAGAATCATCAGCATCGCAACAGCAGCTCTTATGACACTTTCTGTAGCAACAGCAACAATGGCTTCTGCTTCTGCTGCAACAATCGACGGAACACAGGCAGTAGCAACCTGCGAGGCTTCCAAAAAGACAATTCTCAGCGTAAAGTTTTCAGACGAGTGGAAGTCAGACGGAGCTCGCTTTGCAGCTTACTTCTACAACTGTGTTAACAACACAAGCACATGGTCAGATGTAAAGTGCACAGGCGGCTACATGGGCAACCTCGTATCAGTTGAGGGCGACTACACACACGTTATCTTCGTTCGTCTTAACCCCAACAGCAAGGAAAACAACTTTGTAAAGGGCAACGCTTGGAACAAGACTGC
>OMZU01000035.1 GCA_900315605.1 uncultured Eubacteriales bacterium | reverse complement strand
CAAACGCAAAACTTTTGATTGCGTTCATCTGTGTTAAAATATTTTTCTCTGTTAATTTTGGGAGAAACTATTGACAAATTTCATTTTTTGAGATAGGAGATGAAAAATATGAAAAATTTCACAGCATGTTTGATTTGCATAGCTATGCTGCTTTCCCTTGCGGCGGCGTCCTCAGCTTCGGCGCAGGAAATCGGGGCTGCATCCGTTTCTGCCGTACAGGTTCCTCAGCTTCACATCAGCACCGCAAACGGCAACGGCATATCGCTTGAAAAAGAGGACGGCTACACCGACGCTCAGTTTTCGGTCGGCGACGAAGCAGGAGAGCACATTATAATGAAGGTCAGGGGCAACAGCACGGCGATGACCTCAAAAAAATCCTTCACCTTTAAATTTGACAGCAAAAAGGATCTGTTCGGAATGGGCAAAGCCAAAAAGTGGGCTCTGCTTGCAAATCCCTTTGACCCGACTTTACTCAGAAATTACATCGCCTTTGATTTTGCGCAGGAGCTGGGGCTTGAATATACCTCTAATCAAAAAATAGTTGAGCTGTGGCTCGACGGCAGGTTCCGCGGCTGCTACACGCTGATGGAGCCGGTTGAGGCAGGCAGCAACAGGGTCGACATCAACACCGACGGCAGCAATGATTTTATGCTCGAATACGAGAGCCTGAGGACCGACGAGGGCACGTCGTATATCACTGTGGACGGACTGCGGTTTGGGGTCAGCGAGCCCGACGAGCCGGACAATGACCAACTCGGATATATCACAAACACCCTGACTCAACTGACAAACACCATAAACAGCGGCGACCGGGCGGCGATCGAAGCGAGCCTTGACATTCCTTCGTTTGTCAAATTTTATATCCTGAATGAATTTATCAAAACAAACGACTTCAATTTCAGCTCAGTCAATTTTTATTACAAGGACGGAAAATTCTACGCAGGCCCTCCGTGGGACTACGACCTTTCCATGGGCAACGTAAACAAGGATTTTTCATCAAATTCCGCCGCGGCGTTCAGAACCGACGGAGAGTTTATCAACAACAAGCTGTTCTACAAAAAGCTTTGCTCATACGACTGGTTCATGCAGGAGGTGCGCCGTGAATACGCGCTTCACGCCGATTATATCCGCGGTATCTATACAACCGGCGGCTTGATCGACACCCTTGTGAGCGACTACTCCGAGGTGTTCAGCCGCAATTACAACGAAGCCGGCTGGTCGATCAGATACCTGATAAACGTTATGATGTATCCGCTCCCGACCTATGATGAAAACCTTGCGTTCCTCAAAAACTGGCTCGCCGAGCGCGACGCCTGGCTTTGCGGCTATTATGAGATCCCATCGCTAAGGTATATGATAGGCGACAGCGACGGCAACGGCAAGATCACCATTAACGACGCGACCTACATTCAATATGTTCTTGCCGAGCTTTTGAACGACGAGGACGGAGGCATCGCCCTGCGCGGAAATGTTACGGGCGAATCTCTGCGTATCAACGACGCTACCGAGATCCAAAAATACCTTGTCGGACTGGATACCTCCTACAGAATAGGCGAATATCTTGTGATGTAGGACTTTTGTGCGCCGAGTTTTTTGCGGTGTTGTTTTAATAAAGCTATAGTAATACGGATAAAGCAATAGTAATACAGATAAAGCAATAGTAATACAGTCGGGAACAAAGGTGTTTTTAAAACAAAATCTATCTTCTCGACCGAAATTGTCCATTGTCAACTTTCAATTTTCAATTAAAAAACAGCTCTCTGCCGCAAAAGCAGGGAGCTGTTGTGTTATGCAAATATTCTAGTCGATCTGAGTTATCTCGGTTTGCACATGACCCAAGTCGTCCTCATAGAGCCTGAGCGTGTAATTATATTCCTTTTCTCCGTCCTTGACCGTCATTTTGGTCTCGCCGTAATCGCTTGCCTTAATAGCGATAGTAGTGTAGCTGTCGGCTCTTTCATTGATCGACACGGTTACAAAGCTGTTGTCCTCAACAGTAAGCACTGCGTTCTCGCTGAGGACCGGGTCTCCGGGCAGGAAATTAGTTCCATTCATCTCAAGTCGCGGAGTCATAACGGTAAAAATGATTACCGCCGCGAGAGGAACAAAAAATCCTATCAGTCTTTGCACAAGCTTTGGGGTGAAAACATAAAGATAAAGCACCACCTGCAACAGACAGAAAACAGCGGCTACGAGCTGCATCGGAAAATGAGCGAAAGCAAACTGAAATGAAGATACATATACTGTTGTCAGAAAGATCAGCATGGGAGACAGGATAAGCAGGCTGAGCCAGTTCTTTTTGTTGATGAACCAGCCGACGAACGCCATGGGAAAGGTGAGCAGCGTCCAGATGAACCAGTATTGGTAATACCCAAAGATTCCCCAGCCCATCTCCGAAAAGGGAACCTGAAAAAGATATATCAGCGGCTGGCTGATCAAAAAGAATACAAAGGTTTTGAGCGCGGATTCAAGCGGCTTTTTGCAATTTGCCATAATAATGATCGCAAAAAATACCCATGCCTCAAAGGTTTCGCCCATTTTTTGGAACGAGGTGTGGCTGAAAATAGGGATAATCATAAACAGCGTTGTCAAAACAGCCGTGCCAACAGCATAAAGAATGACCACCGGCCAGCTCATGTTTAAACCGCCGAACAGCTTGTCGGTGACGCGGCGCAAAGCGTTTTTGTTTTCGGTTTCCATAATCAAACTCCTTTTGTTGTTGATTCATTTTTTGGTAAACAGGGAATTTCTTTACGCCGATGTTGAACAAGGCGATTGTTATCGGCGTGAATAGGCGGACAAAATTGACCGCCGACACTTTTATTTTAGCTTTATAAAAATGATTTGTCAAGCAAAACATTTTCTAAAGCCGCAATAAACAGCAATGCGGTAGGATTTCCGCTTTCATCGTTGAACGTGTGCGGATTGCGTAGCAAGATTTTTCGTCAGGTTGGACAAAAAATTGAGGTAAGGCTGACGCCTTGCCGAGACTTTTTTGGGCAAACTGACGGAATAGTATTCAAGCAAGGCGTGCACCATGAATTGTGCGGTATTGCCTTAAAAATTCGTACATAACGTGTACCTCCGTTTTTCGCCTGATTTCTTTAAACGTCAGTTCACTCTGACAATCGGCTATCCTGCTGTTTATATCTCCGCAGGAAAAGAGAAGATTTGACATAAAAAAGAACCTTTTAACGTCGTGTTCAGGACGTGCGCTCCGAGCGCAATGTATTCAGTTTTGGGTATAAAAAACCGCTCTCGTTTCCGAGAGCGATATGTTGTTATGCTAAGATGCTTTTTTAAGGTATTTTTCGGTAAACTCTGTTTTTTCAAACTCCACACGACCGTTGTTGATGGTGATTATTAGCACAATCGGCGCAGGAGTTTCATCTTTAAGTCCGTTCTTGCCTTTCTGAGGATCATGATACTGCAACCAGATATCATTTTTTCCCCAACATTGCGGCATTCTTTTTGCTTTTTCAAAATCTAACGAGTTTTCGAGACAATACTGCTCAATCTCTTTTTCGTATTTTGTAAAAAGTTTGCACATAAAATCAACTCCTTTTTTCAAAGGTACGAAAGTCACCCTTCGAGTTGTATATAACTGTAACCTCTTGCTTAAAACAATCCAAAATAGAATAATCGCCATCTGATGGCTGCATACAGAGATAATCAAAGCCCGGATGTGTATGACCGCTCCAGCGATAACCTTCAGCAGCCAAACACTCAGCAGAATCATTTCCGATGTTGACACTGATTTTATCGCCTCTGATAATCAACCGCTTACCGCCTTTTGTAAACATAGCAAATTCATCACCTGTGAACGCGGTCAGTGCAGCCAAATCAGACATACTGACTGATTTTTTTGAAACCGTAACTCTGGAATCATATTCAGCTAACTGCGTTAATAATTCTTTTTGTCTATTGTTCAGCTCTGCTCCATAAGTCAATACAGCATTGGGATTTCCCTTTCCCGTGTTCCGCTGCTCTATCGGCTGTTCAATGCTGTTGATATTCATGGCAATGATTTTCTCTTTCTTATTGTCTATCTTTATTATACCACTTTTCACAGGATTATCAACGGTTTTGTTTAAATTTGTTCTGTATTTTTTTGGTTTTTTCTTTCCGCTTTAGAAAAAAATATTGAGCTGCCAAAACCGACAGCTCAATATCAAGGGGGGAGATTATTGAAAAACTTCTATTTTAGAATAGGAGCGGTATTGCTTGATTAATAGTGTGATTAACTCATTGACTATAGTATAGCAAAATCAGCTCCGATTGTCAAGCCTTTTTTAAAAATTTTTAAAAAAAATCACAACACCCTGCGCCGTCTTAATACGTGCTTGATTTTTGGGTGGTTGTGTATTATAATATATCCTGAGAAATAATACGAACATACAGTATTAGCAGTTGATTCGGAGGAACTTTAATGTCAAAAAAAGCAGTCAGTATTGTTCTTGCAATACTGCTCACCGCCGCTATGGTGGGTTTTTCCGCTCTCAGCCTTTCGGCACAGAGCGAGGAGCCCTATTATGCCGGCGAAGCCTCTGTGAATAATGAATACTATGAAAAAGCCGGTCCCGAGGAAGAGGGCGAGGTGGCAAAAAACGCTGCCGAAATCAGCGAAAATCCCGACGAAGCTCCCTCTGCTCAGGCTGTTACTGCAACTGCCCCGCAGCCCGAGGTGGTCGATTTTCCGTATCTGACAGTCAATGCGATCTCAAACCTCTGTCCCAAGGCGACCTCGGAATACAACGACCTTACCAAAGAGATCGTCGTTACCTATCTTTTTAAGTCCACAAGGGATATCCTCAACACACAATGGACCTTGACCTACGACAGCTCGGTGCTCAGCTATTCCTCAAAGAACACCAAAACCTCGATCTGTCCCTCAATGGGCGGCAAGGCGGCGTTCGAGCTGGACGAGAAAAACGGCGTGATAAACTTTAACTCCTCAAGCCTAAAGCTATTTGACTTTTCAACTCAGGAAAAAATCTTTGCAAAGGTGATATTTGATATCAACGACCTCCCAAAAACCGAGCCGGTCACAACCACTATCGACCTGACCGTAAGCGTGCTCAAGGTCTCAAGGATCGACCCACAAACAGGGTTTTCTGATTTTGACCAAGAGATCGCGCTTGTGAATAATTTTGAGATCAACAAAAGCCGCGAGGCGACCTCGGTCAGCGTTTCTCACAGCACGACCCTGACTCCATCAACCTTTGTTCCGCCCACCACGGCTTCGCCGGCGACTCCCGATCAGGCGATCTCAACGGCTCCATCCACACAGCAGATCACAACCTCGCCGCACACGGCCCCTGCAAAAGCCTCAACTCCCGACAGCGTGCGCAAAAAGAATGGACCTCCTGCGCTTATCAGCCCGGGAAGCTCAACTCATGCCCTGATCTTCCTTTGTGTAACAATAGTAGCAGCCACGATACTCTTTATCATCCGCAAAAAAGAGCTGGAGATTTGATTGAGGATTAATAAATCAATAAGTTAAAAATGTAAGGGTGGACGGAAAAATGAATTATGCGGTATTGCCTTAATAATGCTATAGTCTTATTAGAACAGCCGTAGGGTCGCACCCGTGTGTGCGACCTCAGAAAAGCACATCGTTTAACTGTAGGGGTGACCATTGCGTCGCTTCTAAAAAATTTCACATAAAAATCGTTGCCTATAATTTCTCGAAAAATAAAAGGTAACAAAACAAAAAACCGCTCCACAATTACTGTAGAGCGGTTTTGTTACATTTTGGTGGTTGTTAGATTAGTTGGCTCTGGTAACCTTACCTGAACGCAAGCAACGGGTGCATGCATATACACGTTTTGGAGAACCGTCAACGATCGCCTTAACACGCTGTACGTTTGGTTTCCATGTTCTGTTAGAACGTCTGTGAGAGTGGGATACCTTGATACCGAATTTTACATCCTTACCGCAGAATTGACATTTTGCCATGCGTCTGCACCTCCTTAATATGCTAAATCTATTTCTAACTTTGTTATCATACCAGAAAATTGAAAAAAAAGCAAGTGTTTTTTAAAAATTTCTTGACTTGTTTTTTTTTACTGCTTATAGTATACTATATACTAGGTGTGTTTTGCCGTGCGATTCCGCATGAAAAAGAGTTGCGGATCGCGGTCGGATCTTGTAAACCTGACAAATAGACAAGCAAGGCGTTTGCCGCCGATCGTGCGGCGTTGCCTTAAAAATATCCCACGGAGGAAAAAATGCTTCATCAAATTATAAGTGGAAATTTTTCGATTCAAACTATTCTTGCGGAATTGCTTGCAGTTCTTGTTATCATCTTTTTGATTTTGCCGTTTCACGAATGGGCTCACGCCTTTACCGCCTCCTGTCTCGGAGACAAGAGCATCAAAAACAGCGGCAGACTCAGCTTTAATCCGCTCAACCACATCGACCCTGCCGGCGCGATAATGATGTTTTTGGTCGGCTTTGGCTGGGCAAAGCCCGTGCCGATCGACACCAGATATTTCAAACGCCCAAAGCTCGATATGGCGATCACCGCTATAATGGGTCCCGTTGCGAACCTTGTCGCTGCGCTGGTCGGCAGGCTGCTCTACAATATTTTGCTGTTTTTCTTCCCGGAATTTATCTACTACTCATTTTTCGGCGGAATGATCGAGACCTTTTTCCTTTTCTATATTTCGGTAAACATCAGCCTGGCGGTGTTCAATCTTATCCCGATCCCGCCGCTTGACGGCTCAAAGGTTTTGTTTTTGTTCCTGCCCGACAGTGCGGTGAATTTCTGCTACAGATATCAGCAGGCTTCGTTCATCATTCTTTTCGTATTGATTTGGACAGGCGTGCTCAACGGAGTGCTCGGCTGGGCGACAAACGGACTGTACTACGGCATTTCATGGCTTGCAAGCCTTCCGTTCATGCCGTTTATCAACTGATACCGTGAGCGGTACGGAAGCGCGTCTGCAATATAAGCTGCCTGATTTTGAGGGTCCGCTCGATTTGCTTTTGACGCTGATCTCAAAGAACAAAATCAATATTTACTATATAAGCATCACAGATCTGCTCGATCAGTATATGGAGCAGATCGAACGAATGCGCGAAAACCAAATGGACGTAGCCTCCGAGTTTTTGACAATGGCGTCAAGACTTGTTTATATCAAGTCCGTTTCGCTTCTGCCAAAATACGAGGAAGAGGCAGAGGAGCTTAAAAAGGAGCTTTCCGGTCAGCTCATAGAATACGCCGTTTGCCGCGAAATGGCGGCTCGTCTCGGCACGATCTATGATTTCGACAGCTTTTTCAGAGAGCCGTCCAAGGTGGATTTTGACCTGACCTACAACCGCAGCCACCCAAGCTCCGACATCGCAGCGGCATATATCAGCGCGGTGGGACGCGGCAAGCGCAGACTTCCGCCGCCGGAACAGGCGTTTTCGGGGATAGTATCGCACAAGATCGTCTCGGTCAACAGCCGTATCATACATCTTATGCGCAGGCTCAGGCGCGGAAAAAGGCTTGAATATCACGAGATTTTTGAGGCGTGCGAGGGCAAAAGCGAGCTTGTGGCAACCTTTTTGGCAACGCTTGAGCTTGTCAAGGGAAAAAGAATAGTGATAGAGGGCAGCGGCGAGCACGCCGTTGTAAAAATGATAGAAAAAGACGAAGCAAGAGAGGAGAGCAACGGCGATGGAGCTTAATATAAAGGCGGCGGTCGAGGCGATCCTTTTTGCCTCCGGAGCGTCGGTCGAGCGCGAAAGGATAGCCCGTTCGCTCGAAATCACTCCCGAAAAGGTTGACGAAGCCGTTTTGGCTTTGCTTGACGAATACAGCTCAGCCGAAAGGGGAATAACCATAATAAGGCTGGACGACTCATACCAGATGACCTCGCGCAAGGAATACGCCGAGCAGATACGCACCGTTATGGATTCGCGCCGCAACACTCCGCTTTCGCAGGCGGCGTTGGAGGTGCTCGCAGTCGTGGCGTATAACCAGCCTGTCACAAAGGCTTTTGTTGAGCAGGTCAGGGGAGTTGATTGCAGCGGAGTTATAGGAAGCCTGACAACAAAGGGGCTGATTGAAGAAAAGGGAAGGCTTGAGCTTCCCGGCCGCCCCTTGATTTATGGCACGACCGAAAACTTTTTGCGCTGCTTCAACGTTTCGTCGCTGGACGAGCTGCCGGCTCTGCCCGAGGAGGAAGAAGCCCAAAGCTCCGAAGCAGATGAAGCAGACCAAGCGGAAGATTTGGCTCAAAACAACGAAGAAATCACGGAAGCTCCGAAAACCGAGCTTTCCGATGAATAAGCATTATATTTTAAAACCATTATCAACAACTTAAAAATCGTAAACCCTCACCGTGTAGGGGCGCACCCGTGTGTGCGCCCTAGGAAGCAATGGCTTTATAGGTATAGGGCGCACACATGGGTGCGCCCCTACAGTAAAATTATGCCAAATAAATATGAATATAATCGGGAACAAAGGCAAATATTAGATGAATTCTATCTTCCCGACCAAAATTATTCACTATTCGTTATTCGTTATTCATTATTCATTCCTTCCGGTGCGACCTTACGACCGTTACTTTGGTTGCGGATATTGATTTTACCATACAAGAAAAATCAATCAATAGTGATACAGTCGGGAACAAACGGTTCCGAAAAAGGGAACCTGTCTGCACGACCGAAATTTTCCATTTTCCATTTTCAATTGTCAATTATCGTTTGTTCTGCTGTTTTCACAAAAAGCTTCCGGGGTGATCGTATTGCTTTGGCTGTATATTTTGCTGATTGTGGCTGCGGTGATCCTTTTGCCGCTGCTTATTCCGGTCGGCGCGGACGTCAGCTGGAAGGACGATATTATAGTAAAGCTTAAGATCGCCTTTGTTCCGATAACCGTATATCCGCCCAAGCCAAAAAAGGAAAAGCCGAAAAAGAAAAAGAAAAAAGAACCCGAAAAAAAGCCAAAGGAAGAAAAGCCCAAGGAGAAAGAACCCGGGATCCTCAAACAAAAGGGGCTTTCGTGGCTTATCGACTTTATTGAGCGTGCGGCTCAGCTTGCAACCGGCGCATTAAAGTTCTTTTTTGGGCGCATAATCATAAAGAAGCTTATGCTCAGCATAAGGGTCGCCGGGGAGGACGCAGCCGAAACCGCAGTCAACTACGGAAAAACCTGCGCGGCAGTCTATCCGGCTTTGGGAATAATCATGGGCGCGGTCAGACACCGCCGTTACGGAGTTGAGATCGCTCCCGATTTTGAAGAAAACGCAAAAACCCAAATCAGCCTTGAGCTAAAGGCGAGAATACTCATCCTCTGGCTCGTCGCTTTGGTGATAAAATACGGAATAAAAGGAATCAAGCTAATGCTTGAATTTAAAGTCAAAGAGTAATAAATAAACAATATAAAAATGAGTATTATATATTCAGACAGGAGAGTTGTTATGGATCATCCAATCGGAAATTTGATGAATACGACCATGGAAAAAATCAAGGAAATGATTGACGTAAACTCAATCATCGGCGAGCCGATCTCATCTCCGGACGGAACGCTGATCATCCCTGTTTCAAAGGTGAGCTACGGCTTTGCTTCGGGCGGCTCGGATCTGCCCACCAAAAAGGAAAACAAGGACTGCTTCGGCGGCGGCAGCGGCGCAGGCGTTACCATCAAGCCTGTTGCGTTCCTGACGGTATATCAGGGCAACGTAAAGCTGCTTTCGGTTGACAAGCAGGACGGAGCGATCGACGTGATCGCGGACAAGCTTCCTGAGGCGATCGACAAGATCCAAGGCTTCTTCAAAAAAGACAAGAAGGACAAAAAGGATGATTTTTCCGAGATCACGGTTGACGATGTAGACGTTTGATCTTTCATAATTCCCTCCGTCACGGCATATCCTGTACGGGGTGAAATTATGAAAATCTCAGCATTCCTGCTGTCGGTCGTTATGCTGACCTCGGCGGCAGTCACAACGGTTTTGTCTGCGGAAAACGAAATCAATGCGTCGGCGGAGAGCTATATTTTGTATTGCCCTCAAAACGGAGAAGCGATATCCTCGCGCGAGCCCGACAAGCGAATGAAGCCGGCGAGCACCACAAAGCTTATGACGACCCTGCTCACGCTTGAAGAAGCGGAGCGCGACGACCGTATCATCGAATTTACGCCCGAAATGGCGGCTGAGGGAAGCTCAATGTACCTCGGCTTCGGCGAAAAAGTTCGCCTCAGCGACCTTGCGGCAGGAATGATGATGGCGTCGGGCAACGACGCGGCAAACGCCGCCGCGCTGAGCATATCGGGCAGCTTTGAGGATTTTTCCGCGCTGATGAACAGCCGCGCCGATCAAATTGGAATGACAAATACGCATTTTGTCACGCCGAGCGGTCTGGACGACGACGATCATTATTCATCCGCGCGCGACCTTGCCCTGCTCATGGCCGAGGCTCTCAAAAACGAAAGCTTCAGATCCCTTACGGCTCAAAAAACCGCGACGGTCGATTTTGTTGAGCCAAAGGACAAAAGGACGACTTATTCAAACCACAACCGCCTGCTCAAGGACTATGAATACTGCACCGGCGGCAAAACCGGCTACACCACGGCTGCCGGAAGATGTCTTGTCAGCTCGGCGCAAAAGGACGGCGTAAGCCTGATTTGCGTGACTCTCAACGACAAAAACGACTGGAACGACCACAAATCGCTGTATGACTACGGCTTTGACCGGCTTTTTCGCTATGAAAGCAACGACTCCGGCTTTTGCCTGAAAATCCCCTGCGTGGGCGGCAACGCCGAAGCCGTGACCGTAACGGGCGAAAAGGACTTCGCCCTCACTCCGGACGCGGACAAAAAGGACTGCATTGAACGAAAGGTATATATCGACAGCTTTTTGTACGCCCCGATTTTTTCGGGAAAAAAGGTCGGCAGGATAGAATACACGCTCAACGGAGAACTGCTCGAAGCTGTGGCTCTTGTTGCGGCGGAGGACATTTTTACGGAATAAAGGACATAAATAAATGGCTAAGAACGAAGAAATAAGACTTCAAAAGTTTATAGCTCAGTGCGGCATCGCCTCGCGCCGCAAGGCAGAGGAGCTGATCTTGAACGGACACGTCAAGGTCAACGGCAAGCCTGCGGTCTTGGGCGACAAGGTGACCGCCGCCGACAAGGTGTTTGTCAAGGGCAAAAGAATAATAATGCCCAAGGCGAGATACCGCTACATCATGCTCAACAAGCCGCGCGGCTTTATCACGACAATGAGCGACGAAAGAGGCAGAAAATGCGTGGCTCAGCTTGTTGCCGACGTGGGCGACAGGGTTTATCCCATAGGCAGGCTCGACAAAGACAGCGAGGGTATGCTGATTTTTACCAACGACGGCGAATTTGCTAACAAGGTGATGCATCCGCGCAACAGCGTCTACAAATTCTACCGCGTGACCGTTCGTCCCTCGATCGACGAGGAGCAGCTCATAAAGCTTGAAACAGGAATTGAGCTGGATGGTAAAAAAACCGCTCCGGCTATCGTTCACGTGCTCGAAAAGCAAGACGGCAGAGTGGTTCTTGAGATGATCCTTCACGAGGGCAAAAACCGCGAGATCAGGCGAATGTGCGAGGCAGTGGGGCTTGAGGTGGCAAGGCTCAGGCGCACCCAGATCGGCGGAGTAAAAATGGGTATGCTAAAGCAGGGCGCGTGGCGCGACCTGACCGAGCAGGAGGTCAAAAAGCTTTTGGCAAACCCGCTTAATTAATTGAAAATTGAAAATGGAAAATGGAAAATTTCGGTCGGGAAGAAAGGTCTTGATTAAAGAATGACTTTATTCCCGACTGTTTTTTATTTGTTTAGCATTTTTTCTTTTTAGATATAAAAGGCACCTCTAAAAAAATGAAAAAAACTCTTGTACTTTGTGCGATTTTAAGATATAATATATGATAAGAAAATATGTATGCGCGGCAAATCCGCGCGTATTACCATATATAATGGAGGAATTAATATGAGTACAGAAAAAATTGACCGCGCAAGGGCTGAGATCGCCTCTACCTCCGCCTACAAGATCCTCACGGATTTTTTTGACGCGGACAGCTTTTGCGAAATCAACGCTCTGGCAAAATCCGCCGACGGTCTCGCCGAGGCTGTTGCCGGCTTTGGAACGGTTGAGGGCGCGCCGGTCTATGCGTTTGCTCAGAACAGCGACGTATGCGGCGGCGCAATGAGCAAGGCTCAGGCGGCTAAGCTGAAAAAAATATACGATCTCGCGCTCAAAACAGGCGCGCCGGTCGTGGGCTTTTTTGACAGCAACGGCGGCAGATTAACTCAGGGCGCAGAGCTTCTTGCAGGCTGCGGAGACGTTCTTAACAGCGCAGCCTCTCTTTCGGGCGTTGTGCCGCAGATCTCGGTAGTGCTCGGCAATTGCCTGGGCACCAACGCACTCAACGCGGTCAGCGCGGATATTGTTATTATGAGCAAAAAGGCAAAGCTTTCTCTCAGCGTGACCGAAGAGAACGCAGATGCAGATCATAACTATTCAAACGGAAACGCGGCTATCGTTGCCGATGATTCCGACAAAGCGATCAAGGCGGCAAGGGAGCTAATTCTCTATCTTCCGTCAAACAACCTCACAATGCCGCCCCAGTCCTTTGACGAGCAGCCTGTTGACGACGGCTGCGGCTGCATTGTCACCAGAATCGTTGACGGCGGCTCAAAGCTAAAGCTTTTTGACGGCTTTGGCGAACACGCAAAAACCAGACTTGCCCGTTTGGGCGGTCAGTCGGTCGGAGTTGTCAACACAAGGGGCGAGGCTCTTGACTGCGCTTCTGCGGCAAAGACCGCACGCTTTGTGCGTTTTTGCGACGCATTTTCAATTCCTGTAATAACCTTTGTGAACTGCCCGGGCTTTGAGGCTCTCGGCTCTGCCGCAAGGCTTGCTTCCGCCTATGCCGAGGCAACGACCGTAAAGATCTCGGTCGTAACAGGCAAGGCGATCGGCTCGGCTTATATCGCGCTTGCCGGAACAGGCGCGAACGCCGACGTTGTTTACGCTTTGCCCGACGCGGTGATCTCTCCGGTGAACACCGAGGCTGCCGCTCTTATTATGGCTCCCGAGGTAATGAAGGTGCCGGTCGCAAAGCAAAAGGCTGCTGCCGACAAATTCGCCGCCGAAAAGCTTTCGGCGTTCAATGCCGCTCAGTGCGGATATGTTGACGATATCACCGAGGAGCAGAATCTCAGAAACCTGCTGATCTCGGCTCTCGACATGCTCTCGGGCAAGAGAGTTCCCACACTCGCAAAGAAACATTCTACGATTTGATAAGCCAACCAATTTTGACAAGCTAATAAAGGGGATAATATATATGAAGAATTTAAGAATTACCGTAAACGGAACAGCATATGACGTTCAGGTAGAGGAGCTCGGCGGCTCCTCCGCACCTGCTGCGGCTCCGGCAGCTCCCGCGCCAAAGGCGGCTCCTGCACCAAAGCCTGCGGCTTCCGGCTCGGCAGGAGCAGTTGCGATCAAGGCTCCCATGCCCGGAACAGTTGTAAACGTTGTTGTTTCCGCAGGTCAGAGCGTAAAATCAGGCGACGACCTTGTGTTCATCGAGGCTATGAAGATGGAAACCCCCGTAAAAGCTCCCCAGGACGGAACTATTGCTACCGTTGACGTTGCCAAGGGCGAGGCTGTTGATTCGGGCAGAGTTCTCGTAACAATGAACTAAGCGGCAAAGGGGATAAGAAAATGGCAAAGAAAATCAGAATCACCGAGACTGCCCTGCGCGACGCGCACCAGTCGCTCATTGCCACAAGAATGACGACCGAGGAAATGCTACCGATCCTTGACAAGCTCGACAAGATCGGCTACTATTCGCTCGAATGCTGGGGCGGCGCGACCTACGACGCCTGCCTGCGCTTTCTCAACGAGGATCCGTGGCAGAGACTGCGCACTATCAAGGAGCATTGCCCGAACACAAAGCTCCAAATGCTTTTCAGAGGTCAAAACATGCTCGGCTACCGTCACTATGCCGACGACTGCGTTGAATATCTTGTTCAGCGTTCGATCGCAAACGGCATTGACATTATCCGAATTTTTGACGCTCTCAACGATATCAAAAACCTAAAGACCGCGATCAAGGCGGCAAACAAAGAGGGCGGCCACGCTCAGGTCGCAATAAGCTACACCACCGGACCTGTGTTCACCGACAAATACTACGTTGAATACGCAAAGAGGATAGCCGACGCCGGCGCAGATTCTATCTGCATCAAGGATATGGCGGCTCTGCTCACCCCGGCAAGAACAGACAGCCTTGTGAGAGCGATCAAAAAGGCACTGCCCGAAATGCCGGTTCAGCTCCACACTCACTACACCTCGGGTCTTGCTTCGATGTGTCTGCTCAAGGCGGTTGAAGCCGGAGCCGACGGAATCGACACCGCGATCAGTCCGCTTGCTCTGGGCACATCTCACGCGCCGACCGAGTCAATGGTCGCTGCGCTTGAGGGCACAAAGTACGACACCGGACTGAGCATTCGTGCGCTTGCCGAGATAAGAGCATATTTTATGACGCTCAGAGAAAAATATATCGAAAGCGGACTGCTCGACCACAAGATGCTTGCCACCGACGCAAAGGCTTTGATCTATCAGGTTCCGGGCGGAATGCTCTCCAACCTGCTCTCACAGCTAAAGCAGGCAGGCAGAGAGGACGACCTCGACAAGGTGCTTGAGGAGGTTCCGAGAGTGCGCGAGGATTCGGGTTATCCTCCGCTTGTTACCCCGACCTCACAGATCGTCGGCACCCAGGCGGTGTTCAACGTTATCACCGGCGAGAGATACAAGATGTGTACCAACGAATTCAAGGGACTTGTTGCCGGCGAATACGGCACAACTCCTATGCCAATCAAGCCGGAGTTCCAAAAGAAGATCATCGGCGACAAAAAGGTTATCAAGGGCAGACCTGCCGACCAGCTCGCGCCTGAGCTCGACAAGCTCAGATCAGAGATCGCCGAGTGGATCGAGCAGCCTGAGGACGTTTTGTCCTACGCCCAGTTCCCCAAGGTCGCGCTCGACTTCTTTGAAAAGAGAAGAAACGCCAAAGCAGGCGTGAACGGCGACCTTCTCGACAAGAAAAATATGGTTCATCCCGTATGATTTACAGAGGCGGCATTAGGTCGCCTCTGCGATTTTTAGTGAAAAGCTTTTATTTTAGTTTGAAGCTTTTTTAGTTTGGAGTGTGGAGTGTGGAGTGTGGAGTTTCGGTCGGGAAGATAGAATTTATCTATGATAAACGTTTGTTCCCGACTATATTTATATTTGTTTGTAAAAATTTTTCCGTAGGGGCGCACCCGCGTGTGCGCCCTTGGAACAAACGTTGGCTTATAGGTAGGTCGCACACATGGGTGCGACCCTACGGTTAATAGAAAAAATCAAATCATAATAATACAATCGGGAACAAAGGATTTTTGATAATAAACCTATCTTCCCGACCGAAACTCCACACTAAAAGAAAGGGGTGTTGTGAAAAATTGAAGCGTTTCATAGAAATATTCACCGAGGAGCATATTCCTCTTCTTGAGCGGCAAATACTCTTTTCGGGGCTCAGCGCAGAGGATATTTCGCTGTTTATTCAACACTCAAATCCTTTTTTTGAGAACATACAAAAGGGTCAGACCTTTCAGCTTCCAAACGAGCATATGAGAATGATTGGCTTGGTTTTCAAGGGCAATATCCAGATTTTCAGCGTTGGCTACGACGGAAGCCGCACGATCCTAAAATCCATCCGCGAGGGCGAGACCTCGGGGATCTTGTACTCGACCCTTGACTACTACAACTCGGTCATCGAGCTGACGGCGGATACCGACGCATATTTTATGCTGATCGATCCTAATTCTATTTTTATTGTTGAAAAATCATTGGCTGTCATCCAGCACAATATACTGGTCAATCTGCTTGCCTCTCAGCGGCAGGTGTTTATTGATATCTCCCAGCACATGATGATCCTCTCTCAAAGATCGATAAGAGACAAGGTGCTGAAATATCTTCAAATAACATCTAACCGCGTCCATTCCTACAGCTTCAAGATCATCTTTTCGCGCGAGGAGCTTGCAAGCTATTTGGCGGTTGACCGCGCCTCGCTTTCGCGCACGCTGGGCGAGCTGAAAAAGGAAGGAATCATTGATTTTAAGAAGAACAAATTCAAGATTTTGGATTCAAGATATTTTATGTACTAAAGGAATTAATAATGACAAAAAGAACGTTTAAAGTGGCATTTCGGGACAGTCTGCCGATACTTGCCGGATATCTTGCACTCGGCATCGGCTTCGGCGTTTTGCTGCAAAGCAAGGGCTACAGCTTTTGGTGGGCTATTCTCATGAGCATAACCATGTTCGCCGGGTCGGGACAATACGCCGGCGTTGATTTTCTTGCCGGCGGCGCAAGCATTTTGACGACCGCCGTTATGACCCTGATAATCAACGCCAGACATTTTTTCTACGGCTTTTCGCTGCTTGACAAATACAGGGGCTTTGGCGCAGTCAAGCCCTACCTTATATTCGGACTCACCGACGAGACCTATTCGGTGGTCTGCTCCGCAAAGCCCGACAAGGATATCGACAGAAAAAAATACTACTTTTTTGTCACCCTGCTCGACCACATCTACTGGATAACGGGCTGCACCCTGGGTGCGATTTTGGGCAATTTTATCCCCGACAGCACGGGGATTGATTTTGCGATGACCGCGCTGTTCATCGTGATCTTTGTTGAGCAGTGGCTCAGTACCAAGGAGCATTTGCCTGCGATCTTGGGCGTTGCGACCACACTTTTTTGCCTTTGCGTTTTTGGCAGAGACTTTTTTATTATCCCCTCAATGGTGATGATCTCGGCTGAGCTTGTGATCTTCAGAAAACGCCTCGACCCCGAAAAACGAAAAGAGGTGAGCGCAGATGATTGACGTTCCGCGCTCGCTGCTGCTGATCGCGGTCATGGCTGTGGTCACGGCGTTCACGCGCTTTTTGCCGTTCATGGCGTTCCCCGAGGGCAGAAAAAAGCCCAAGGTCATAACATATTTGGGCAGCGTATTGCCATATGCTGTAATAGGAATGTTGGTGGTCTACTGCTTCAAGGGCGCGTCGGTGCTGGAATATCCGTATTGTCTGCCCGAGCTTTTGGCGGCTGCGCTGGTCGTGGGGCTCCACGTTTGGCGCAGGAACACCCTGCTGAGCGTTTTCAGCGGAGTGATATTTTATATGATACTGGTTCAACTGGTTTTCAGGTGATATAATGGGAATTTGGGAGATTCTGATACTTGCCATCGGGCTTTCGATGGACGCCTTTGCGGTTTCGATCTGCAAGGGCTTGTCGGTCAAAAGGCTAAAGCCCCGGCACTGCGTAATCAGCGGCTTGTATTTCGGCGGCTTTCAGGCAGGAATGCCGCTGCTCGGCTGGCTGCTGGGAAAGCAGTTTGAATCGCTGATAAAAAGCGTGGATCACTGGATAGCCTTCGCGTTGCTCTGCCTGATCGGTGCGAATATGATAAGGGAATCCTTCGGCGATCCCGACGAGCTCAACGCCTCGTTCTCGTCGCGCACAATGCTTCCGCTTGCCGTGGCGACCAGCATAGACGCGCTTGCGGTGGGAGTCACCTTTGCGTTTTTGGACGTTGACATCCTCAGCTCGGTCCTGATGATCGGCTGCACAACGTTTTTGTTCTCTGCTGCCGGAGTGAAGATCGGAAACATCTTCGGCACGAAATTCAAGTCAAAGGCGGAGCTCTTGGGAGGAATAGTTCTTATTGCGATAGGAATAAAAATCCTGATCGAGCACCTGTTTTTCGATTGATTTCTGCTGTTTTAATTATCAAAATTTGACGATAATTTGAGAATATTACAAAAATAGCTTTACTTTACTAATGTGGTAATGTATAATAATAAGAAATGACGTTTTATAATATCTTTTTATTAAAACGCCGATAAAAGAATTTGGAGGAAAAGAACATGAAAAAAATAATCGCTTTGGCTTTGGCAGGCGTAATGACCGCTTTTGCTTTTGCAGGCTGCTCAGGCCAGTCAAACACAAACTCATCTAACACAGACCAGTCGTCAGACTCAGGCGCGACCAAGGCTGCGGCTGCCGGCGGTGATTGGTCATACATCGCCGACAAGGGCGAAATGGTTATCGGAATCACATATTTTGAGCCGATGAACTACTACGACCAGAGCGGAGAGCTCACAGGCTTTGAGACCGAATTTGCGACCAAGGTTTGCGAGCAGCTCGGAGTTAAGCCCAAATTCCAGGAGATCGAGTGGGATTCAAAGGAGATCGAGCTCAACGCCAAGACCATCGACTGCATCTGGAACGGACTTACCATCACAGACGAAAGAAAAGCCAACATGGATATCACAAATCCATACATGGAGAACAAGCAGGTCCTCGTGACAAAGGCAGAAAACGTTGACAAATATTCCACAGCCGAGGGCATCAAGGGCGCGACTGTTGTTGCCGAAAAGGAATCCGCAGGCGAAGAAGTTGCTCAGGGCGAGGACTTCTTCAAGGAGGCAAGCTATGTTGCCGTTGATTCTCAGGCAAAGGCGTTGCTTGAGGTAAAATCAGGCACAGCCGACGCAGCCGTGATCGACTATGTAATGTCTATCGGAACTCTGCGCGAGGGCTCGGACTACGCCGACCTCAAAATGGTAGAAAGCCAGAGCTTTGCGCCCGAGCAGTACGGAGTTGCCTTCCGCAAGGACAGCCCCGAAACTCTTCAAAAGGTAAACGATGCTATCCAGGCTCTTGCCGACAAGGGCGAAATTGATACCATTGCCGAAAAATACAGCCTCAAGGATCTGATTTTGGTCAAGGGAAAATAACCCATGGAGCAGTTTTTAAACGTAACCCAAAAGCTTTTTCAGGGCTTTGGCGAGAACTGCATAATCTTTGCGGTAACGCTGCTTGCCGCTATCCCGCTGGGCTTGCTGGTGTCGTTCGGCTCACGCTCGCGCTTTGCTCCGCTCAGGCTGTTGGTTAAGACCGTGGTGTGGATAATCCGCGGCACGCCGCTCATGCTCCAGCTTTTTGTTGTGTTCTACGTCACGCCGCTGCTTTTCGGCGGGATCAAGTTTGACCGCATGAACGCCGCGCTGATCGCCTTTATCATCAACTATTCCGCCTATTTTTCTGAGATATTCCGAGGCGGCATCGAGGCTATTCCGCGCGGACAATACGAAGCCGGTCAGGTTCTCGGAATGAAAAAAAGCCAGATCTTCTTCAAAATCGTGCTTTTGCAGGTGGTCAAGCGCATCACCGCGCCGATAAGCAACGAGGTCATCACGCTTGTAAAGGACACCTCGCTAGCGCGCGTCATCGCGATCCCCGAAATCTTGAAGCAGGCTGAGAACTTTTCGGCTCAGGGTCTTATTTGGCCGCTCTTCTATACAGGCGCGTTTTTCCTGATATTCTGCGGCGTGCTCACGCTTCTTTTCTCATATATCGAGAAAAAGCTGGACTACTACAAGGGCTAAGGAGGCGCGAAAATGTCATTTCTAAATGTTGAAAGCATAAAGAAAAGCTTTGGCAAAAACGAGGTGCTCAAGGACATCAGCTTTTCGCTCGAACGCGGAGAGGTGCTCGCGATAATCGGCTCCTCGGGCTCGGGCAAAACCACGCTTCTGCGCTGCCTGAATTTTCTTGAGACCCCCCAGAGCGGAAAAATAACCGTCAACGGCAACGTGCTGTTTGACGGCAGCGACCCGGCAAAGAAAACAGAAGCCGAGATAAGAAAAAACCGCCTCCACTTTGGTCTGGTTTTTCAGTCCTTCAACCTTTTTCCCCAGTACAAGGTGATCGAAAATATCACCCTTGCGCCGCTGCTCGCCGCAAAGGAGCAGATCAAAACCAACGGCGAATATATGGGCGAAAAAACCTACAAAAAGGCTGCCGAAGCCATAAACCAAAACGCCGAAAGGCTGTTGAGCAAGGTCGGCTTGCTCGAAAAAAAGAACGACTATCCCTGCAACCTCAGCGGCGGTCAGCAGCAGCGTGTGGCAATTGCCCGGGCATTGGCACTCAATCCCGACGTGCTCTGCTTTGACGAGCCCACCTCCGCGCTCGACCCCGAGCTGACGGGCGAGGTGCTCAGCGTTATCAGGGGGCTCAAAAGCTCCGACAGCACCATGATAGTCGTTACCCACGAAATCGGCTTTGCGCACGACGTTGCCGACAAAATAATCTTTATGGACGAGGGCGTTATCGCCGAGCAGGGCACGCCTCAGCAGGTGATCGACAATCCTCAGTCTCAGCGAACAAAAACCTTCTTGTCCCGATTCAACCAATTCGGCGACTGAAAATCAAGGCAACACCGCAAATTCTGCGGCGTTGCCTTTTTTAGTGTGGAGTGTGGAATTTGGAGTGTGGAGTTTTGGTCGTGAAGATAGAATTCAACTAAAAAACACCTTTGTTCCCGATTGTATTTTTATTTATTCAGCAATATTTCCCTTTTTTAGGCTGTGATTTTACGAGGTCGCACACGCGGGTGCGACCCTACGGTTGTTAATAAAACTATTGCAATACTGATGCAGGAAGCCAAAGTTTGTTCCTTCTATAACGTTGAGAAATTCCTCTCGCTTGGTTATTTTCTTACACATACTTGCACTCAAAATCGCTAAAAACTCTGCTGGCTCATCTTCATCTCTCCTGTTTCTTTTGGAGTTTCTTCTATTATATCATATTTTGCTTTTTGGGGGAAGAATAAATAGGGTATCCTTAATATATAGAATATGGCAAAATCCCGGTCAGACTTTTGCCTAACCGGGATTTGCTTAGATTTTATTTTGAATAATTAAATTATCAAACGTAGGGCTTGTCAACGATACCGGCAATGTATTTCTGAGCGTATGTCACGTCAATAACATCTACGGAGCCGTCTCCGTTCAAATCAGCGAATGATGACTGAATCTTTGAGAAGGTTTCAAGTTTCGCGATATTTTTCTGCATAAGAGTAACATCGGAAACATCTACCTTTTTGTCGGCGTTTACGTCAGCCTTTGTATAAGACTTTGACGTTTTAAATTTGCCGAGATTATTTGTTTCGTTGTAGAGTGCGCCCTCCACTATCAGACGAACTGTATATGTTCTGTTGGCAGGTAAATATGTCAAATCGGGATAATTGAATGATGTAAATGTTTTATGGATATATTTACCTTCAGGTACAGAGTAACTTACTTTTTTGGTAAGCTGATAAGAGTTGCCGTATTTGTCTTCCGCCACGAGGTAGCATTTTCCGGTAACCGTTCCTATAAAGGAATCGGAAACATTCTTTATAACCGCTACAATCTTTTCGCCTTCTGCAAGCTGAGGCTTCTTGCTGTAAACCTCAGAAAGTTCTTTTGTGCTGTTTGCGGACTTTGAAACGGTTACTTTAGGAGAATGTATTGTAAAGGGTTCGGTTTCAACTACGAAGTTTTTGCCGCCGAAAGCGCGATATGAGAACTGAAGCTTTGCCTGACTGTAGCCAGCGCAGAGCTTGATATCACCGGAAAGAGGCAGGGTATCCCAGTCGATTCCGCCCTCTTCGTGCCAAACCCAATCAGTCCATGAGTTTGTTTCATCGTCAAAATATGATACAAGGAGATCGGTTTCTCTTGCGTAATTAAAAGGATTATTGTTGTAGTTAAAGAAGCCCTGACTGTCATTGCCGAGCCATGAAGAGAATCCGTCTACGGTTACATGGAAATCGGTATCAACAAATGGACCGCTGTAAGATGTTCCTGTTTGTTCCTGAGTAATGCTCAAACCCTTGCTGCTTTTGAATAAATTCAGATACTTTGAAACAGTACCTCCCATGAAGGGTTCGGAAATGAAGTATTTAAATCCAAGTTTATCACATGCGAATACTGTAAGAAGTCTTTCAACCTTTTTTGAAGAAGCAGGCAAGAAAATTTCAGGATTTTCTTCTTCCGGATATTTGCCGCTTACATCCGCCAATTCCCAGTCTGACCATGTATCGGTTTCCATGTCCCACTCAGAAACATAATAACAGCAGTCTACGATGCTTTTCTTGATTTTTGAAGGAATGTTTTCATAGATAAGCTCATTGCAAACAAGCTTCTGACCCATAACATTCAATCCCTTGTTCTGGGTGCCGGTATTAAGAGAAGCACCGGCAATTTCAGCAGATGTTTTTCCGATAGTAAACTCGCGACTGTATGTGTTATTGGTGTAATACGCCTCTTTAACTGCCTTGGTATAGTTTACCTGTACATTAAGTGTGTAATTGCCTGCCGCAAGCTTATCGAATCTATGGTAGGAACCAACGGTAGGAACGCTGTAACCATCAAGTTTAATATTTTCCTCAGCTGTTATCTTTCGAACTACCTTGCCGCTTCCGTTGGTAATCGTAATCTTGTAGTTTACAGGACCGCTGTAAGGATTAACGCTGTGGTTGATAAAAATAGGAGCAGCATAAATATCATTTGAAGAAGAAATGGGCATGTAATTGATCTCAACTCCCTGGAAAGGAGAGATAAAAGCGCCGCTCACGCTGAAATCAGTTGTGTTCTTCATATCCTTTGTCGCTTTGACGCTAGTTTCTGCCAGACCATCAGCCGGATAAGGAGCAACCGATGTGAACTCGGAAAGATACAATCCATAGTAGTTTTCACAGTACCATGAGTTGGAAGAGAAGCTCTCATCTAAATCAGGATATGCAGACAGAATAAGCGGATGAATTTTATTAGGAGCTGAACGTCTGTTTTCAAGATTGGTCAGATCACTGTCGGAATCAGCAAAGAAAAGCATTTCGTAATGTTCTTCCTCGTTTTCACCGTAGTTATTATTTACAAGACCGCCCCAGCAGGTAATTGCGTGAGCACCGAAAAATACCGGCGCGCCCAAGGTAAGTCCACCGCACAGCACGATTCCGCGTCCATTCTTCAAATCATTGAGAATAGTTTTAGCGGCATCAATACGATTGCTTGAGCCTGATAACAAATCATAGGTTTTCGCTACGTTGTCGTAAGCGTAGTCAGTCATGTATGCGCCGCTGTTTGCTTCCGCTTGAGCAGCTATTGTATCAGGACCGTAAGGAAGAATACCGTTGAAGAACCAGTTAAAACCACAATGTGACCAGCTGCCGTCGTCGTTGAATTTTTCAGAAAAAAGATCGAAAACATCATCTTCATCTCCGAGTCCGGTTGCATCTGCCCAACCTGTATAGGCAAGAACATTTGAGGTTGCGGCTGCCCAGCAAAGGTTGCTGTCAACGCCTTCTATACCTGTTTTTTCAGTATCCATGATGCCGATATCTTCAACCTCAAAATCCTCGCCGGAATCGCAGGCGGCAATCATAGCATTTTCAATAGTCATAACACGCTTCGCAGTCAATCCGGTAAGAAATCCCTCGCGATTTCCGGAAACGTTAAATGTGATTGCGTAATAGCCGTTAAGCTTCTGAGAACTTCCGACAGCGCTGCTGTTGTTGCTGACAATGTCGTTAAGCTGAACCTCAAAAATGCTGTTGTTGTCGTAAAAGACTTCATAAGAAGCAATTCTGTCTACAACAGATGTATTCTCGAGCTGCTCAGAGTCAACTACTCCGTTCAGCGAACGCTGGGTACCATCGGTATAAGTAATAACGGTTTTAGCGCAAGAATCTTCAATCGGTTTGATATCTTCGTCGATTGCCTTTGCGGATACGCCTGGAATCGCCATACCGACAGTCATCACCGCTGCAAGTATACAAGCAGTGATTTTTGTTGTTTTTTTCATTTTAAGATTTCTCCTTTTTAAATTTTTAATTCTTTTTTGATTGATATTGATTTTGTTAAGGGCACCTCTAAAAATTCACTGTTGTTCAGAGGGACGAAGTCATACTGACGTATAACGAGGAGTTTTGGCAGAAATATGCTGTGAAAGATTTGTGACTATGGGCAGCTATGAATTTTTAGAGGTGCCCTTAAGATTTTAATTTAATTTTTTACTGTATTTTTATATCACCTCATTTGTATATCTTTAAGTGAAGTTATATACGGTTATCAATAATAAAACGCTTCACATCAACATTTGGTTACATTTTTTTCGTTATTTTTTAAAATTTTTTTAATTTCACATTCTAATACTGTTATGCAGTGACCGCTTGTCAATAGGCAAAAGTCCAAAGCTCCTCTCAGACGCCCTCTGAAATAGGAGAGAAGCGCATCGTTAAATAGGTTGCAAACACGGGTGCGATCCTGCGGTTGCTTTAATAAAACTATAGCAATACTAATACAGTCGGGAACGAACGTTATTTTCAGGCGAAATTTTTCTGCTCGACCAAAATTGTCAATTCAGCCCGTGCAAAAACTCACAAGCCATGCTATAATATAATCAGCACAGCAAACGGAGTGATGACAGATGAAACACATCGAAGGAATCAGCAGAGA